>NZ_JAVDXX010000001.1:1270200-1587750 GCF_031458175.1 Pseudoglutamicibacter albus | reverse complement strand
CGGTTTTGTAGGCCCGTTTGAGTTGTTTGGTGACTTCGATACGTGTCGACATTGAGACCACACCCTTGTTCATACTTGTTCAGCGTAGGAGTACGCGCTCAAAGTATGTGAGGCACGACTGTAGCTACGCGATCAATATATGTAAGGTACGCCGGGGACTTGACCCCGGTCGGGAGTTAGGTTAGGCTTACCTAAGTGGAAGGAGGTTTGCTGTGACAGACCGATCCGGTACAGTTCGACGCTCAGCTCGCGGAGGATTAACCGACTCAATTCTAGGTACCCGAAATCTCATGATGGTGGCCTCCCTGTCAGTGGTCGGCCTCATCATCCTCATCCCACTGAACTACATCGCGCCGGCGGGTGCGGCTTCGCAGAGCGCAGTCTGGCTCGGGGTGTCCCTTCTCGGACTTTGGGTCATTCCCTACCTCCTTCCTCTGGCCGTTGTGCGAAGGCCGGGCGCTTCACTGCTGGCCGCGCTGATCATCGGAGTTGTGAGCGCATTTACTACTCCCACTGGGCCTGCCGCGATTGTCGGTAACGTCATTGGCGGGCTCCTGGTTGAGTTTCCCATGGCGTTGATGCTGTACCGGAAGTGGACGTGGTGGGCGTATCTGATCTCCGCCGCATTCTTCGGGGCATTTAACAGCCTGTTGTACCTCACGCTGCTCAAGCACGCGGTGGGAATCTCGGTATCGGGACTGATTGTGCTGGTGGGAGTCACGTCGTCCGTCATTGGCGGTTTGGCCGTCGTCGGACTAACCCGTTTGCTCAACAATGCAGGCGTAGGCGTAGGCGTAGACCATCGTGAGTGAAAGGCTGGCCTCCACTTTGAGCAGCGAGCAACGGTCTGTGAGCGAGTCCGCGCGGGCGCTCCTGGCGGTTGAGGATCTTTCCGTTCACTACTTGGGTCAGGACCGGTGGGTGCTGCAACGTCCAACCCTGGTCCACCTGAGCGGTCAGGTAACGGCCGTCATTGGGCCCTCTGGATGCGGTAAAACTACCTTCGTCCGAGCCGTGTGCGGCCTTGTGCCCCACTGTCTGCCGTCCGAATACTCCGGCAGCGTTCAAATTGCCGGCGCCGAAATCGCCGACGCCACGGTCCAGTTGATCGCTACCAATGTCGCCTACGTGGGACAAAATCCGGATGCCGCAGTCATTACCCGTACGGTGTATGACGATGTCGCGTTTGCGCTGCAGAACCTCTGCCTGCCTGTTCCTGAGATTGATCGACGGGTACGCGAGGCATTGGCTGCGGTTGGTCTGGAGACCAAGCTGTGGGAGAGCCCATGGAGATTATCGGGCGGCCAACGCCAGCGCCTAGCGATCGCGGTAGCACTGGCTATGCAGCCCCGCTTACTAGTCCTCGATGAGCCAACATCGATGATTGACACGCAAGGCACGGACGAGTTTTACAGCGTCATCCAACAGCTGGTTAGCGATGGCGTGGGCATCGTGGTGATCGACCATGACCTCGACCCGGTCCTACCCCTGTGCGATCACGTCATAGCGCTCAACGCGCAGGGCGCGGTGATCGCGCAGGGAACTCCACATGAGGTTTTTCTCAGCCATACCGCGGAACTTGAGGCGTGCGGAGTGTGGCTGCCCCGTGCGTTACGCGACGAATCCCCGCACCACGCCTTGACCTGCGAGCAGGCGGGCATTCGAGTTCCCCGCATCACGGATATCTGTGGTGATTCGGTGCAATATCAGCGGCGCACCGAAGCAGGATGGGAAACCATCGATGCGATTGACACGCTCGACGGTGGAGGCAGCGCCACGGTAGAGCTGGCAGATTTCTGTGTTCCCGGACGTTCCCCAGCTATCTCTATGCGGCTACGGGGTGGCGAGTTTATCGCCCTTATAGGGCCGAATGGCGCAGGCAAAACATCCCTGCTCGCGGCGCTGGCGGGTCTCATACCATCAAAGGCACAACGCGCTACGGTCTGCGGAGAGGTTGTGCGGCGAGGGCGGCACCAGGTCGGCTACGTGTTTCAAAACCCGGAACATCAGATGGTTTGTTCCACCGTGGCTGGCGAAATCTCCACGGGGGATGTTTCCGCGTCTAAAGCCGAGGCTATTGTGGAGCAATTCCATCTCTCCCAGTATCGAGACCAACACCCGTTGACTCTCTCAGGCGGCCAGATTCGTAGACTATCGGTGGCTACGATGGTCGCCGAGCGTCGCGATGTGATTGTCCTTGACGAGCCCACGTACGGCCAGGACTGGGCGAATACCTGCGAACTCATGGCCTTCATCGACGAACTGCGCGCTGAGGGCAGAACCGTCATCATGGCCACCCACGACCTAGAACTTGCCCTATCACGCTGCAGCCACATCATCGCGCTACCTGCTGCCGTTAGCGAAACTCGTGAAAACGCCGCATCCGCAGCACCAGCGAACCCGCCTTCGCCGTCCGTGCCCCGTGGACTCTTCTCATCGTTCAATCCTGTGACGTTGCTATTGGCGCTAATCCCGGCGATGGTCATGGTGTTCGTATGCAAGGACCCGGCCGTCAATGTTGGAGTGCTCATCGCAGCGAGCCTGGCCATGGTAGCCGCGAGAGCGAGTCGCGCTCGAACGGTCATGTCACTGCTAGCACCCTGGGTCATCGCAGCTGTGCTACTGCCGGTGTTCCGCTACAACTACACCATTGAAGAGGTCAGCCCACTCTACAATCACGGTGGCGAGCTTGCGGCAGCGAGCGGTATCGGGGCACTGTTGTCCCTCATGCTGCTTTCAGGCATCAGCACTCATCCGGAAGCGCTGCTTCGCACGTTGACGACGACGTTCAAGCTTCCCTATCGGGTCACTGCGGCGGGAACTGCGGCTGTCGCCTTCGTCACTCGTTTCCGGCAAGATTTCCAGCTGTTGCGCACAGCGCGGGCATTGCGGGGTATTGGGGCATCATGGGGGCCGTTAGCGCCCGCAATTCGATGGGTGGGTTCCCTCGTGCCGCTGGCGATCCTCGCCGTCCAGCACGGCGAACGGGTTGCCCTGTCGATGGATTCACGTGGCTTTGGCGCCTATCCGCGGCGCACGGAACTCCAACACACACCGTGGCAGGTGCGAGATTGGTGCCTGGTGGGCCTCCTTTGGGCCGTTACTGCGTTGCTGTGGTGGTGGCGCCAATGAACGTTTCGAAAGACTCGACTCGACAGGAGCCTGATGTGAGTATTTCCGTCGCCGCACTAATCCGCCCGGCCAAGGGCGCGATGGTCCTTTCCGCAGTCCTCACAGCCTTAAGCGCTATCGTCACGCTGGTGCCGTTCGTCGCCTTACACAACATGGCCGCGATCTGGCTTGACGGGCAGGTGCGCACCGGCTGGACCGGAAAGCCGTGGGTTTGGGCCGTGATAGCGGTGCTTTCGCTGTTCGTGGGCCAATTGCTCTACCTGTTTGGATTGGGTGTCACCCACGAGGCAGAAGCCAAGCTCCGACATCGGTTGCGCGGCAATGTGGTCCAAGCGCTGGGCAGTTTGCCCTTGGGTAGGGTCTCGCAGGTGCCGCACGGGGCCATCCGCAAGATGGTGTGTGACGATACCGCAGCCATCCATACTCTCGTTGCGCATGTTCCCGGTGATGTCACCAACGCCGTGGTCTCGATGGTCGTAGGCCTCGGGTATCTCGTGTGGGTCGATTGGCGACTGGCGCTCGCGCTCTTTGGAACGTGGGCCGTAGCGATCATGATCATCGTCAGCACGACCATGCGCGGCTATAGCGATATCACCGAGCGATTCGGACATGCCCAGACCGCACTGGCCGCAGCCACCGTCGAAATGCTTGAGGGCATTAAGGAGATCAAGAATTTCCAGGCCACCGATGCGACCCGAACGCGCTTTAACGCCGCCCGCCAGCAATTTTCTGCCATCTCCTTCGACTGGGTTCGTCGCTCCGGCAGAGCGATTAGTCTGCTCGGTTCGCTACTGCGTCCAGCCACGGTCTTCGTCACGGTCGCGTTACTGGCGGCGCTATTCGTCGCACAGGATTGGAGCACGCTGTCGGCGACGCTGCCATTCTTCCTGATCGCTCCCGGTATCCCGGAGGGGTTCACGGTGCTAGTCGGTCTGATGCAGCATATCTATGAGTCGCAGCTGGCGGCTCGCACCACGGCAGAGCTACTTTCCGAGAAACCCATGCCCGAAGGCAGCCGCACCCAAGAAGAGGGCCCAAACCCCGGCCAAGTTGAGGTCTGTGAGGTTTCCTTCTCCTACGAGCCTGACGTGCCCGTTGTGCACGGTGTCTCCTTTACGGCTGAGCCCGGAACGGTCACGGCTCTGGTGGGCCCGTCGGGCGGAGGGAAGTCCACACTGGCCCGGCTGATTGCGCGCTTTTACGACGTCAATGATGGCGTGGTACGCATCAGCGGTGTGGATGTGCGCGTGGCGAGTTTTTCGTGGCTACTTTCCCGCGTCGCGATCGTCCTACAGGACGTAACGTTGTCGAACGATTCGGTCCATACCAATATCGCGCTGTCGAAACCGTCGGCAACGCGCGCCGAGGTCGAGGCAGCAGCCCGTGCGGCATGCATCCACGATCGCATTATGCGTCTGCCCGAGGGGTATGACACCGTGCTTGGCGAGGTTGGTGGCTTCCTCTCGGGCGGTGAGCGGCAACGCATCACCCTGGCGCGAGCATACTTGCAGGATGCGCCGATCTTGATTCTCGACGAGGCCACCGCGCAAGCAGACCCCCAGTCGGAGCGTGCGATCCACGAAGCGCTCAGCACCTTGGCATCCGGGCGCACGGTGATCATCATCGCGCATCGACTCGCCACCATCCGAGACGCCGACCAGATCCTCGTGATTGAGGACGGCCACATCACTCAGCGTGGTAGGCACGAGGACTTGGTCGACCAAGCGGGGACCTATAGCGAGATGTGGCGGGCCCAAGAACTCCATTACATGGCCTAAGGAGAAACACGCTCATGTGGAACCTAATGATCAGGGTCGTCAACAGGGCCGAGTTGCGTACGTTGGTGGGCTGGTTCGCCTTCTCCGCTGTCCTACAAGGCATCACACTGGCGTTGATGATCCCCTTCCTTCGGGCATTATTCTCCCGCTCTGAAACCCTTGGCACCTGGCTCGTCGTCGTTGCCATCCTCGGCGCGATCACGGTGACGGTCGACACCTTCGCGATGTACCGCTCCTATCGGATCAGCGTCTATGAAGTATGCGATACCTTAATTGATCGCGTAGCAGATCATGTCTTGCAGCTGCCGCTTGGGTGGTTTAATGCCAAACGCGAAGCGGACGTGGCTAATGCGACATCCAAGGAGATCAACACCCTGTCGCATCTGGCATCAATGGTGATCCCGAACCTCTGCAACGCCTTCATCGTGCCGTTGGTGATGCTCGTTGCCACCGCATTCATTGAGTGGCCGTTAGCTGTGGTCATGGCAGTGTCGATCTTGCCGTTTATTCTCACGTGGCGGAAAATGTCGGCGGCAACAACCAGAGCCAATGACATGGAAGACCGTACCTCGGCCGCCGCAGCCGGCCGGTTGATTGAGTTCGCCAGGCTACAACCGGTGCTTCGAGCCACGGGTGCCGCGACGTCGTGGGACCCCGTACAAGAGACTCTGCAAGCCGACTCTGAGGCGACGTTGGCCGGGCTTCGGATCAAGGGCCGACCTGCCCAAGGATTCAACCTCATCGCTAACGTGACTTTCGCGGTGGTGCTCGCCTTGGGGCTGTCGTTCGTGACCGGAGCGCGTCTGGACCCGATTGCGTATCTGGTGATCGCGGCGGTCAGTGCGCGCATGCTGCTGCCGCTCACAAAAGCCGCGCTCTACGCATCTGAGGTCGATAACGCCGCAGTGGCGTTGCGCCAGATGGGAATAATCCTTGATGCCGCGCCACTTGCCGAACCTGATTCCGAGCAGGCACGGGAACCGCGTGGGACGTCGATTGATTTCCGAGGAGTGTCGTTTTCCTACGAGTCAGGCCGGCCTGTCCTAGACGATGTCTCGCTCACCGCCCCGCAGGGAGCAGTCACCGCACTAGTGGGGCCGTCAGGGGCCGGGAAGTCGACGATCTTGCGTCTCACCGCAAGGTTTTGGGATGTCGACGCCGGTAGCGTGACCATCGGCGGGGTGGACGTGCGCGAGATTCCAACCACGCGGATCATGGAGCTGACCTCGATGGTGTTCCAGGACACCTACCTGTTTGACACCACGATCCGGGAGAATCTGCGGATTGCCCGTCCCAATGCGACGGACGCCGAGTTGGAAGAAGCAGCTCGCAAGGCGAGACTTGATCGGGTGATTGAGGCGCTGCCTCACGGTTGGGATACCGAAGTGGGGCCTGCCGGGCAGAGCCTGTCTGGAGGTGAGCGCCAACGAGTGGCAATCGCTCGGGCATTCATCAAGGATGCTCCGATACTGCTGCTCGACGAGATTACCTCGGCGCTGGACGGCGAGAATGAATCGGCGATTAGCGACGTCATCAGTCAACTATCTGAGGGCCGCACTGTGATCGTGGTAGCGCACAGACTATCCACCATAGATAGCGCCGATCAGGTGGTCTTCCTCGAACCCTTAGCGGACGGTGCTATCGTCGCCGAAACCGGCACGCCTAAGGAATTGTCTAGTCGGCCCGGACGGTTCCACGATTTCGTGGCTGCCGCCGATGCGTCGTATCGTTGGCAGCTGAGACACACCTCAGATTAGCGGACGCGGTCCCGGTGTCAGGCGCCAAGCCCTAAACCCACAGCTCGAATCGGAGTACCTCGACACGTTTGGCACACGTGGTGCTGTCGCGAACATGGCGCTAGTGGGATCATTTGCGAACAGCATCTCGCTGATGAGCGAGGGCGCTACTAATCACCAAGGGAGTTGAGTCCCTCATAGTGGTGTAGCGGGGTGGTCGTGCTGGACAGCAGGGCGGTCACCGTGTGATCCTCGAGTTTCGTCCCCTACAACTCACTCGCGAAAGGCCACACGATGACCGCTACCCATATTGTCGACCCTGCCGGGCTGCTTGGCGAACTGCTTGCCGAGGCGTCACCTGTTGCAGACTGTGATCAACGAGTTGCTGTCTGCGGATGCTGATGCGGTTGCAGGTGCCGAGTACGGCCGCCCAGATCCTGACCGACGTGCCCAGCGCAACGGCTACCGCCACCGGCCTCTCGATACCCGTGTTGGGACCTTGGACATCGCGGTCCCGAAACTACGCCAGGGCACCTATTTCCCTGAGTGGCTGCTGGAGCGTCGCAAGCGCGCCGAGTCCGCATTGATCACTGTTGTTGCCGACTGCTATCTCGCTGGAGTCAGTACTCGCCGGATGGACAAGTTGGTCAAGACGTTGGGAATCGACCGGCTGTCGAAGTCCCAGGTCTCTCGCATGGCCGCCGAGTTGGACGAGCACGTCGCCGAGTTTCGACACCGTCCACTAGGCGATGCTGGGCCGTTCACGTTCGTGACCGCCGACGCGTTGACGATGAAAGTTCGCGAGGGAGGTCGTGTGGTCAACGCGGTCGTCATGCTCGCGACCGGGGTCAACGCCGACGGGCATCGCGAAGTCTTAGGGATGCGGGTCGCCACGAGCGAGACCGGCCCGGCCTGGAACGAGTTTTTCGCCGATCTGGTCGCCCGAGGACTGTCCGGGGTCAGGCTGGTCACCTCCGACGCCCACCAAGGCCTCGTGGAAGCGATCGCGGCGAACCTGCCCGGTGCCGTCTGGCAGCGTTGCCGCACTCACTACGCCGCGAACCTGATGAGCATCACTCCCAAGAGCTTGTGGCCGGCGGTCAAGGCCATGCTCCACTCCGTCTATGACCAGCCTGACGCCGATGCTGTTCACGCCCAGTTCGACCGGCTGCTGGACTACACCGCCGAGAAACTCCCCGACGTCGCAGACCACCTCGATGCCGCCCGCGCTGACATTCTCACGTTCACCAGCTTCCCGACCGAGGTCTGGCAGCAGATCTGGTCGAACAACCCCACCGAACGGCTGAACCGCGAGATCCGGCGCCGCACCGATGCGGTTGGGATCTTCCCAAACCGGGAAGCGATTGTCCGGCTCGTCGGCGCCGTCCTGGCCGAGCAAACCGATGAATGGGCAGAAGGCCGCCGCTACCTCGGCCTGGAAGTCCTCGCCAAGAGCCGCCTCAACCTGATCACCACACCCACAACCACGACCGATGCCGACATGCCCGCACTCGCAGGCTAAAACCCCAAACGAGAGGAAAACACCGTTACACCACTACAAGGGACTTGACCCCCAACTTGCTAAAAGCTTTGTAGTTGACTAGGAGTGCAGATGGTCGTCGGCCCACCTGCAAGAACGAATAGCAAGCGGTATCGTCTACAGGTAGAGGTGCTACCCGCATCATTTGTCGAGACCCCGCGTCTATTCTTGCGCGCGAGATCCCGACTGGTTCACCCCCTCTACGGACGCCAGCCGGGTAGCGACGTGCCAGATACTCAGCGGTACAGCAGGCTAATCTCCAAACGTCCGCGGCAGCCGGAAATCCCAGTTCATAGCCGGTATCGAAGCTGTTCGATGGCCCTGCTCCGCACTGGGGTCTTGTATCCATCGTGACCACTTGTGCGACCTGGCCGACGAGTACGGCGCTTTGGTCATGGTCGATGATTCGCATGCGGTCGGTTTCATGGGGGAGACCGGCGCAGGAACTCCTGAACATGCGGGGGTTTCTGACCGCGTTGACATCTACACCGGAACGTTCGGCAAGGCCCTGGGTGGCGCATCGGGCGGTTATGTTGCGGCTCGTCAGCAGATTGTCGATATTTTGCGTCAGCAAGGCCGCCCGTATTTGTTCTCCAACTCGCTGGCCCTAGCGATCGTTGCCGCAACGATCACTGCCCTGGACTTGGTTTCGGGGGCAGCTGACTTGCGTGAGAAACTCTTCGAGAATGCCGCGCACTTCCGCCGCCGCATGGACGAGGAGGGCTTCGAGCTGCTTGAGGGCGAGCATGCGATCATCGCAGTCATGTTCCACGATGCCGCGCTCGCGTCCAAGATCGCCGACGAGATGCTCAACCACGGCGTGTATGTCACGGCGTTCAGTTTCCCGGTGGTTCCGCGCGGTGAGGCCCGCATTCGCGTTCAGCTTTCAGCGGCGCACTCGCCCGAGGACATCGAGGCGTGCGTGGACGCATTCGTGGCGGCCCGCACAGCGGTTGAGGCCGCCATCTAGAAGGCTTGGCGCCGGCGCGAAAGCGGCACTGAAGAGACCGCTGCACTGACGGGAACGCAGCGTTGACGGAAAAGCGCGGCATTAACGAGCAAGAAAGCGCGGCATCTGCTCTTAAGCATGTGCCGCGCTTTCTTATTCGCGTTGAGTTATTTCCGCACTTTATTGGCGCCCCAGTTCATCAGTTTTTCTAGCACCAACGGATCGTATTCTCGCGGCGGGATGGCGACGGTCTTGCGGCGTCGCGCAGCTCGCTCGGCGGCCTCGTCGCTGGCGCCCCACGGGATGAGGACCCACGCGATGAGGTAGGCAGGTAACGAGATGACCGGCAGGATCAACGCGATGAGCGTGATGAGCCGAACCATCCCGACGTCCCAACCGGTTTTGTGTGCGATGCCGCCACACACGCCACCCAGCATCCGGCGGGGGCCGCGGCGTATCGGCATGGCTCTAAGCCACCTGTAGATCGGATCCATGTGGAGCACTTCCTGAAAAGTCGGTTTCCTGAAAAGTCGGTTTCGTGAAAGGTTGCTGTCGTGTTCGGTGAAACTCGTGTCTGGCTGTGAAGCCGTTCCCAGAGACTAGGCAGCGCTGTTGATGAAGTCACGGACGCGGCGGAGGCCTTCGGCGAGGTCGTCGTCGCCGAGCGCGTAGGAGAGGCGCAGGAAGCCCGATGGCCCGAACGCTTCGCCTGGTACGAGCGCTACACCGGTTTCTTGAAGGATGAGTTCGGCGAGCTGGCTCGAGGTGGTGGGGGTTTGCCCGGCGTAGGTTTTGCCGAGGGCTTCGCGCACATCCACGTAAGCGTAGAACGCACCCTTTGGGGTAGGGCAGTGGAAGCCGTTGATCTGGTTGAGGGCTTCGACCATGGCTTTGCGTCGGCGATCGAAGCTTTCTCGCATCGTGTGGACCTCATCGAGCGTCCCGGAGACTGCCGCGATCGCTGCCCGCTGGGACACGTTGGCGACGTTACCGGTTGAATGCGACTGGAACGTTGAGACCACCTTGATGAGGTCGCTTGGTCCGATGAGCCAACCCACACGCCAACCGGTCATCGCGTAGGTTTTAGCTACACCGTTGAGGATGACAACCTTCTCAAGGCCTTCCGTTACAGCGGCGATGGATGTGAACTCGGCTTCGTCGTAGACGAGGTGTTCATAGATTTCGTCGGTGATAACCCAGATGTCGTTATCGCGGGCCCATTCGCCTATCGCTTTGGTTTCTTCCGGCGTATAGACGGCACCGGTCGGGTTGGATGGGGAGACGAACAGGACCGCTTGGGTTGAATCGGTGCGCGCGGCTTCAAGCTGTTCGACCGTGACCTTATATCCGGCCTCAGGGCCAGCGAAGACCTCGACGGGCACCCCGCCTGCGAGTTTGACCGCCTCGGGATAGGTAGTCCAGTAGGGGGCGGGGATGATGACCTCATCACCGGGGTTCAGTAGGGCCTGGAACGTGTTGAACACCGCTTGTTTGCCGCCGTTGGTGACCACGATGTTGGCCGGATCAACCTCGAGCCCTGAATCACGCAGGGCCTTCGCGGCGATTGCTTCTCGCAGTTCGATGAGGCCGTTGGTTGCGGTGTAGCGGTGGTTCTTCGGGTCGCGGGCAGCAACAACTGCGGCCTCAACGATGTAGTCGGGAGTTGGGAAGTCCGGCTCGCCGGCACCGAATCCGATGACGTCCTCGCCTTGTGCTTTCATGTCCTTGGCGCGGTTGGTTACCGCGAGGGTTGCCGATGGTGCGATGGCGGAAAGTCTGGCTGAGAGACGAGCTGGCATGAACAGTCCTTCAATGATGCGGTTCGGGTTTGCGTTGGGGCGTTTCCGAGCCACCAGATAGAGATAATGTGGGGCGCTTCCATCCTAGCGAGGCGAGTGGGAAAATGAGGCATGCATTCAGAAATGACGCCTCAGTTTTACAGCCGCGAGAATCCTAGAACGCCGGGCGCGGCGCGGCGGCTTATTCCCGCGTGTGTGCTCGCGTTGTCCTTATCAGTCGTAGCGGCATGCTCTAGCGGCCCTTCCCAGAATGAGGCTGAGCAGTCGGTTACCGAGTCGGCATCGCCCGCGGAAACAGGTTCGGCGGAGCCTTCAGCCAATGAGTCAACGCAGCCTTCAGCCAGCGAGTCAGAGGAGTCTACGACCATGCCCCCTTCATCTTCTACTTCGGGTGGTCCTCAGGACGGCCCGTCTTCGAGCAGGCTTCCTTCGATGCGCGGCCCAAAGAACGATCCTTCGCTGCGGCATCCTGGTCCGCCAGCGGTTGGTCGGGGGACTATTGACGGGTTGATCCTGCAAGTTAAGAAGGGTTCTGACCGCGACGAGGTGGATAAGAAGGTGGCTCGGGCCCTTGAGAAGTTCGATGTTGCGGCTAAGCCGGGGCTCACGATGTTCGATGGCTCGTTCGTCTACAGCTTGGAGCCTGGTTTCAAAGAGACCCGGTTGGATGAGGTGAGCGAGGCTTTGGAAAAGCTGCCGGAGGTCACCTCGGTTGAACCGGATTCGCAAGCACGCATGCAGTAGGCGGTGCCTGTAAGAGGAACGAACCGATAAAGATGCGGCCGGCCTGGAATGCTCCAGACCGGCCGCATCTTGCTCTCTTGTTTTATGGTGCTCTACCGCCTGCACGGTAGAGGGTCTCTTATTTGACGGTCACCTCTACGTCATCAAGGTTGAACGCGGTAGCGAAGAAGAGCCCTTCGCGGCCGATGAAGCGTAGCTTGATCTGCTGACCAGCGAACCGGGAGAGGTCGATGTGGTGCTGGCGGTAGCCTCCACCCTTCTCGGCATTGGAGTGAGCTTTCAGGGTGGTCCAGCGTTTGCCGTCCCACACCGAGACGGTGAGGGTGTCGCTCACCGCGGGCATCAGTTCGTTCGAACGCACCTTGAGCCAATAGCTCAAAACCGCATTGGATTTAGCGGGCACGGTCACGCTCTGTTCCAGCGTGTATCTCGAGGGGCGGCCGTTGCCGTTGAACATAGCCGAGTGGTCACCGGAGCGAGCATGAGTGCTGTTGCGGGCCAGGATGTTGCGAGCGTTGCTGGACCACGGCCCGAGGCCTTCCTCGAAGCCGCCGTTACGGATCAGCTGACGCCCAGGCTCAGGCTCAGGCTCAGGTGACTGCTCCGTTGTTGGTTTTGGACTTGGTGCCGTGGTTGGCGAGCTACTTGGCTCGGTGGTTGGCTCGGTGGTTGGCTCGGTGGTTGGCTCAGGGGTCGGCTGAGGGTTTGGTTCCGTGCTTGGTTCTGGGCTCGGCTGAGACGTTGGCTCCGTTGACGGTTTAGGGGTTGGCTTTGGAGCTGGCGCATTGTTTCCGGCCGCAGCCTTGACCGCACGCCCAGCATCGACGATCCCTGCGCCGCACGGACGCGGGCACTTGCCATTCGGTGCCTTCACGGTCTCTTTGAGGATCTTCTCGATACGAGCTGGGGAGATCTCTGGGTTCACGGACTTCATGAGTGCGGCAACACCTGCAACGTGCGGGGTAGCCATCGAGGTGCCCTGGTATTCCGAGTAGCTTGGGCCAACGGGACGGGTCTTGCCGGAGTTCACGGTGGAGAGGATTCCGCTACCGCGAGTATGGGTTTCACCGCCGGGTGCAGATACGTCCAGGGTGTCACCGAAGTTCGAGTAGTGGGCTGGCTTGCCTTGTTTATTGGTTGCACCAACGGTCACTACGTTTTGGCAGTTAGCTGGCTGGAAGTTCGCGGCGTTCGTGGTGTCGTTACCCGCAGCCACAACAACCACGGCTCCGCGGCTGTTAGCGAGGTCGATGGCACGCTGGTAGCTCGGCATGCAGGTTCCGCCACCACCTAGTGACATATTGATCACATCAGCTGGGTTCTGGTTTTTAGGGGCACCTTGCACGTCTACTCCGACTGACCAGGCGATAGCGTCAGCGAAGTCAGACAAGCGTCCGCCGCACTTACCGAGCACACGCACAGGCACGACCTTAGACTTTGGCGCTACGCCCACAACACCTTTCGAGTCTGCAACTGCCGCGATGGTGCCGGCTACGTGGGTTCCGTGCCAGGAGGAATCACGTCCGCGGGGCTCGCCGCATTCTCCAGCTACTTGCCAGTCACCGCTGTCGGTCGGGTCGCTATCGCGCCCGTCGCCATCGGTGGCTGTTTCTGGATCGGCGATGAAGTCATAGCCCGGCAGAATGTTGGCATCCAAGTCAGGGTGGCGGGTGATGCCGGAGTCCAATACGGCGACAACCGCACCCTCACCTTGCGTGTACTTCCACGCTTCCTGCGAATCCACTCCGTAGGTGCCGTGAAGACCCCACAGGCTGGACCAGTCCTGATCGCGAGGCTCAAGGCTCACCGGGTACAACCGGATATCCGGCTCAACGGATTCAACTGCAGGGTCAGCGGCGAGCTTGTCCATGAAGTTATCGGCCTTCTTACCTTTGAGGCGCTGATCCCCAAGATCGATCACGTGTGATCCGGTCGCGGTCTTGCGCACTTCCTCGGCATTTACTCCGTAGGACTTACCGGCTTTCTCCCAGGCCTTGGAGCGCTTCGCCGCCTGATTGGTGGCACGAGCCGAGGACTTGTAGGTCACGATGAAGCGGTCATAGCCATCGGCGTTGAGCTTCTCGATCGCCTCCTGTTTGCGTTCAAGGTTCTTCTGAGCCTTTTGCGAATCCTCATGAGACTGCTTGTCGGTTTTAGCAACAATGACGCTTTGCGATTGCACGGATGCTTCAGGCTGCGATGCGACAGGGGCCGCGTGCGCCATCGTCGGGGGGATAGCCAGAGTCAGTGTCGCAACGCATGCGCCAAGAGTTCCAAGCAATCGAGTGCGCGACGCGCGACGGGCGTGGACCCGGCGAGGGCGCGGTGTGGATAAAGTCACTATGATCGTCTTTCGTGTTCGGGGAGGGAGCACTGTGGATCGCTCACGGTGCATCAACGGTAGACGTGAATAAATCTATTGGGAAGACCTAACTCGCACTTCTTATACGATCCTCAGTAACTGCATGAGGGGTGCATCGAGAGTGCACGGTGTACTCACAGGTAACTGTCTGTGGTGTGTACTGAGCGCATGAGTTCGACTTATCGCGCGTGTTCGGTATAGACTGGACATTCGGTGTTCACCGTTTGCGGATCAGCGCGCTTAGGTGGGTGGCTAAAATCGGTGGACACGGCTCATAGGGCAGTGGCGCAATTGGTAGCGCAACGGTCTCCAAAACCGTAGGTTGCAGGTTCGAGTCCTGTCTGCCCTGCGTTTGGGCAAACGCCCGGCGATGACGGCGTGGACCCCGCACCCCAGGATCGGGGCCGCGGGGCCATGTTGTTTCAGCAAGAGATCTGAGTAAGGGATCTGAGCGAAGGATCTGACACGTGCAGATCGGAAGGTGAACCAGTGACGGAAACCACGGCACAACGCAAGAAGCGCGGCTTCTTCGGTGCGATCTCTCTGTTCTTTGCCCAGGTAATCCAGGAACTGCGCAAGGTTGTTTCACCAACCCGCAAGGAACTGGTGAACTACTGGTTTGTTGTACTCATGTTCGTTGTCATCGTCATGATCATGGTGGGTCTGCTGGATTTCGTGTTCGGTAAGGTCGCCGTCTGGTCGTTTACCCGATAACTACGCTCGAATGAGCCGCGCGCAACCGGGCGCGGTCAGCCGCAGAGCGCACCAAGCAGAAAGTAGGAGCGAGTGTCCGAGCAGGAACTGGAAGCTAACGAGTCAGAGCCACGCACCGAGGTTGACTCGACCGTCGACGCCTCCGTCGACGTTGCCCAGGATGCGGACAGCGATGCTGCAGCCGAAACCGATGAGCTCACCGAACTGCGTCGCAAGTTCCGTTCGAAACTACGTCGGCAACCGGGCCACTGGTACGTCATCCACTCGTACGCAGGCTACGAGAACCGCGTGAAACTCAACCTGGAAACCCGTATTCAGACCCTGAATATGGAGGACTACATCTACGAGATCCAGGTTCCAATGGAAGAAGCCGTTGTCGTGAAGAACACGGTTTCTAAAAAAGTTCGTCGCGTCCGCATCCCGGGCTATGTGTTGGTCCGCATGGACTTGACGGATGAATCCTGGGGTGCTGTACGCCACACCCCAGGCGTGACCGGCTTTGTCGGAAACGCATATGACCCAACCCCGTTGAGCCTTGACGAGGTGTACTCGATGCTCGAGCACACCATCGAGGTTGAAGCGGAAGCTGAAGAGACCGGTAAAGAAGCGAAGGTTCCTGTCACCGAGGTCAAGGCAGACTTCGAGGTTGGCGAGGCCGTCATCGTCAACGACGGCCCATTCGAATCGATGCCAGCAACCATCTCCGAGGTCAAGCTCGAAACCCGCCAGCTCGTGGTCCTGGTTTCCATTTTCGAGCGCGAAACCCCGGTCACGCTGCAGTTCAACCAGGTCACCAAAGTCAACTAGTCCAAGCTTAAGTAGCTCACGTTCGACTCGTTCCACAACACAAAAGTTTTCGTCGCCCCGGCTCGCTTAGCCGGGACCGACGATCCGGTCGCCGCGCCACGGCGACCAACCGGCCCTCGTACGCTCCTGTGCGAGGGTGAAGTTTGAGAGAGAAGGACCATACATGGCTCCGAAGAAAAAGGTCACTGGCCTGATCAAACTCCAGATTCAGGCAGGTCAGGCAAACCCGGCCCCACCAATCGGCCCGGCACTTGCCCAGCACCGTGTCAACATCATGGAGTTCTGCAAGGCTTACAACGCTGAGACCGAATCCCAGCGCGGTAACGTCATCCCAGTAGAGATCACGGTTTTTGAAGATGGCTCGTTCACCTTCATCACCAAGACTCCACCAGCGTCCCAGCTGATCAAGAAGGCAGCTGGCGTTGCTAAGGGCTCCGGCGTTCCACACACTGACAAGGTGGGTAAGCTCACCAAGGATCAGGTCAAGGAAATCGCTGAATACAAGATGAAGGACCTCAACGCTAACGACGTTGACGCTGCGTCCAAGATCATCGCAGGCACCGCCCGTTCGATGGGTATCGAGGTCGAGAAGTAATCGCGCTTCTCGCTACACGCCCTCGCGTGTGGCGCGCGGTTCAAACACGCGAACCAAACACACAGTGTGAGCGTGGACTGAACCCGTTACAGATATAAGCATCATGCCCCGTGAAGGGGAGTGGGAAGGGTCGAGCGCGGCCCGGGTACCACAACTGCACAAGGAGAAAAGACGCAGATGGCAAAGCGCAGCAAAGCATATTTGGAAGCAGCCGCCAAGATTGAAGACGGCAAGCTCTACCAGCCGAAAGAGGCTCTGGCTCTGATCAAGGAGACCACGAGCGCTTCGAAGGGTAACGCAACCGTTGAGGCTGTATTCCGCCTTTCGGTTGACCCTCGTAAGGCTGACCAGATGGTTCGCGGCACCGTGAACCTCCCACACGGCACCGGTAAGACCGCCCGCGTAGTGGTCTTCGCTGCTGGTCCGAACGCTGACGCAGCTCGTGAAGCTGGCGCAGACTTCGTTGGTTCCGATGACCTCATGGAGAAGATCCAGGGCGGTTGGACCGACTTCGACGCCGCAGTAGCCACCCCAGACATGATGGGTAAGGTCGGCCGCCTCGGTAAGATCCTCGGCCCGCGTAACCTCATGCCAAACCCTAAGACTGGCACCGTCACCATGGACGTTGCTAAGGCTGTTGGTGACATCAAGGGCGGTAAGATCGACTTCCGCGTTGATAAGCACTCCAACCTCCACTTCATCGTTGGTAAGGCTTCCTTCGACCAGAACGCTCTGGAAGAGAACTTCAAGGCTGCTGTTGAGGAAATCAACCGCCTGAAGCCATCCGCTTCCAAGGGCCGCTACATCAAGAAGGCCACCCTGGCTACGACCTTCGGTCCTGGCGTTCCACTGGACCCAGCAACCGTCACTGTCCGCAGCTAGCACCACGCGGCTAGTCGCCGACGAAACATAGCGTTGTCCCCGGTCATGCGAATGGCCGGGGACAACGTGTTTAATGCTGTGTCCCTCTAGCCTGAAGCTAGGGATACGGGCCCTGGTGGCGCATCGCGGGGAGCGCTGATCGGGAAGAGTGCTGGCTGGTTGCGCTACCGGCGTCTGCCGATCGTAGTGCCTCATGTCAAGTTGATCGCGTAGCCCTAGTCGTGCCTCACAGAGATTGATTGCGTAGCCCTGCTTAGGCAGTATGGAGTTTCACCCCACCGGTTTGTCGTTTCCGTCGGTTCTGTTTCGCGTCTTCGACCTCAGCTGTGAGGACCTCAGTCTTCCAACTGGCTTTGGTGATGAGCATGTCCTGATACCGGACAATGTCACGCGTGAGTTCGACCGGGTTGAGCTTCGCGTACTGCGCCCGCAGCGCTCGTTCTTGAGCTACAGAGAGCAGCCCAGAGTCGAGCAGACGCTGGTACGGGGTCTTCGGGTCGTCATACACGCGCCGTCTACGCCCCTGCCCGTCCACGCTCCAACCGACAGGTTTCTTGGTGGGGGTGAAGAAGTTCATCTTCAGCATCACTGCCTGCCATAACAGTGTCAGCACGTCCCGCTCATCTGGGGTGTCGTAACGGTAGTAGAAACCGTATTTACGGACAATATGGTTGTTCTTTGACTCGACGAGGGCTTGATCATTCTTCTTGTAAGGCCTGGCTCTTGTGAAGAAGATCTTCCGGTCACCTGCCCACTCGATCACTTGGTCGTTGATGAACTCCGACCCGTTATCGCAGTCGAGCCCAGCAATATCAAACGGTAACGCAGCTTCCATGCGGGTGAGGGCGGCGAGCATGTGTACACGTGCGTTATTCCGTAACACTTCCAGGTGGGTCCATCCCGTCTGCACACAAGTGGCGGTCAAAGTTCTGGCGAATTCACCTTTCAGTGTGGGGCCGCAGTGCGCGACCGTGTCACACTCCAGAAAGCCGGGCTCATGCTCTGCCTCGTCGCCGGCTTTCCGGATCATGATCGAGGTGCGTAACAGCGCGCCAGAACGGGTGGCAGAGATCCCTTTCAACTCCAGTGACTGCCGGTGCTCTCGTAAATATCGGTCGATCGTCGCGGCAGACATCTCAAGCAGTTCGGCACGTACCGCAGGCGTGTAGTCGTGTTCACCGTGGCTGAGTTCGCCATGTGCTTCAAGCCGGCTGATCCATTCGGGGAGCATCTGACACATGTATTTCCCGCACGGGTACATCATGACCCGCCACAGCCACACCAGCACCCGTTTCGAGGCTGCCGAGTACTTCGTCGGGCGATGCCGACGACGATCAACTTTCGTCACATTCTTCACGCCCAGGTGTGGGCTGGTGAGATACCGTCTGGCTGATACTCGGGACAGCCCGGTGGTTGCGCAGAACTGATCCAGAATCACAGACTTCTCGGACCTCGTCGCGGTTTTGTAGGCCCGTTTGAGTTGTTTGGTGACTTCGATACGTGTCGACATTGAGACCACACCCTTGTTCATACTTGTTCAGCGTAGGAGTACGCGCTCAAAGTATGTGAGGCACGACTGTAGCTACGCGATCAATATATGTAAGGTACGCCGCCGATTGGCGCATCGTGATCCATTGCGTTAGACTGGACGCTGTACCAAAGACCGTTGGTTATGGGCGCGTGCGCTCATCGAAGGTTCCCGCACTTGCAGGGCAGCCCACGTAGGGACAGATTCTTCACGAACCGAGGCGATCAGCGCCGTCGATGTTCACCGTGTAGCCCTGTGCCTATGTGCCAGGGCTATTTTGCTTTTCGGGGCAACCAACCGGGATGAACCATCTTAGAACCCCGGAAGGAGTGTCATGGCTAAGAACGTCAAGGAGATCGCCGTAGCGGAGATCACCAAGGACTTCGAGGAGTCCTCGGCTGCAGTCCTGACCGAATACCGTGGGCTCACCGTGGAACAGCTCAAGGAGCTTCGCCGCTCCATGGGCCCAGACACTAAGTACGCAGTCGTCAAGAACACCTTGACCGAGATCGCTGCTAAGAACGCCGGTGTCGACGCATTCGAGGGCATGCTCAACGGCCCAACTGCTATCGCGTTTGTACGCGGAGATGCAGTTGCAGCCGCTAAGAGCCTCACCGATTTCGCTAAGGACCACGAGAAGCTCATCATCAAGGGCGGCTACTACGACGGCCAGAAGATGGACGCTGAGCAGATCAAGGATCTTGCTGCTCTCGAGTCCGTCGAACACCAGCTGGCTCGTGTTGCCGGTGTCCTCAAGGCACCAGCATCCGCTGCTGCACGCATCATCGATGCGCTGCGTCTCAAGCGCGAAGAGGCCGGCGAAACCGCCGAAGCCCCAGCTGCAGAGTAGTCACGGTTCCGTAGCATCCGTTGTCCCGCAACATCCGTTGCGGCGCGGGACGCTTGAGCCCAACAGTTTCAACCGACAAGCTTTTACGCGGAGCAAAGCCTCCGCATCGACGAAAGGACGCCACTATGGCGAAGCTCACCACCGAAGAGCTCCTTGACGCGTTCAAGGAAATGACCATCTTCGAACTCTCCGAGTTCGTTAAGCAGTTCGAAGAGACCTTCGACGTCACCGCAGCTGCTGTTGCTGCAGCTCCTGCTGCAGGCGGTGCCGCAGGCGGCGCTGAAGAGCAGACCGAATTCGACGTCATCCTCGAAGCCGCTGGCGATAAGAAGATTGGCGTTATTAAGGAAGTTCGCGGCCTGACCTCCCTAGGCCTCAAGGAAGCTAAGGAGCTCGTTGACGGCGCTCCTAAGGCTGTTCTCGAAGGCGTCTCCAAGGAAGATGCAGAGAAGGCTAAGGAAGCTCTCGAGGGCGCTGGCGCAACCGTCACCCTCAAGTAATTTCCTTTCACTCGCCGCGGCGTGACAGTGCGCCGCTCACAGTGAATGAATGTTTGGCCCGTGTCACTATTTGGTGGCACGGGCCAAACCTTGTTAAGGGCCCTGGCTGATGATGGGGGGAGGTAGGGGCGGCAGACTAGCGGTGCAGCAAGAGTGCTTCGCCTTGACCTCCGCCGCCACACAGCGCGACGGCCGCGGTGCCTCCGCCGTTCTCCTCAAGTTGGTAGCACGCTGTCACAACGAGGCGTGCGCCACTCGCCCCGAGTGGATGGCCCAAGGCGATCGCGCCACCCCATGCGTTCACGTCCTCTGCGTCCACACCTAGCTCGCGTTGGGACTGCACGGACACGGATGCGAAAGCCTCGTTGATTTCTATGACATCGAGGGCGCCCTGATCGATGCCGGAACGTTCGAGGGCCCTCTTGATCGCTCGGGCCGGCTGGGAGTGCAGAGAATTATCCGGCCCGGCAACCTGGCCTGCCTCGCCGATGGTCGCCAGTATGGTCGCGTCGTTCTGTTCAGCCCAGATGCGCGAAGTCACGATCACGGCCGCTGCTCCATCCGATAGGGGAGAGGAGTTCCCGGCAGTGATGGTTCCTTCTTTCGAGAATGCCGGTCGCAGCTGAGCCAAGGCCTCAGCGTTCGTATCCTCACGCACACCCTCATCATCTGTGACAGTATGCTGTCGGCCGCGGCGATCCTCCCACTCAACAGGGGCGATCTCTTGCTGCAGGTGCTCACGGGAAGAAGTCGCTCGTTGGTGGGAGGCGGCGGCCACCGCATCCTGCTCAGCCCGCGAAATCTCGCGAGTCACGTTGCCGGCATCAGTCAGCGAGCCCATCGAGACCTGATCAGCCGCATCCGTAAGCCCATCATGAGCCAGCGAATCGACCACGGCTACGTCCCCGTACTTCCAGCCAGTGCGGGAGCCCGGCAAAAGATGAGGTGCATTCGACATCGACTCCATCCCGCCAGCAACCACAACATCAGCTTCACCTAGGCGAACAAGGCGGGCGGCGTGAATCACCGCGGAAAGACCAGAAAGGCACACCTTGTTGACCGTCTCAGCATGAGCGGATGCAGGTAGGCCCGGAACCGAAAGGGCTGCCTGCCGAGCGGGGTTCTGCCCACATCCAGCCTGAACCGCCTGCCCCATCACTACGGCCTCGACACACTCCGCGCCGACCCCGGCCCTGCCGAGCGCAGCCTCGATAGCGCGCCCACCCAGCGCAGCGGCAGAAAAATCCTTGAGCTCGCCCAAAAGACGCGCAAAAGGCGTACGCGCGGCACCAATGATCACCGCGTCGCGCCCGCTCAAAGCCGCCATACCTTGCAAGCCACCAGGGGTGGAATCGCCAGTCACGCCACCGGACATATGAACCTCCATCGTAAGAAAAACGCACACGAATGTGACCAGCATCTCACGATCGAAGGTGTGCTAGCCACGCAAGCCCGGCAGGCATCGTGCTCGGTATCACGCACGCGAGCTCAAAATACTATTCGACACGCTTGACGAACTGCGCTAAGATGGATCGTTGCGGCTCTTCTTGTCCTGTTACATCGACCTTCATATAGCGGTGGGTCGATGTTTTAACGTCTCATCAGGCGTTTACAACCTCACGCGAATTCCTAGCCTCACCAGCTAGTCAACGCATAGAGAATACGCATAGCGAGGGCAAAGCCGCACCCGGAAACATGACGGTCTGTGGAAGGAAAACCTTTGGTCGCCTCGAGCACCTCTCAGAACTCAACCGCTACATCGGCTCGTACCGCCGCCGCAGCGGGCCGCATCTCCTTCGCGAAAATCCACGAGCCCCTCGACGTCCCGGATCTGCTAGCACTGCAGACCGAATCGTTCGACTGGCTCATCGGTAACGAACGCTGGCAGCAGCGCGTAGCGAAGGCAGAAGAAACAGGGGACACCAGCGTCCCACGAGTACCAGGGCTGGCCGAGATCTTCGAAGAGATATCACCCATCGAAGACTTCCAGGGCACCATGTCCCTGAGCTTCTCCGAGCCAGAATTCGCGGACCCTAAGTACACGATCGCGGAAGCCAAAGACCGCGACGCCACCTACTCGGCACCGCTCTATGTGCGTGCCGAGTTCATGAACAACCAGACCGGCGAAATCAAGCAGCAGACGGTCTTCATGGGCGATTTCCCGCTCATGACCGACAACGCAACGTTCATCATCAACGGAACCGAGCGCGTCGTTGTGTCCCAGCTGGTCCGTTCCCCAGGTGCCTACTTCGAGCGCACCCCAGACAAGACCTCCGATAAGGACATCTACTCCGCGCGCATCATCCCGTCGCGTGGTTCCTGGTTCGAGCTCGAAATCGATAAGCGCGACCAGGTCGGTGTCCGCCTCGACCGTAAGCGCAAGCAGTCCGTGACGGTACTGCTCAAGGCCCTCGGCTGGACCGAATCCCAGATCCTCGAAGAGTTCGGCGACTACGAGTCGATCCGCATCACCCTCGAGAAGGACACCGTCCACACCGAGGAAGAAGCGCTGCTGGACATCTACCGCAAGCTGCGCCCAGGCGAGCCGCCGACCGTTGAAGCGGCACGCAACCTGCTCGAGAACATGTACTTCACCCCGAAGCGCTACGACCTCGCTAAGGTGGGCCGCTACAAGCTCAACCGCAAGCTCGGCATGGACATGCCGATGGACACCCCAGAGTCCTCCGTTCTGACCGAGGCCGACATCGTAGCGATGATCCGCTACATCGTCGCCCTCCACGCAGGCGAGCGCACCATCAAGGGTGTACGCAAGGGCGAAGAGACCGACATCCCGATCAACGTCGATGACATCGACCACTTCGGCAACCGCCGCATCCGCGCGGTCGGCGAACTGATCGACAACCAGGTCCGCACCGGCCTGTCCCGTATGGAGCGCGTTGTACGTGAACGTATGACCACCCAGGACGTCGAGGCGATCACCCCGCAGACCCTGATCAATATTCGCCCGGTGGTTGCTGCGATCAAGGAGTTCTTCGGAACCTCCCAGCTCTCGCAGTTCATGGACCAGAACAACCCACTGGCTGGCGTGACCCACAAACGCCGCCTCTCGGCTCTGGGCCCAGGCGGTCTCTCCCGTGACCGCGCAGGCATGGAAGTCCGTGACGTTCACCCGTCTCACTACGGCCGCATGTGCCCGATCGAGACCCCGGAAGGCCCGAACATTGGCCTGATCGGCTCGCTCGCAACCTATGGTCGCATCAACTCCTTCGGCTTCATCGAAACCCCGTACCGTCGCGTTGTTGACGGCGTGGTGACCGAGCACGTCGATTACCTGACCGCAGACGAAGAGCTCGAATACCAGATCGCGCAGGCAAACGCGCCGCTGGCAGAAGACGGCACCTTCGAAGAAGACCTCGTTCTCTGCCGTGAACGCGGTGGCGGCGGCGAACCAGTCCTGGTCGCTCCGAACGAGATCGACTACATGGACGTCTCGCCACGCCAGATGGTTTCCGCAGCGACCGCACTGATTCCGTTCCTCGAACACGATGACGCCAACCGCGCGCTCATGGGCGCGAACATGCAGCGTCAGGCCGTTCCGCTCCTGGAGCCGGATTCCCCAATCGTGGGTACCGGTATGGAGAAGTACCTCGCGGTTGACTCCGGCGACGCGGTTCTGGCGAAGAAGCCAGGCGTTGTCACAAGTGTTTCGGCTGACCTCGTCTCCGTCATGAACGATGACGGTACGCAGACGAACTACCCGATCATGAAGTTCGCCCGCTCCAACCAGGGCAACGGCTACAACCAGAAGGTCGTTGTCACGGAAGGGGACCGGCTGGAAGCTCAGGCCCTCATTGCTGATGGCCCAGCAACCCAGGCGGGCGAGCTCGCGCTCGGTAAGAACCTGCTCGTTGCGTTCATGTCCTGGGAAGGCCTCAACTACGAGGACGCGATCATCCTCTCCGAGCGCATGGTCTCCGACGACGTCCTCACCTCGATCCACATCGAGGAATACGAGGTCGATGCCCGTGACACCAAGCTCGGCGCTGAAGAGATCACCCGCGACATCCCGAACGTGTCCGAGGAAGTGCTTTCGCAGCTCGATGAGCGCGGCATCATCCACATCGGTGCTGAGGTAGAAGCCGGCGACGTCCTCGTGGGTCGTGTAACACCTAAGGGTGAAACCGAACTGACCCCGGAGGAGCGCTTGCTGCGGGCGATCTTCGGTGAGAAGTCTCGCGAAGTCCGTGACACCTCGCTGCGCATCCCGCACGGTGAGTCCGGTACCGTCATCGGCGTCCGCATCTTCGATCGCGACGATGACGACGAGCTACCACCAGGTGTGAACCAGCTGGTCCGTGTCTACGTTGCACAGAAGCGCAAGATCACGGTTGGTGACAAGCTCGCTGGCCGCCACGGTAACAAGGGTGTCATCTCCAAGATCCTCCCGGTTGAGGACATGCCGTTCATGGCTGACGGTACCCCGGTCGACGTGATCCTGAACCCAATGGGTGTTCCGGGCCGTATGAACCTGGGCCAGGTCATGGAGTTGCACCTCGGGTGGGCCGCATCCCAGGGCTGGAACATCGAAGGTGAACCTGAGTGGATCAAGAACCTTCCGAACCTGCCGCGTGAGCAGGCTCCGATCAAGGTTGCCACCCCGGTCTTCGACGGTGCTGAGGAAGAGGAAGTCCGGGGTCTGCTGGACCACACTCTGCCGTCCCGTGACGGCGAGCGTCTGATCGATAACTCCGGTAAGGCGACCCTGTTCGATGGCCGCTCCGGCCAGCCGTTCCCGGAGCCGATCTCCGTGGGTTACATGTACATCCTCAAGTTGCACCACTTGGTTGATGACAAGATCCACGCTCGCTCGACCGGTCCATACTCGATGATTACGCAGCAGCCGTTGGGTGGTAAGGCCCAGTTCGGTGGTCAGCGTTTCGGCGAGATGGAGGTGTGGGCGCTTGAGGCGTACGGCGCGGCATACACCCTGCAGGAGCTGCTGACGGTCAAGTCGGATGATATCCACGGCCGTGTGAAGGTCTACGAGGCGATCGTTAAGGGCGATAACATCCCTGCCCCTGGCGTTCCGGAGTCCTTCAAGGTTCTGTTGAAGGAAATGCAGTCGCTGTGCCTGAACGTTGAGGTTCTTTCGACCGACGGCGAGACGATTGAGATGCGCGATGCGGACGAGGAAGTCTTCCGGGCCGCAGAGGAGCTGGGTATCAACTTGTCCAATGTTGAGCCGAGCTCGGTTGATGAGGTCTAAGTAGCGCTCGATGCGGTGGCGGGCTGGGGTGCCCGCCACCGGCTACGGACCTTTGTCCAGTCTGGTTGTGTTGCTGGGCTGGTGAACCACCTGATGAAGACTTCAATTTTTTTGACGAAAGAGAGTAAGGACTTATGTCCACCGAATCGACTTTCGGATTGATGCGTATTGGTTTGGCTACGGCTGAACAGATCCGCGAATGGAGCTACGGCGAGGTTAAGAAGCCGGAGACCATTAACTACCGCACACTCAAGCCTGAGAAGGATGGCTTGTTTGGTGAGCAGATTTTCGGTCCTACGCGTGACTGGGAGTGCTCGTGCGGTAAGTACAAGCGTGTCCGTTTCAAGGGCATTATTTGTGAGCGTTGTGGCGTTGAGGTGACCCGTTCTAAGGTTCGCCGTGAACGTATGGGCCACATCGAGTTGGCTGCTCCTGTGACGCATATTTGGTACTTCAAGGGCGTTCCTTCGCGTTTGGGTTACCTGCTTGATTTGGCGCCGAAGGACCTCGAGAAGGTTATTTACTTTGCGGCGTACATGATCACCTCGGTTGATGAGGAACGCCGTCACGAGGAGCTGCCGAACTTGCAGGCTGCTCACGATGTTGAGATCAAGAACATCGCTAACACGCGTGACGCTGATATCGCTGAGATCGCTAAGGAGCTTGAGGAAGAGCTCGCTCGCCTTGAGGGTGAGGGCGCTAAGGCTGCTGAGAAGAAGAAGGCTCGCGACGCCGCTGAGAAGGAAATGGCGAACGTCCGTAAGAATGCGGACGCCGAGATTGAGCGTCTCACCGAGGTGTGGGAGCGTTTCAAGACCATCAAGGTGGGTGACCTTGAAGGTAACGAGTCGCTGTTCCGCACGATGCGCGCCAAGTATGGCCTGTTCTTTGAGGGCTTGATGGGTGCTGAGGCGATCCAGAAGCGCCTGCAGAACTTCAACCTCGAGGAAGAGGCAGAGGCGCTGCGTGAGGTGATCGCTACCGGTAAGGGTCAGCGTAAGACTCGCGCGATCAAGCGTCTGAAGGTTGTTAACGCTTTCTTGACGACCGATAATTCGCCTGAGGGTATGGTCCTTGACGCTGTTCCGGTGATTCCGCCGGAGTTGCGCCCTATGGTTCAGCTTGATGGTGGCCGTTTCGCTACCTCGGACCTCAACGACCTCTACCGTCGTGTGATCAACCGCAACAACCGCTTGAAGCGTCTCATGGATCTGGGCGCTCCAGAGATCATCGTGAACAACGAGAAGCGCATGTTGCAGGAGTCGGTTGACTCGTTGTTTGACAACGGTCGCCGTGGCCGCCCGCAGACTGGCCCGGGTAACCGCCCGCTGAAGTCGCTGTCTGACATGCTCAAGGGTAAGCAGGGTCGTTTCCGTCAGAACCTGCTGGGTAAGCGTGTTGACTACTCTGGCCGTTCGGTCATCGTGGTTGGTCCGCAGTTGAAGCTGCACCAGTGTGGTCTGCCTAAGCAGATGGCGCTTGAGCTGTTTAAGCCGTTCGTGATGAAGCGCCTGGTTGATCTGAACCACGCTCAGAACGTCAAGGCAGCTAAGCGTATGGTTGAGCGTTTCCGCCCTGCGGTGTGGGATGTTCTTGAAGAGATCATCGCTGAGCACCCGGTTCTGTTGAACCGTGCACCAACCCTGCACCGCCTGGGTATTCAGGCGTTTGAGCCGCAGCTCATTGAGGGTAAGGCTCTGCAGTTGCACCCACTGGCGTGTGCAGCGTTCAACGCTGACTTCGATGGTGACCAGATGGCTGTGCACTTGCCGTTGAGCCCTGAGGCTCAGGCTGAGGCGCGCATCCTGATGTTGTCTTCGAACAACATTCTGAAGCCTTCGGATGGCCGCCCGGTTGCGTTGCCTGCGCAGGACATGATCATCGGTTTGAACCACTTGACTACCCGCCGTGAGGGTGTTGTTGGTGAGGGCCGTAGCTTCTCTTCTGTTGCTGAAGCGATCATGGCGTTCGATGCGGGCGAGCTTGATCTGAACGCGGTCTGCACGATTGCGGTGGATAACTTTGTTCCGTCGGCTTCGCAGCCTGCCCCTGAGGGTTGGGTTGAAGGCAAGCCGGCGCTTCTGGAGACCACTCTGGGTGTCGCCTTGTTCAATGACACGTTGCCTGAGGACTATCCGTGGTTCGCTGAGGTCGCTACCAAGGGCACCTTGGGTGACCTCGTGAATGACCTCGCTGAGCGTTACCCGAAGGTCGATACTGCTCGTACCCTCGATAACCTCAAGGACAAGGGCTTCGAGTGGGCCACCCGCTCGGGTGTCACGGTTGCGATCTCTGACGTGACCTCTCACATGGACAAGGCCGCGATCCTGGCCCCGTATGAGGAGCGTGCTCAGAAGGTTCAGACTCAGTTTGAGATGGGTCTGATCGCTGATGATGAGCGCCGTACCGAACTCATTGACATCTGGACTCAGGCCACCGAGGAGGTTGCCTCCAAGATGCAGGAGGGCATGGAGAAGTACAACACCATTAACCGCATGGTGACTTCCGGTGCTCGCGGTAACTGGCTGCAGTTGCGCCAGATTGCCGGTATTCGTGGTCTGGTGTCGAACCCGCAGGGTGAGATTATTCCTCGCCCGATCAAGTCTTCCTACCGTGAAGGTTTGACGGTTCTTGAGTACTTCATCGCTACTCACGGTGCCCGTAAGGGTCTTGCGGATACCGCGTTGAAGACCGCTAACTCGGGTTACTTGACGCGCCGCCTGGTTGACGTTTCTCAGGACGTCATCGTGCGTGAGCATGACTGTGGTACCCGCCGTGGCCTTAAGGTCGCTATCGCGGATGAGGTCAACGGTGTCCGTACTCTGCATGAGACGGTCGAGAACTCGGCGTACACCCGCACCCTTGCCAAGGATGTTGTGGACGCCAACGGTGAGCTGTTGGCTGAGGCCGGCGAGGACGTGGGCGATGTCCTGATTCAGCGCCTCTTCGATGCCGGTATTGACGAGGTCAATGTCCGTTCGGTTCTGACGTGTGATTCCGCGGTTGGTACGTGTGCGTTGTGCTACGGCCGCTCGCTGGCATCCGGCAAGCTCGTTGATATCGGTGAGGCCGTGGGTATTGTTGCGGCTCAGTCGATTGGTGAGCCTGGTACCCAGTTGACGATGCGTACCTTCCACTCGGGTGGTGTTGCTGAGTCTGGCGATATTACCCAGGGTCTGCCTCGTATTCAGGAGCTCTTTGAGGCGCGTACGCCTAAGGGCTTGGCGCCGATCACCGAGGTTGCTGGTCGTGTCTCGATCGAGGACACCGAGCGCGCCCTGCGCGTTATCGTGACCCCGGATGATGGCTCTGAGGAAGAGGCCTACCCTGTTCTGCGTCGTTCCCGCCTCTTGGTTGAGGAAGGCGATCACGTGGACGTTGGCCAGCAGCTGGCTGCGGGTGCTATTGACCCGAAGCAGGTTCTGCGTGTTCTTGGCCCGCGTGAGGCACAGAAGTTCCTGGTCCGTGAGGTTCAGGCTGTGTACCAGTCTCAGGGCGTGGGTATTCACGATAAGCACGTTGAGGTTATTGTTCGCCAGATGCTGCGCCGCATCACCGTGATTGATCAGGGTGACACGGATCTGCTTCCTGGTGAGCTGGCTGACCGTGCGGTCTTCCAGGCTGCTAACCGTAAGGCTGTCGCTGAAGGCGCCCGCCCGGCATCGGGCCGTGACGAGCTCATGGGTATCACCAAGGCTTCGCTGGCTACCGAGTCGTGGCTGTCCGCCGCGTCCTTCCAGGAGACCACGCGCGTTCTGACCCAGGCCGCTATGGAGGCTAAGTCTGATCCGCTGTTGGGTCTGAAGGAGAACGTCATCATCGGTAAGCTGATCCCTGCCGGTACTGGCTTGGATCGCTACACCCAGGTTGATGTTGAGCCGACTGAGGAAGCGAAGGCTTCCTTCTACTCCGGCCCATCCGCTTTCTCTGGTTTCGATTATCAGGGGATGGAAGCGTTCGGTGGCGAGTTCTCCGCGATCTCGATGGAGGAGTACGGCAACTTCGGTCAGGACTTCAACTGATCTCTAGCCTCGCTGGCTGGTGACGTAAGCGCCGGTTAGCTGAGAACAAGTACGATGCGGCGGGTGCCTTCCGTAGGGGAGGTGCCTGCCGCATCGGCGTTAAGAGCTGTTTATTCTCCGGCCATGTCGTGTTGCGTTGGCGTTGGGGCGGCGCTGGCACTCTTGTGGCATGCACGCTTGCGGATATGGGCTTGGCGGCCGCGAACGTGCAGATTGTGGCGAGAACGAAAATGCTGATATAGTGGATGATCAGAGTTTTCGTGTGGAGAAGTGGACTCAGTCCGTGTCGTTCGCAGGTTGAATGACGTACTCCACACTTTCGCACGCCTCGGACCAAGCGGTTTAGAGATCGCGAGAAAACGATAACCGCACGCATCGCCCGCCGCGCTTTACATAGTGAGGCAACCGGGTGGGCAAGCGGACAGTCCGATCAGCAACGTAAGGACATAGATTGCCTACAATTCAGCAGCTGGTGCGCAAGGGTCGCGCTCCACACAAGAACAAGTCGAAGACCCCGGCGCTTGAGGGTAACCCAATGCGCCGCGGCGTGTGCACCCGCGTGTACACCACCACCCCTAAGAAGCCGAACTCCGCGCTTCGTAAGGTTGCTCGTGTCCGCCTCGCAGGCGGCACCGAAGTAACTGCCTACATCCCAGGTGAGGGCCACAACCTGCAGGAACACTCCATTGTGCTCGTTCGCGGTGGCCGTGTGAAGGACCTGCCAGGTGTCCGCTACAAGATCGTCCGCGGCGCACTCGACACCCAGGGTGTCAAGGACCGCGGCCAGGCCCGTTCCCGCTACGGCGCTAAGAAGGAGAAGAAGTAATGCCTCGTAAGGGTCCAGCTCCCAAGCGTCCAATTGTCAACGATCCGGTATACGGCTCCGCACTGGTCACCCAGCTGATCAACAAGGTGCTCGTAGACGGTAAGAAGTCCACCGCAGAGCGCATTGTCTACGGCGCACTTGAAGGCACCCAGGCTAAGACCGGTAACGACCCGGTAGCCACCCTCAAGAAGGCCATCGAAAACATCAAGCCTGCACTTGAGGTTCGCTCCCGCCGCGTCGGTGGCGCAACCTACCAGGTCCCTGTTGAGGTCAAGCCTGGTCGCTCGGTTGCGCTCGCGTTGCGCTGGCTGGTCGGCTTCTCGAAGGTCCGCCGCGAGAAGAGCATGACCGAACGCCTCATGAACGAGATCCTGGACGCCTCCAACGGCCTCGGCGCAGCAGTCAAGCGCCGCGAGGATACTCACAAGATGGCGGAAGCCAACAAGGCGTTCGCTCACTACCGCTGGTAATCCACGTTCTACCCGGTGGCGATCCTCGCCACCGGGTATTGACACCTCAACCGTAAGGGAGACACCGTGGCACTCGACGTGCTCACCGACCTTAAGAAGGTCCGCAACATCGGCATTATGGCCCACATCGATGCGGGCAAGACCACTACTACGGAACGCATCCTGTTCTACACGGGTGTGAACCACAAGCTCGGCGAGACGCACGACGGTGCATCGACGACCGACTGGATGGAGCAGGAGAAGGAGCGCGGTATTACCATTACCTCCGCTGCAGTCTCCGCTTACTGGAATGACAACCAGATCAACGTCATCGACACCCCAGGCCACGTTGACTTCACCGTTGAAGTTGAGCGTTCCCTGCGCGTTCTCGACGGCGCTGTCGCTGTCTTCGACGCCAAGGAAGGCGTTGAGCCGCAGTCCGAGACCGTGTGGCGTCAGGCAGACAAGTACGGCGTTCCACGCATTTGCTTCGTCAACAAGATGGACAAGATGGGCGCTGACTTCTACCACACGGTAGGAACCATCGTCTCCCGTCTGGGCGCTAAGCCACTCGTGATGCAGCTGCCAATCGGCGCTGAGAGCGATTTCGTTGGCGTTGTTGACCTCGTCAGCATGAAGGCTCTCAAGTGGGAAGCTGATTCGAAGGGTGACGTATCCCTCGGCCAGAAGTACACCACTGAAGAGATCCCAGCTGATCTGAAGGACAAGGCTGAGGAATACCGCGCAAAGCTCGTCGAAGACGTCGCAGAAGCTGACGAAGAGCTCATGGAGAAGTACCTCGAAGGCGAGGAAATCACCGAAGCTGAGCTCAAGGCCGGTATCCGCAAGCTGACCGTTGCCGACGAAGCCTACCCAGTCTTCTGCGGCTCCGCGTTCAAGAACCGCGGCATTCAGCCAATCCTCGACGCCATCGTCGACTACCTGCCATCGCCGCTGGACGTTCCACCGATGCACGGTACCGACCCGAAGGACGAGACGGTTGAGCTGACCCGTAAGCCATCCGTCGACGAGCCGTTCTCGGCTCTCGCGTTCAAGATCGCATCCCACCCATTCTTCGGCACCCTGACCTTCATCCGCGTCTACTCGGGCCGCCTCGAATCCGGTGCTCAGATCCTGAACTCGACCAAGGGTAAGCGCGAACGCATCGGCAAGATGTTCCAGATGCACGCGAACAAGGAACAGCCAGTCGAAGAGATCGTAGCAGGCCACATCTACGCGGTCATCGGCCTCAAGGACACCACCACTGGTGACACCTTGTGCGCATCCGATGCTCCGATCATCCTCGAATCGATGACCTTCCCAGAGCCAGTGATCTTCGTTGCTATCGAGCCGAAGACCAAGGGCGACCAGGAGAAGCTCTCCAACGCGATCCAGAAGCTCGTCGCTGAAGACCCAACCTTCACCGTTTCTCTTAACGACGAAACCGGCCAGACCGAAATCGGCGGCATGGGCGAGCTGCACCTCGACGTCTTCGTCGACCGCATGAAGCGCGAATTCAAGGTTGAAGCGAACGTCGGTAAGCCACAGGTTGCATACCGCGAAACCATCCGCCGCACCGTGGAGAAGGTCGACTTCACCCACAAGAAGCAGACCGGTGGTTCCGGCCAGTTCGCAAAGGTCCAGGTCACTTTCGAACCTCTCGAGGTCGAAGGCGACACCATCTACGAGTTTGAGAATGCCGTCACCGGTGGCCGTATTCCACGCGAATACATCCCATCCGTTGACCAGGGTATCCAGGAAGCCATGGAACTCGGTGTCCTGGCTGGCTACCCGATGGTCGGCGTCAAGGCAACCCTGCTCGACGGTGCATACCACGATGTTGACTCGTCTGAAATGGCGTTCAAGATCGCAGGCTCCCAGGTTTATAAGGAAGCCATGAAGCGTGCCAACCCGGTTCTGCTCGAGCCGGTCATGGCCGTTGAGGTCCGCACCCCAGAAGAGTACATGGGCGATGTCATCGGTGACCTGAACTCCCGCCGCGGCTCCATCCAGTCGATGGATGACGCTCAGGGCGTTCGCGTCGTCAAGGCTCAGGTTCCGCTTTCGGAGATGTTCGGCTACATCGGCGACCTGCGTTCCCGTACGCAGGGCCGCGCCGTGTACTCGATGGTCTTCGACAGCTACGCCGAGGTGCCGAAGAGCGTCGCGGACGAGATCATCCAGAAGTCCCGCGGCGAGTAATTCCTGTGGGTAGAACGAGTGGGCGGCACTGCCGCGAGTAGTACCGCCCACTCGTTCACCGCCGGAGCAGCTTTACAGGCTGGCCGGCGGACGAACAGGGATCACCGCTAAGGTGAGGCAGATCTCACTGGATCCCGCTGAATTTTCATAAACCAACACGCCATCAGTAAACTGATTGATAGCTTGCTCACCAAAAGAGTGAGCAGTAGGAAGTTTGCTGAAAACAGTTCTAGGAGGAATCTGTGGCAAAGGCAAAGTTTGACCGCTCTAAGCCGCACGTAAACGTCGGCACCATCGGCCACGTTGACCACGGCAAGACGACGCTGTCCGCCGCTATCTCGAAGGTATTGGCAGACCGCTTCCCGTCTGACACCAACGTCGGCTATGACTTCGAAAACATTGACTCCGCTCCGGAAGAGCGCCAGCGCGGTATTACCATCTCCATCTCCCACGTGGAGTACGAGACCGAGAAGCGTCACTACGCACACATTGACGCTCCAGGCCACGCTGACTACGTCAAGAACATGATCACCGGTGCTGCTCAGATGGACGGCGCAATCCTCGTGGTTGCTGCTACCGACGGCCCAATGGCTCAGACTCGCGAGCACGTTCTGCTGGCACGCCAGGTTGGCGTTCCTGCCCTGCTCGTTGCACTCAACAAGTGCGACATGGTTGACGACGAAGAGCTCCTCGACCTCGTTGAGATGGAGGTTCGCGAACTTCTGTCCTCCCAGGGCTTCGACGGCGACGAGGCTCCAGTCATCCGCGTTTCCGCTTACCAGGCGCTGCAGGGCGACGAGAAGTGGGCTGACTCCATCATGGAGCTCATGAACGCTGTTGACGAGTACATCCCAGACCCAGTCCGCGAGAAGGATCAGCCATTCCTGATGCCAATCGAGGATGTCTTCACCATTACCGGTCGCGGTACCGTTGTTACCGGCCGTGCAGAGCGCGGTACCCTCAAGCTCAACTCCGAGGTTGAGATCGTTGGTCTGCGCCCACTGCAGAAGACCACCGTTACCGGTATCGAGATGTTCCACAAGCAGCTCGACGAAGCATGGGCTGGCGAGAACTGTGGTCTGTTGCTCCGCGGTCTCAAGCGTGAAGACGTTGAGCGCGGTCAGGTTGTTGTCGAGCCAGGCTCGATCACCCCACACACCGAGTTCGAGGCAAACGTGTACATCCTCTCCAAGGACGAGGGTGGCCGCCACAACCCGTTCTACTCGAACTACCGCCCACAGTTCTACTTCCGTACGACTGACGTGACCGGTGTTATTACCCTCCCAGAGGGCACTGAGATGGTTATGCCAGGTGACACCACCGAGATGACCGTCGAGCTCATCCAGCCAATCGCTATGGAAGAGGGCCTCGGCTTCGCTATCCGTGAGGGTGGCCGCACTGTTGGTTCGGGCCGCGTCACCAAGATCATCAAGTAGGACCCGTCTTACTGATCTGGCGTAGGCCACATCATCATGATGTGAATCAGCCATAACGAAAGGCCATAACGAAAAGGGGTCCGATTCTCCGCAAGGGGAGTCGGACCCCTTTCGCGTCCCCGCCGCCCACACCCGAAATGAGGCAACCGACGTTGAGCCCATCACATTATTTTGTGAATCAACACAGGATGTGCCACACTAGATAAGTTGGCTTTTTGGGCCTAGAACCAAGATGCCAACACGGTCCCTGCACAAATGACGGCGGATAACACCACACCGGTGAAGACACGCCCGAGTGCGTGGATCGGAGCTCGGCCGAGGCAAGGAACCCTGAAGTATTTAGGATTTGGCTCGCAACCGGGCGTGCCGGTTACAGCAAGCGCATAGAGAACCAGACCTTCCTGGAACTAGCTGCCACCGCTGTGACCCGTGAGGCACACATCAATAACAGTGCTAACAACGTAAGGAAGACAGCATGGCGGGACAGAAAATCCGCATCCGGCTGAAGTCATACGACCACGAAGTCATTGACACCTCCGCCCGCAAGATCGTGGATACCGTCACTCGCGCCGGCGCAACCGTCGTCGGCCCAGTGCCGCTGCCAACGGAGAAGAACACGTTCACCGTGATTCGCTCCCCACACAAATACAAGGACTCCCGCGAACACTTCGAGATGCGCACCCACAAGCGCCTCATCGACATCGTGGATCCAACTCCAAAGGCCGTCGATTCGCTCATGCGCCTCGACCTGCCAGCGGATGTCAACATCGAAATCAAGCTTTAATAGGGAGGTGCTGAGATAACTATGACCGCAAGCCGCAACATCAAGGGCCTGCTGGGCACGAAGCTCGGCATGACCCAGGTCTGGGATAAAGACAACAACCTGATCCCGGTCACCGTCGTCAAGGCTGACGCTAACGTCGTCACCCAGCTGCGCAACGAAGAGCGCGACGGCTACACCGCGATCCAGATCGGCTACGGCCAGGTAGACCCAACCAAGGTCACCAAGCCACTCGTCGGCCACTTCAAGGCCGCAGGCGTGACCCCACGCCGCCACGTAGCTGAAGTACGTACCGCTGACGCCGCAGACTACGAACTCGGCCAGGAACTGACCGTCGAACAGTTCGAAGCCGGTTCCAAGGTAGACATCACCGGAACCACCAAAGGTAAGGGCTTCGCAGGTGCAATGAAGCGCCATGGCTTTTCCGGCGCAGGCGCATCCCACGGTCAGCACAAGAACCACCGCAAGCCAGGCTCCGTAGGCCAGGCGTCGACCCCAGGTCGCGTCTTCAAGGGCAAGAAGCTTCCGGGCCGCATGGGCGTTGAGCGTCAGACCACCCTGAACCTCACGGTTCACGGTGTTGACGCAGAAAACAACCTCCTGCTCATCAAGGGCGCAGTCCCAGGTCCGCGTGGCCAGGTTGTCCTGGTTCGCACTGCAGTGAAGGGAGCCTAACCAATGGCTATCAAAACCGTAAAGGTTGATCTCCCAGCAGAGATCTTCGATACCGAGGCCTCCGTTGCTCTCTTGCACCAGGTAGTTGTTGCGCAAGAGGCAGCACGCCGCCAGGGTACGCACAAGACCAAGACCCGCGCTGAACGCTCCGGCTCCGGCATCAAGCCGTTCCGCCAGAAGGGGACCGGCCGTGCACGTCAGGGCTCCATCCGCGAGCCACAGATGCGCGGCGGTGGTATCGCACACGGCCCAGTGCCACGCGACTACTCCCAGCGCACCCCTAAGAAGATGAAGGCAGCTGCACTGCGCGGCGCCCTCACCGATCGTGCCCGCCACGATCGCATCCACGTCGTAGAGGACATCATCACGGGCGACACCCCGTCGACCAAGCAGGCACGCGAAAACCTCAAGTCCCTCACGACCCGGAAGAACCTGCTCGTGGTGCTTGAACGCGCCAACGACGTCGCAGCTCTGTCCGTGCGTAACCTTGAGAACGTTCACGCCCTGTTCGCGGACCAGCTCAACACCTACGATGTGCTCCGCGCTGATGACGTCATCTTCACGAAGGCTGCCTTCGACGCCTTCACCGGTAAGGAGGACGCCAAGTGACTAACATCAACCGTCGCACGGCCCACGACGTGATCGTCGCTCCGGTCGTTTCGGAGAAGAGCTACAACCTGATCGACGAGGGTCAGTACACCTTCCTGGTGGACCCACGCTCGAACAAGACCGAAATCAAGGCTGCAGTAGAGGAGATCTACGGCGTCAAGGTTGCATCGGTCAACACCAGCAATCGCCCGGGTAAGCGTACGCGTACCCGTTTCGGTTGGGGACAGCGCAAGAACACCAAGCGCGCGATCGTCACCCTCCAGGGCGATGACACCATCGACATCTTCGGCGGTCCGGTCGCCTAAGGCAACCGGAGACCACTTTAACGAGGAACAATAAATGGCAATTCGCAAATACAAGCCGACAACGCCGGGCCTTCGTGGCGCGTCCGTTGCCGACTTCGCAGAAATTACGCGCAGCACGCCAGAGAAGTCCCTTCTCCGCCCGCTGCACAAGACCGGTGGCCGTAACAACACCGGACGCATCACGACCCGTCACAAGGGTGGTGGCCACAAGCGCCAGTACCGTCTGATCGACTTCCGTCGCGCAGACAAGGACGGCGTACCGGCGAAGGTCGCGCACATCGAGTACGACCCGAACCGCACCGCCCGCATCGCACTGTTGCACTATGTGGACGGCACCAAGCGCTACATCGTAGCGCCGGAACGTCTCAAGCAGGGCGACCGCGTCGAGTCCGGCCCGAACGCTGACATCAAGCCAGGTAACAACCTGCCGCTGCGCAACATCCCAGTGGGTACCGTTGTGCACGCGATCGAGCTCCGCCCAGGTGGCGGCGCCAAGATGGCTCGTTCCGCTGGTGCATCCGCTCAGCTGGTAGCCCGCGAAGGCAAGTACGCACAGCTGCGTCTGCCATCCGGCGAAATCCGCAACGTTGACGTACGCTGCCGCGCAACCGTCGGCGAAGTCGGTAACGCTGAGCAGATCAACATCAACTGGGGTAAAGCCGGCCGCATGCGCTGGAAGGGCGTACGCCCAACCGTTCGCGGTGTCTCCATGAACCCGGTTGACCACCCACACGGTGGTGGTGAAGGCCGTACCTCCGGTGGCCGTCACCCAGTCAACCCAGCCGGTAAGAAGGAAGGCCGCACGCGCCGTCCTAACAAGTCCAGCGACAAGCTCATTGTGCGCCGTCGCCGCACTGGCAAGAACAAGCGATAGGAGCTCTTAGATGCCACGCAGCCTTAAGAAGGGCCCCTTCGTTGATCAGCACCTTCTTGTGAAGGTTCTGAACCAGAACGAAGCAGGTACCCGCAACGTCATCAAGACGTGGTCCCGCCGTTCCATGATCGTGCCGGACATGCTCGGCCACACGATCGCTGTGCACGACGGACGCAAGCACATCCCAGTGTTCATCACTGAGTCGATGGTCGGACACAAGCTCGGCGAGTTCGCTATGACGCGTACTTTCCGCGGCCACGTGAAGGACGACAAGAAGGGCAAGCGCCGCTGACCATAGGTCAGAGGTTGCAGCTCCTTCCTTAGGAAAGGAAAGCAATGGAAGCCAAGGCAATTGCGCGCCACCTGCGCGTTACGCCGATGAAGGCCCGGCGCGTCGTCAATCTTGTCCGCGGCAAGCAGACGACCGAGGCACTGGCCATCCTGAAGTTCGCCCAGCAGGGCGCTTCGGATCCTGTGTACAAGGTTGTCGCCTCCGCTGTCGCGAACGCGCGCCAGAAGGCCGATCAGCAGGGTCTGCCGTTCAACGAGGACGAGCTCTACATCAGCGAAGCCTATGTAGACGAAGGCCCAACCATGAAGCGGTTCCAGCCACGCGCCCAAGGCCGTGCATTCCGCATCAACAAGCGCACCAGCCACGTCACCGTGGTCGTTGCCACGCCTGAGAAGGGTGGGGAGAAGTAAATGGGTCAGAAGATTAATCCAAACGGCTTCCGACTCGGCATCACCACCGACCACGTGTCGCGCTGGTTCGCCGATTCGAAGCTGCCGGGTCAGTCCTACGCTGACTTCGTCAAGGAAGACGTCAAAATCCGTTCGCTGGTGACTGACGGCATGGATCGTGCCGGCATCTCCAAGGTCGAGATCGAACGCACCCGTGACCGTGTACGCGTGGACATCCACACTGCACGCCCGGGTATCGTGATCGGCCGCCGCGGCGCGGAAGCCGACCGTCTTCGCGGCGAGCTCGAGAAGCTCACCAACAAGCAGGTTCAGCTGAACATCCTCGAGGTCAAGAACCCAGAGACCGATGCACAGCTGGTAGCTCAGGGAATCGCTGAGCAGCTTGCCTCCCGCGTGGCGTTCCGCCGTGCAATGAAGAAAGCCATCCAGTCCGCGATGCGCGCCGGCGCCAAGGGCATCCGTGTCCAGTGCTCCGGTCGCCTCGGTGGCGCAGAAATGAGCCGCCGCGAGTTCTACCGCGAAGGTCGCGTGCCACTGCACACCCTCCGCGCGAACATCGACTACGGCTTCTTCGAAGCAAAGACCACCTTCGGCCGCATCGGCGTGAAGGTCTGGGTCTACAAGGGAGACGTCACTGATAAGGAACTGGCTGCACAGCAGGCAGCAGCACCAGGCCGTGGTGGCCGTCGCGGCGACCGCCGTGGTGGCCGCGGTGGCGAGCGCCGCCGTCGTCACGATCGTGGTGCAGCAGCTCCAGCAGCAGCTGAAGGAGGCAACGCCTGATGCTGATTCCACGTCGCGTCAAGTACCGCAAGCAGCACCACCCAGGCCGTAAAGGCATGGCCTCTGGTGGCACCGAGGTGACTTTCGGTGAGTGGGGCATCCAGGCCCTGACTCCCGCATACGTCACCAACCGCCAGATCGAAGCTGCACGTATTGCGATGACCCGCCACATCAAGCGTGGCGGTAAGGTCTGGATCAACATCTTCCCAGACCGTCCATTGACCAAGAAGCCTGCCGAAACCCGCATGGGTTCCGGTAAGGGTTCCCCGGAGTGGTGGGTTGCAAACGTCAAGCCAGGCCGCGTTATGTTCGAACTGGCTGGCGTTTCCGAAGAGGTCGCACGCGAAGCTCTTCGCCTGGCAATCCACAAGCTTCCGCTGAAGGCGCGTATTGTGCGCCGCGAGGGTGGTGAATGATCCCAATGGCTATCGGTTCTAAGGATCTCGCAGTCGATAAGCTCGACGGCATGGACAACGCTCGTCTGAACGAGGAGCTTGCAAACGCAAAGAAGGAACTGTTCAACTTGCGTTTCCAGGCTGCAACCGGTCAGCTCGAGCAGCATGGTCGTCTCAAGGCCGTCAAGCGCGACATCGCTCGTATCTACACGATTCTTCGTGAGCGCGAGCTCGGCATCCGCGAGGATGTCGTCGCAACCCAGGCTGACGAGAAGAAGAAGACCAAGAAGAAATCCAAGAAGGCGGAGGACGCTAAGTGATGAGCGAAAAGGAGAACGCTGTGGCCGAAGAGGCACAAGCCCGCGGTTACCGCAAAACCCTGCGCGGTTACGTGGTGTCCGACAAGATGGACAAGACCGTTGTGGTCAACGTTGAGGACCGTGTCAAGCACGCCCTCTACGGCAAGGTCATGCGCCGTTCCAAGCGCGTGAAGGCCCACGACGAGAACAACACCGCTGGTGTTGGCGACTTGGTCATCGTGGCTGAGACCCGCCCACTGTCCAAGGACAAGTGCTGGCGTCTGGTTGAGATCGTCGAAAAGGCGAAGTAAGCCAGGCTCGTCTGCAGCTTATATAGCTAACGGGGCAGTAGCACGCTGACCCGGACAGGCCGGAACTGTGAGCGCGATAACGCGATTACGGTTCCGGCCTTCTTTTTGTTAGACTGGAACGTCCGTGCGTTAGCCGGCTACGCGCGCCCTAAAACAGGTGAAGCAAGACCCATGGTCTGAAACATCCGTGAAAGGCACGTGAACGGAGACTATCCACCTCCGACCAGCTGACACTGAAGATCAGCCAGCCACACCATCGGCGGCTTAGGTAATTCAAGCACGGGCTCAGACCGAAAGCCTCGGCCTTGAATCCCTCCACTGGAGCAGTACACCTGCCCGACGCATGGTTTCAGGGGTAAGCGATGGTCTGAGAAGTCCATTCATTCCGTTCCGCAAGGCTTCGAGTACGAAGAACCAGCGAGACACAGGAGAGACTAGTGATTCAGCAGGAATCGCGACTGAAGGTCGCCGACAACACGGGCGCCAAGGAAATCCTGGCCATCCGCGTTCTCGGCGGAACCAACCGTCGCTATGCAGGAATTGGTGACGTCATCGTCGCCACCGTCAAGGACGCGATCCCTGGCGGAAACGTGAAGAAGGGCGACGTCGTCAAAGCCGTCGTCGTCCGTACCAAGAAGGAACGTCGCCGCGTTGACGGTTCGTACATCAAGTTCGACGAAAACGCAGCCGTAATCCTCAAGAACGACAACGAGCCACGCGGTACGCGTATCTTCGGGCCAGTCGCCCGCGAGCTGCGCGATAAGCGTTTCATGAAGATCGTTTCGCTGGCGCCGGAGGTGCTCTGACTCATGGGTGCAAAGATCAAGAAAGACGACCTGGTACAGGTCCTGTCCGGCAAGGACAAGGGGCTGCAGGGCAAGGTTCTGAAGGTTATCCCGTCTGAGCAGCGCGTGATTGTTGAAGGCGTCAACGTCGTCACCAAGCACAACCGAGTAGGCCAGACTGACCGCGGTTCCAAGACCGGCGGCATCGAGAAGGTAGAGGCACCGATCCACGTATCCAACGTCGCGATCGTTGACCCAGAAACCAAGAAGCCAACCCGTGTTGGTTTCCGCCTCGAAACCGTAACCAAGGACGGCCGCGAAAAGACCGTCCGCGTTCGTTACGCCAAGGCTTCCGGGAAGGATCTGTGATGACTGAGACCACTACCAAGATCCAGCCGCGTCTGAAGACGAAGTACCGCGACGAGATCCGCGACGAACTGCAGAAGCAGTTCGACTACAAGAACGTCATGGAAGTTCCAGGCCTTGTGAAGGTCGTTGTGAACATGGGCGTTGGCGAAGCCGCACGTGACTCGAAGGTCATCGAAGGCGCAGTACGCGACCTGACCGCGATCACCGGCCAGAAGCCACTTGTATCCAAGGCTCGCAAGTCGATTGCACAGTTCAAGCTGCGCGAAGGCATGCCAATCGGCGCCTACGCGACCCTGCGCAACGACCGCATGTGGGAGTTCGTTGACCGCCTCGTCACGCTGGCACTGCCACGTATCCGTGACTTCCGTGGTCTGAACCCTAAACAGTTCGACGGCAACGGGAACTACACCTTCGGTCTGACCGAGCAGGTTATGTTCCATGAAATCGATCCAGACAAGATCGACCGCACCCGCGGTATGGACATCACCCTTGTGACCACCGCTAAGACCGACGAAGAAGGCCGCGCACTGCTCAAGGCGCTGGGCTTCCCGTTCAAGAACGAAAACTAAACCAACTACGTCGAAGGTCCTTAGCAACAAGCCCTAACAGGCAGCGAGGAAACCCCGACGAGGAAGGGCACAAGCCCACATGACCATGACAGATCCGGTCGCAGACATGCTGACGCGTCTGCGCAACGCGAACTCTGCACACCATGAGGACGTCACCATGCCGTCCTCCAAGCTGAAGGTCCGCATCGCGGAAATCCTCAAGGCTGAAGGCTACATCGCCGACTACGCCGAAGAGGAAGCCCGCGTTGGTAAGAACCTCAAGATTGACCTGAAGTTCGGCCCAAACCGTGAGCGCGCCATCGCAGGCGTACGCCGCGTGTCCAAGCCGGGCTTGCGCGTCTACGCGAAGTCCACTGAGCTGCCTAAGGTATTGGGTGGTCTTGGCATCGCGATCCTGTCCACGTCTTCCGGTCTTCTCACCGACCGGCAGGCAGAGTCCAAGGGCGTTGGCGGCGAAGTCGTCGCTTACGTCTGGTAAGGGAAGGGGAAGACACTATGTCACGTATCGGACGTCTTCCGATCACCATTCCCTCGGGCGTCGAGGTCAAGATCGACGGCCAAGAGGTTTCCGTGAAGGGCCCAAAGGGCGAACTCTCCCACACCGTTCCATCGATGCTGACTGTTTCTCAGGAAGAGAACACCGTCAAGGTCGAACGTCCGGATGACGAGCGTGAAACCCGCGGCCAGCACGGCCTGACCCGCACCTTGATCAACAACATGATCGTAGGTGTCACCGAGGGCTACTCCAAGAAACTCGAAATCACCGGTACCGGTTACCGCGTTATGGCCAAGGGCCAGGATCTCGAGTTCCAGCTCGGCTTCTCGCACCCCATCATGGTGAAGGCCGCCGAAGGCGTGACCTACACCGTGGAAGGCACCAACAAGGTGACCGTTTCGGGTATCGACAAGCAGCGCGTCGGTGAAGCCGCCGCGAAAATCCACAAGCTCCGTAAGCAAGATCCTTACAAGGGTAAGGGCATCAAGTACGAGGGCGAAGTCATCCGCCGCAAGGTCGGAAAGGCAGGTAAGTGACTATGGCTCTGGCTACAAAGAAGAGCTCCCGGGCTGCCTCCCGCAGCCGTCGTCACGCTCGTGTGCGCAAGCACATCGTGGGCACCGCTGTCCGTCCGCGCCTCGTCGTATCCCGCTCCGCGCGCCACATTGTCGCGCAGATCGTGGACGATGGCCGCGGCGTGACGCTCGCGTCCGCCCGCACCATGGAAGCCGATATTCGTGCTTTCGAGGGTGACAAGACCGCAAAGGCTAAGCGTGTTGGCGAACTCATCGCTGAACGCGCGAAGGCAGCCGGTATCGAAGCCGTGGTTTTCGACCGCGGCGGTAACAAGTATCACGGCCGCGTGGCCGCGGTCGCCGAAGGCGCGCGTGAAGGTGGGCTGGCACTGTGAGTGAAGAAATGAAGAACGAAGCCCCTGTGGCAGAGCAGAACAAAACCCAGGGCGAAGAGCAGAAAGACGCCGGTCAGCGTCGCGGACGTGGCGAAGGCCGCGGTCGCGGTGAAGGCCGTGGACGTGGCGAAGATCGCGGCCGTGGCCGTGACAACCGCCGTGGCCAGGACGAAGACAAAGACAAGTTCCTCGAGCGCGTCGTAACCATTAACCGTGTTTCCAAGGTTGTCAAGGGTGGTCGTCGCTTCAGCTTCACCGCTCTTGTCGTAGTAGGTGACGGCAACGGCATGGTTGGCGTCGGCTACGGTAAGGCCAAGGAAGTTCCAGCAGCCATCCAGAAGGGTGTGGAAGAAGCTAAGAAGAACTTCTTCCGCGTTCCACGCGTTGGCACCACCATCCCGCACCGCGTCAAGGGCGAAGCCGCTGCAGGCGTCGTTCTCCTTGTCCCGGCCGCTGAGGGTACTGGTGTTATCGCTGGCGGTCCGGTTCGTGCAGTACTCGAATGCGCTGGCATTCACGACGTGCTGTCCAAGTCGATGGGCTCCACGAACCAGATCAACATCGTGCACGGCACCATCGCTGCGCTGAAGTCGCTTGAAGAGCCAGCAGCTGTCGCTGCTCGCCGCGGCTTGGCCCTCGATGAGGTTGCTCCAAGCGCGATGATCCGCAAGATGCAGAACGCGAAGGCAGGTGCCTAATTATGAAGAACCTGACTCCGTCTGATGCAAAGCTGAACATCACCCTTGTTCGTTCCGTCGCTGGCCGCACCCCGGCACAGCGTGAGACGGTCCGCTCGCTGGGTCTCAAGCGCATCGGCCACACGGTTGAGCGCACCGCAGACGCAGTAACCGTTGGCATGGTGAACAAGGTGAAGCACCTGGTTGAGGTCGAGGAGGCCAAGTAACCATGTCTGAGAACACTGAGAACCCGATCAAGATCCACGATCTTGCCCCGGCACCAGGTTCCCGCAAGTCCAAGACTCGCGTTGGCCGTGGTGAAGCATCCAAGGGTAAGACCGCAGGTCGCGGTACCAAGGGCACCAAGGCTCGTCGCCAGGTACCTGCAGGCTTCCAGGGCGGTCAGCTTCCGCTGCACATGCGCCTGCCGAAGCTCCGCGGCTTCAAGAACCCATTCCGCACCGAGTACCAGGTTGTCAACCTGACCCGCCTTGAGGAACTGTTCCCAGAGGGCGGCGAGGTCACCGTTGAGGCACTCGTTGCTAAGGGCGCGGTACGCAAGAACCAGCCAGTCAAGGTGCTTGGCACCGGCGAACTGAACGTGAAGCTCGATGTGAAGGTCAATGCCTTCTCCGCATCGGCTTCTGAGAAGATTCAGGCAGCTGGCGGTTCCGCTACCACCGTCTAATGATTCGTTGGGTGTTGTGTGAGCGGATGACTCTCACATAGCGCTCTTTGTCAAGGGGGCCTCTTCCGTAGAAGTCGGGAGAGGCCCCCTTTCTCACCTATGTTTTCTGCCCCGTGTGCCGAGGGACCGCGTTTCGCGCTTGCGCAAAGAGTTTCCCTGGAAATTATCAGGTGATAAATTAGCCCCGGCTTACACTTAGCGGTAGAATCCCAAGAGCTTTACTGTGTTCTGGACAGTTGTGTCCTAAGAACGCAGCTAGATAGTCCACATGCAAGGAGTCCACGCGTGCTGAGCGCAATATCAAGGGTTTTCAAAACCCCAGATCTGCGGCGCAAACTGCTGTTTACGATCGGCATTATCATCGTTTACCGCATCGGCGTTTTCATTCCGTCCCCAGGTGTGGACTATTCCGCGGTCAACCAGTGTCTAGCGATCTCAGAGACCACGGGTGGTCTCTACGAGTTCGTTAACTTGTTCTCCGGTGGCGCACTGTTGCAGGTTTCGATCCTTGCGATGGGCATTATGCCCTACATTACTGCCTCCATTATTGTGCAGTTGTTGCGCGTGGTTGTCCCGCACTTTGAAGCCCTCCATAAGGAGGGCCAAGCTGGCCAGGCGAAGCTGACTCAGTACACGCGTTACCTCACGGTCGGTTTGGGCCTTTTGCAGGCCACCACGTTGGTCACGCTCGCTAACACCGGCAACCTGTTCCCGGGTTGCCCAGTAGAGATCTTCCCGGAGAGCACTCTGTGGACTATTTCGCTTGCGATCGTCGCGCTCACCGCCGGTACGGTCTTCATCATGTGGCTCGGTGAGCTGGCAACCGAACGCGGTGTCGGTAACGGTATGTCTTTGCTGATCTTCGTTTCGATCGTCGCTGGCTTCCCAGGTTCGATGATGAACATCCTTCAGCAGAAGGGCTGGTTCATCTTCATCGTCGTGATCATCCTTGGCCTCGTGGTTCTGGGTTGTGTGGTCTTCGTTGAGCAGTCGCAGCGTCGCGTACCTGTTCAGTACGCCAAGCGAATGATTGGTCGCCGCACGGTGGGCGGCACCTCCACGTATATCCCGATCAAGGTCAACATGGCCGGCGTGATCCCGGTGATCTTCGCGTCCTCGCTGCTGACGCTGCCGATGATGATGGTCCAGTTCAACCAGGACCCGCAGGGCAATATGCCTGGCTGGGTTGAGTGGATCAACGCTAACCTCGCTACCACCTCGGCGCCACTGCACATGGTTCTGTACCTGCTGCTGGTGTTCGGTTTCACTTATTTCTACGTCTCCATCACGTTCAACCCGGTTGATGTTGCAGACGACATGAAGAAGTACGGCGGCTTTATTCCGGGCATCCGCGCGGGCGAGCCGACCGCTAAGTATCTGAGCTACGTCTCGTCCCGTATCACGTTTGCTGGCGCCGTCTACTTGGCGTTGATCGCGATCATCCCAGTGGTTGCGTTGGTTTCGGTCGGGGCAAACCAAAACTTCCCATTCGGTGGTACCTCGCTGCTGATTATGGTTGGTGTTGGTCTTGAGACGGTCAAGCAGATCAACGCTCAGATGCAGCAACGACACTACGAAGGACTTCTGCGATGACAAAGCGTTTGTTGATTGTTGGCCCTCCGGGCTCAGGTAAGGGTACTCAGGCTGCACGTATCACCGAGGGTTTGGGTGTTGTAGCGATCTCGACCGGCGACATTTTCCGGGCCAACGTGAAAAAAATGACCCCGCTGGGTGTTGAGGCGAAGAAGTACATGGATCGCGGGGACTACGTTCCGGACTCGGTCACGAACTCGATGGTTGAAGACCGTCTGGCCCAGGATGACGTCAAGGATGGCTTCTTGCTGGATGGCTACCCACGTACGGTTGCTCAGGTTGAGTTCCTCGATGAGGTTTTGAAGGCCAAAGGCCAGGAGCTTGATGCAGTCATCTTGCTGGCAGCAGATGAGGACGAACTGGTTAAGCGTCTTCTGAAGCGTGCAGAGATCGAGGGCCGTGAGGATGACACCGAAGAGGTCATTCGCCACCGTTTGACGGTCTACAAGGAGCAGACCGCCGATGTGGTTGCGGCCTACCGTGAACGCGGCCTGGTCCGTGAGGTCGATGGCCTCGGTGAGCTCGATGAGGTCACCGGACGCATCATGAACGCGTTGAAGGCCTAATTTTCAGAAGGCCTGAAGCGTTGAAGGTTTAGAGATTGTTTGGGCGGCGCCCGGTCCTCGTTTGCGGGGCCGGGCGCCGCTTGTTTGTTTCGTTTCTGGAGTATGGAGGAGGGGCGCTAGGGTGCGCTCGATTGAATACAAGAAGCCGGCGGAGCTGAAGCGGATGGCTGATGCGGGTGTGGTTTTACGTGAGGCACTCGATGAGACGGTCGCCGCAGCTAAGCCTGGAGTGACCACGCTGGAGCTGGATCAGGTGTTCCGCGGAGTGCTTGACCGCCACGGGGCGAAAAGTAACTTCTTGGGGTATTACGGTTTTCCGGCCACGATCTGCGCTTCCGTCAATGAAGAGGTTGTTCACGGGATCCCGGGGGAGAAGGTCCTTGAGGACGGCGATGTTCTGAAGATCGACGGTGGCGCGATCGTCGATGGTTGGCATGCCGATTCTGCACGCACGGTTCTGATCGGTAAGCCATCGGAGGCGGACCGACGCTTGTCTGACATCACGCATGAGGCGATGTGGGCTGGCATCGCTGCGGCCGCATCGGCCCGTTTCGTGGGGCAGATCGGGCAGGCGATCGAGGCGTCGGTGCACCAACAGGGCGGGCATGATCTAGGGATCCTCGAGGACTACTGCGGCCACGGGATCGGCTCCGAGATGCATATGGCCCCGGATGTTCTCAACTACGCCGCGGACTACCGCGGCCCGCGCATCAAGCCGGGCATGGCGCTAGCAATCGAGCCGATGCTGGTCACTGGAAGCTTGGACACCAAGACGTTGGCCGATGACTGGACCGTGGTCACTACCGATGGTGGCCGGGCCTCGCAGTGGGAACACACGGTACTGATCCACCGTGGCGGAATCTGGGTATCGACCGCAGAAGACGGCGGCGCCGCTGACCTAGCTCGCTACGGCGTCACCCCGGCGCCGGTTCAGGCCTAGCACACGCGCCAGTAGTGGCCGGCACGCGAGGGCGATCCGCCTCACACGCGGTTGCTTGAATATGTGCTAGTGGGCTAGGATGGATAGCTGGTTGCTTTGCCACGCATTTAACGTGCAAAGTAGCTGGTCAATCATCGCTATCCGTTGGCATCACGCTCGTGGTGTTGGCGGGTTCGGACGTTAGCGGAGGATATGGGTAAGAAAGAAGGAGTCATCGAGCTGGAGGGCACCGTTACGGAGGCCCTGCCAAACGCGATGTTCCGTGTTCGTTTGCAAAATGATCACGTAGTTTTGGCGACCATCTCTGGAAAGATGCGCCAGCACTACATCCGAATTCTTCCCGAGGACCGCGTGGTCGTTGAACTGACCCCGTATGACCTCAACCGTGGACGGATTGTCTACCGCTACAAGTGATCTCCGAAGATCCAGTCACGGCGAACCCTGCGGAAGGGTCCGCCGTTGGTCTGTGTCTGAAGAGGAATTTGCAGTCTGACGTGATGTTTGAACAACTAAAAACTGATCAATCAGAAACGTAAGGACACAACCGACGTGAAGGTCCATCCGAGCGTGAAGCCGATTTGCGACGACTGCCGCGTTATTCGTCGTCACGGCGTCGTTATGGTTATTTGCTCCAACCCTCGCCACAAGCAGCGCCAGGGCTAAGCGAAACAGTCGACGCACGGCACCACGCCACACATTGAAAATAAGCAGTACCGGGTAGTACCGCTACCGTCTACCCTCGGGCTACCAGGAGGCCGGGGCCGCACCTGAAGGTGCGGAGGGTATTGCCGAACACCTCCTGAACACAGTAAGGAAGAGACCACTATGGCTCGTCTCGCCGGTGTTGATATTCCGCGCGATAAGCGCGCAATCATCGCACTCACCTACATCTATGGCGTGGGCAAGACCCGTGCCGCCGAGACCCTCGAAGCAACGGGCATCGACCCGAACACGCGCATCAAGGATCTCAGCGACGATCAGCTCGTGAAGCTGCGCGACCACATCGAGGGCTCCTACACGGTTGAAGGTGACCTTCGCCGTGAGGTTGCAGCCGATATTCGCCGCAAGGTTGAAATCGGCTCCTACCAGGGTGTGCGTCACCGTCAGGGCCTGCCGGTCCACGGTCAGCGCACCAAGACCAACGCTCGCTCGCGCAAGGGTCCTAAGCAGACCGTTGCCGGTAAGAAGAAGGCCCGCTAATCCACGCGGTTAGCTCGCCCAATTTAGAGAAGACTTTCAGGTAGGAGTAAAAATGCCCCCAAAGGGTCAGGCCACGAGCGCGGCACGTAAGCCGCGTCGCGTAGTCAAGAAGAATGTTGCGCAGGGTCATGCGCACATCAAGTCCACGTTTAACAACACCATCGTTTCGATCACCGACCAGACCGGTGCTGTGATCTCCTGGGCCTCTTCGGGCCAGATGGGTTTCAAGGGCTCGCGCAAGTCGACCCCGTACGCTGCGCAGATGGCTGCCGAGAAGGCCGCTAAGGAAGCGCAGAACCACGGCATGCGCAAGGTCGATGTTTTTGTGAAGGGCCCGGGTTCGGGTCGCGAAACCGCAATCCGTTCGCTTCAGGCAGCAGGCCTCGAGGTTGGCTCCATTCAGGATGTCACCCCGGTTGCGCACAACGGCTGCCGCCCGCCGAAGCGTCGTCGCGTCTAGTACGCGGGTTGCGCGCTGGACAACGCAATGCAGTACAAAATGTGTTGTGGTGTCCTGTCCCGGAAGATCCGATGTTCTTCCCCCGGAGTGGGGAGCAACAGTTCCTCATTCACCCAGTCGCCATCTGCAGCGTCATATAGCGGACGCTCGCTGAAAGGACAACATCCGTGCTAATTGCACAGCGCCCGACCCTGACCGAAGATCAGCTGTCTGAGACCCGTTCACGCTTCACCCTTGAGCCGCTTGAGCCAGGTTTTGGCTACACGATCGGTAACTCTCTGCGCCGTACTCTGCTTTCCTCCATCCCAGGTGCCGCTGTAACCAGCGTGCGCATCGAGGGTGTTCTGCACGAGTTCACGACCGTTGAGGGTGTCAAGGAGGACGTCACCGAGATCGTTCTCAACGTGAAGCAACTCTCCGTTTCCTCTGAGCACGACGAACCAGTTGTTGCGTACCTGCGCAAGCAGGGCCCTGGCGTTGTCACCGCTGGTGACATCTCTGCACCTGCAGGTGTTGAGATCCACAACCCAGAGCTTGAGATCGCAACGCTCAACGAAAACGGAAACTTCGATATGGAGCTCACCATTGAGCGCGGCCGCGGCTACGTGTCCGCCGCTCAGAACAAGCGTGAAGATTCCGAAATCGGCCGTATTCCGGTTGACTCGATCTACTCGCCGGTTCTCAAGGTGACGTTCCGCGTAGACGCAACCCGTGTTGAGCAGCGCACTGACTTTGACAAGCTCATTCTCGATGTCGAGACCAAGCCGTCGATGTCTCCACGTGACGCTGTAGCCTCCGCCGGCGTGACCCTCGTTGGTCTGTTCGGCTTGGCGCACGAGCTCAACAAGGAATCCGAAGGCGTCGAGATCGGCCCATCCCCAACGGATGAGCAGGCAGCCGCTGACATGGCACTGCCGATCGAAGATCTTGAGCTTACGGTGCGTTCCTACAACTGCCTGAAGCGCGAGGGTATCCACACCGTTGGTGAGTTGGTAGCCCGCTCTGAGGCGGATCTCATGGACATCCGTAACTTCGGCGCAAAGTCGATTGACGAGGTCAAGTCCAAGCTCGACGAGCTGGGCCTTGCACTCAAGGATTCACCAGCAGGATACGAAGCTCCTCTGGCGGATGACGACTACGAAACTGAAGAGTTCTGAGTTCGCTCTCTGAAGCGTCTCGCATGGTCTCACCCGCGGTAACGGGTCAGGCCTCACTCAAGGAGATTTACGACTATGCCAACCCCAACTAAGGGCCCACGCCTCGGCGGTAGCCCGGCGCATCAGCGCCTCATTTTGTCCAACATGGCAGGTGAGCTTTTCACTCACGGCCGTCTGAAGACCACGCTGACCCGTGCCAAGCGTCTGCGTCCGTTCGCGGAGAAGCTGATCACGACTGCTAAGGCTGGCGATCTCAACGCTCGCCGCCGCGTGCAGTCTGCGATCGCTCCGCGTTCGGCAACGAACAAGAACGCTGTGTACGAGCTGCTGACCAACATCGCTCCGGCTATGGCAGAGCGCAACGGTGGTTACACCCGTATCACCAAGATCGGTAACCGCTCCGGCGATAACGCGCCGATGGCTGTTATCGAGCTCGTCATGGAGCCGGTTTCCCCTAAGCAGGCTGTTGTGAAGGAAGCCCAGAAGGCTACCGAGCAGGCAGCACCTGAGGTGGAGACCCAGGAAGACGCGCCAGCCAACGTAGCTGAGATGGACGAAGCCGCAACCCCGGCTGAGGCCACCGAGACTGAAGCCGCCGAGGCTCCGGCTGATGAGGCACAAGAGACTGAGGCCAAGGAAGACAAGTAAGTCCTTCCAGGCCTAAGCCTTTCCACGTTGAGCTAAGCGCCGCTTAGACCACACATAAGTTCCCGCATCGTAAGACGGTGCGGGGACTTATGTTTTTAACGTGAGGCACTATATCCTGGGTGCCTAGATCACGCTTGAGACAAGCATCACTCTTCTCGGTCAGTCTTCACCTCAAGACCCCTTGACACCTCAAGAACACAGAAAAGAAGCCCGCATGAACGCACTGAAAGCAAGCGTTGCCTCGCACGCGCACTCGAAAGAAAGCCAACGTCGTTGGCCAACGCTGTTCCTGGTTCTGCTGGCATTGTGCTCGCTGGTTCTGACGGCGTGCTCGGTCGATATCACAACGACCCAGAAGATGGACGCCAACGGCAAGGGGACCCGCAGTATGACTGTGGTGGCTGAGCTGAGCAAGAAAGAAGCCGGCAAGGTCGATGTGAAGAAGATTGAGAAGACACTCAAGAAAGCTGCGCCTGGGGGTACCAAGGTTGACAGTGTCAAGAAGAAGGGCCGGAAACTCACTGTCAACGTCACGATGTCATTCAAGGATATTGAGGACTATAAGAAAGTTCTCAATAACGCGTTGGATGCTGGTGGACTGAACCCGTCTGCGCGAGTTGATTTTGAGACCCTCAACGCGCAGCTGCGTCACGGATTCACGCTGGAGGAGAATGTCTCAAGCGGGCAGCTATTGCAATGGGTGCGCAAGGCGCTAGTTGATAACAAGATTGTGAGCAAGAACAAGGCCGATGGTGTATGGCCCGAGGACCGCGGCGGGACATTGTCGGTCGGAAATGAGTCCACTAAGGCTCCGAGGACTCCGTTCCGGGAGGATAAAAAAACCGATCATGGTTTCGAAGGCATCACCCTGTTGATTGAAAGGCGAGCTGATGACTACCGGTTTGCGGTCCTGTACAGGCTAGATTCTGAAGACAAAGAAGACAAAGAAGACAAAGAGGCGCGAAAGGCCCGCGAGAAGTGGATTGACTCCGTGATGCCGGACGGCGCCCAGAAGGTCGAGCTCCGCGACTCGTACGGCACTGATCGAGAAGAGCTTGCTGTAGTGATGGACGTCAAAGATGAGACTGAGCTCAAGGACGTTCTAGGTTCTTTGTTGGGGGATAAGAACTTTGACATCAGCATCACAGACGTGGATGAGCCGCAGGGGCTGTTCAGCCGCGGCTACGAATACAAGCTTGAGGCGGACTGTTCCCAGATATGTGAGGGCGGGCGTTCGATTTCGTTTCGTCCATTTGTCTCAACCCCCGGCGGGGTTACAAGGGGCTACAAGTATTACAACCAGGAGACGCTTAATGAGCTCGGTTTCACGGAAGGGGAAACTTTTCTTGGTCTCGAGGAGCTGTCACTAAAGAAGAGGTTTCATGCTCTTGACGCGAAGCCCATGAAACTGACGAGCATCACTGCACTGTTGAAGCCCGGGGTAGGGGATAAGGTTTCCTTCGAAGTTGCGGTAGCGGTTCCAGAAACGGAACTGGGCGCAGAGGTTGAAAAGCTAGAGGAGGCCTTTACCCCAAGCAACGGTTCTCTGACCTCGGAGAAGAAGGATGACCAACGAGTCTTCACTTTGAAGTGGGAAGGGAAGAACCGTGAGGAGCTTGAACGAAAAGTCTGGGTGACGTTTAGCTCTTTCATGATGTACGAGAAGCGTGGGGATGGGTTGTGGCCGGAATCGACAGTTCAGGTTGACTTCGCCCCTGAGCGAGACCTGAACACCACGATCAGTTCCACCCCGACGCTCAAGGTAGAGCTTCCGTTGATGCACGGGGTGAAGGGTGGAGTACCAGCGGACGGCTTTGAGTTGCACGGCGGCGAAGTCGAGTTCACCTATAGCGGCCCGACATTGGCCTGGTTTATCACGATGGGTGTGCTGTTGCTCATCGCCATCGCAGCGATTGTGCTGCTGGTGATGTTCCGCAAGAAGATCGCAGCTAAGGTGAAGAGTTCGAGGCTGGACAGCAGAGACGGACGCAGTTCCCAGGTGAATGCCTACAACACGGTGCGTGCGCAATACAATCCGCCGGCACCACCAGCGGGTGATGCCGGACCTCCGGCTCCACCAGCTGATAGCATCGCGCCTCCTGCACCTCCAGCTGACAGTGCCGCGCCTCCCGCGCCGCCCTCACCTTCAGCACCTCCAGCGCCTCCAACTGAAGATGCTGGGCCGTCATCTCCTCCCGCCCCGCCGGAGAAATGAGTCTTGCATGAATGCATTCCGCCCGCCCCTTGCTCGGCACCTTGAGGCCAACCAGAGTCGACGTCGTTGGTCAGTGCTGTTCGTTGTCTTGTTGGCTTTGTGTTCGCTGGCGTTGACGGCGTGCGCGGTGGACATCGAGACCTCTCGAGAAACGGATACCAACGGTAAGGGAACTCGCAGCATGGCCGTAGCTGCAAGGAGTGCGGCGAGCAAGACGTCGAAGTCGCCAATCTATGCGTCCAAGATCAGCGAACACGGTTTCAGAAACATCTACCCGCTGATCGAGAAGCGAGCTGATGGCTACCGGCTCGCGGTCGTCTATCGACTAGACTGGGGCGGCGAAGACGCGGAGAAGGTGCGTGAGAAGTGGATTGACTCCGCGATGCCGGAAGGCGCTCGGAGGGTGAAACCCATCATCACGCTTGGCTCGGGGCGAGAAGAAATCGCCGTGGTGATGGATGTCAGGGACGATGCGGAACTCCAGGATGCGTTACGTTCCTTGCTGGCAGATAAGAACCTTGAAGTTAGCATCACGGAATTGGAGGAGCCGCAAGGCCTATTTGCACGCGGCTACGAATACACGCTTGAGACGGACTGCTCGCGCATCTGCGGAGGCCCGCCAGTGCACGTGCTATTCCCGTACGTATCGGCCCCCGGCCCTGGAACAGGGGGACAGAGGTACATCGACACTTCAAGGATGAAGGATCTCGGCTTCACTGAAGGGGCAACTTTTACACTTCTCAGCAAGAGGGATGCAGATAACGCTTTCCGCGCCAGTGATGCGAGAGGAATGAACCTAACGAGCGTCACGGCGGTGTTGAAACCGGGCGCGGGGGAGAAGGTTTCCTTTGAGGTGTCGGTTGCGGTTCCCGAGTCCGAGTTAGGCGGAGGAAGCGAGAAGTTTGAAGAGGCTTTAACGCCGGACAACGGCTCTCTGACATCGCAGAAGAAAGGCGAGCAGCGGGTCTTCACTTTCACGTGGGAAGGGAAGGACCCTGAAGAGCTCACTGAAAAGGTTCAGGCGACCTTCGCATCGTTCACGATGAGCGAGAGCCGCAAGGGTGGCCTGTGGCCCGAAACTGCGGCGTATGTACGGTTTGCCCCGGAACATGACCTGAAAACCACCATTGAAACCACGCCGCGGCTCAAGGTTGAGCTTCCGTTCATGCACGGGGTCAAGGGTGAGGTACCGGGTGAAGGCTATGACCTGACCGAGCCGCATCAACACGTCGTCTATAGCGGCCCGTCCTCGGCGTGGTTTATCACGATGGGTGTGCTGGCGGTGGTCGTCCTCGCAGGGCTTGCGATTTTGCTGGTCTTCCGCAAGAAGATCTCAGCTAAGCTGAAATAGCTGAGGGCAGGATAGCCGACGGCCCTATTTGGCCGTGCCGTGTACTTCCATCTATGCGTTGACGTTCGGTTAGTGGCACCGCGGCTAGGATGGGGCTGATGGATATGCAGAGGTTCGCGATTCGGCTTTCGTATGACGGCACGCCTTTCAGCGGGTGGGCTCGGCAGCCGAATCAGCCGAGTGTGCAGCAAGCTGTCGAAGATGCATTGTTCACGATCACGCGAACCGAGGTGCGCACGGTGGTTGCGGGGCGCACGGACGCCGGGGTACACGCGCTCGGGCAGATGATCCACTGCGACCTCTCCCCGGAAGCGACCGCCAAACTGACCGTACGGGACGGATCGGCGCGCATCGAGGAAACCCTGGTGCGGCGCCTCAACGCGGTGCTCGCCCGCGCCACGGACCGAGCCGTCATCATCGACTCAGCCCGCATGGTACCGCCTGGATTTGACGCGCGGTTCTCCGCTCTGCGCCGGCATTACCGGTACCTGATCGCTGACGGGCCGCATCGTTGGAATCCGCTCCGCCGCAACGACGTGCTGTTCCATCCACGCGAACTCGACCCAGCGGCGATGCACGAAGCCGCTCAGGAGCTCTTGGGGCTCAACGATTTCTTGTCGTTCTGTAAGCCGCGCGAGCATTCCTCTACGATCCGTGACCTCCAAGAGATCAGCGTGACGCGCTCGCCGGATGGCTTCGTTGAGGCTCAGCTGAGCGCGGACGCGTTCTGCCACCACATGGTCCGAACGATCGTCGGTGCGCTCATCAGTGTGGGTGAGGGCGCGCGCCCCGTGGCCTGGCCTGCACAACGGTTAGGGGAGCGGGTGCGCGATGCGAACACCAAGATGGCCGCCGGGCACGCGTTGGTCTTGGTAGGTGTTGATTACCCTGATGACGATGCGGCGGCGGCCCGCGCAGATGCGACCCGCGCACGCAGGGATCAGGAATAGGGGCTCGGTGTGGGGGGTGGCTCAGGATAGCCGAGCTAGGAGATGCTGGTCACCATAGGTTGGTCATCGGCGAGGAGTTTAAGCTAAACTCGATAGTTGTTGCGCAGTGCGCTCTTGACACCACCTGTTTACGTGACGGTCCAGTTGCAGGACCTCTGGTCTGTGAACAGCGCAAGAGAGTAAGCGAACCGGCTACGGCCCTCACCCGTAGCGCGTGTGCGCCGGCGCATCATCCGCACGGCGGTGCGAACCCTGGTTACCTCACGACAACCAGCTCGAGACCGTCTGACCAGTATTCAACCGAAGGCAAAAAGAACAGTGCGTACGTACTCTCCTAAGGCCGAAAACGTCGAGCGCGATTGGTACATCATCGACGCTGAGGACGTTGTTTTGGGCCGCCTCGCAAGCCAGGCCGCAACCCTGCTGCGCGGTAAGCACAAGCCGACTTTCGCCCCACACAATGACCAGGGCGACTACGTCATCATCATCAACGCTGAGAAGGTTGCCCTCACCGGCGCCAAGCTCGAACAGAAGCGCGCATACCGCCACACCGGTTTCCCGGGCGGTCTGCGCTCCACCAACTACGCTGAGCTTCTGGAGAAGAACCCGACGCTCGCAGTGGAGAAGGCTGTCAAGGGCATGCTGCCTCACACCCGCCTGGGTAAGCAGCAGCTGACCAAGCTGAAGGTGTACCGCGGTGCAGAGCACCCACACGCCGCTCAGCAGCCTAAGACCTTCGAAATCACGCAGGTCTCCCAGTAACACTGGGCCACCCGATAACGGACATCTTCTAAGGAGACTAAAGTGGCTCAGAACGAAGAGCTCACCGAGGGCCAGGTTCCCTCGACCTACACGACTGAATCCGCGCCGGTTGCAGAAGCAACCGAAGCAACCCCACGCAACCTGACCGTTGCTGGTTCCGCTGTTGGCCGCCGCAAGCGCGCGATCGCACGCGTTCGCGTTGTCCCTGGCTCCGGCAAGTGGACCCTCAACGGCCGTGAACTCGCCGAGTACTTCCCGAACAAGCTGCATCAGCAGGAAGTGAACGATCCGTTCACCGTTCTAGAACTCGAAGGCGCATACGATGTGATCGCTCGCATCCACGGCGGTGGCCCATCCGGCCAGGCCGGTGCGTTGCGTCTCGGTATCGCTCGTGCGCTCAACGAGATTGACCGCGAGAACAACCGCCCAGCACTCAAGAAGGCTGGCTTCCTGACCCGTGACGCACGCGTCATCGAGTCGAAGAAGGCTGGTCTGAAGAAGGCCCGCAAGGCGCCACAGTACTCGAAGCGTTAATTTTCGCTCACACACCTCCCGCTGGAGTGTGTATGCACGGGTGGCACGTCCCTTTGGGGCGGGCCACCCGCTCGTTTAACCCCGTTCGTTTAACCCCGCACGGCAACCAGCCGGCTCTGTCCGCGCGCATGTTTGGCAACCCCACCTGTGCGTCCAGACGGCTCTGCCTGCCCGCCCATCGTGACGCGGGACGCCTGTGATGGCCCTTACGAAACACGCAAAGTAGCCCTTTTCTAACGTAAAATGGGAATGTTGGGAGTGGTCTATCCTGCCAACGTTTGCATCATTCACCCTGAAGAAGGAATCGCATGGCTACCTCACGAAAAGGCAGCAGCAATAACTCCAAAGCCCAGAGCGAGGCGAACACGGTCGAGGATAAAGACGTGAAGCCAGCTGACGCATCGGATGCTTCGAAGGAACAGGCCGCGATGACGGCGGAACCGAACCGCGAGCTCAATGGCGAAGAAGCGCTGTACACCGTGAGCGGTACGACCAACCGTCGTGAGGAAAAAGATGAGTTCCTGAAGCAGTTTGGAGATGACGTGGACTACAAAGAGCTCGATAAGAGCGAGACCCGCTTCGACCCTATTAAGGACGATGCCGAAGACAGGATCTCGAAGCTCGAGCTCGATGACGACGCATGGCGCCAGGGCTACCCATACGAGAAGAAGCTCGGCCGCCGCGAATACGAAAAAGAGAAGCGCAAACTGCAGATCGAGCTGCTGAAGATGCAGCGTTGGATGCAGGATAACGACGAGCGCCTCGTCATCATCTTCGAAGGCCGTGACGCCGCAGGTAAGGGTGGCGCGATCAAGCGTTTCACCGAGCACCTGAACCCGCGCGGCGCCCGCGTTGTTGCACTCGCGAAACCAACCGAGGTTGAGCAGACCCAGTGGTACTTCCAGCGTTACATCCAGCACCTGCCATCCGGTGGTGAGATCGTGCTGTTCGACCGCTCGTGGTACAACCGTGCCGGTGTTGAGCGCGTCATGGGGTACTGCACCCCACGCCAGTACGTTGAGTTCATGCGTGAAACCCCAGAGCTTGAACGGATGCTCGTGAACTCCGGTATCCGTTTGGTCAAGCTGTGGTTCTCGGTCTCCCGTGCCGAGCAGCTGCACCGCTTCGCATCCCGCGGCACCGATCCGGTACGCCAGTGGAAGCTCTCGCCAACGGACCTGGCCTCCCTGGATAAGTGGGACGACTACACCGAGGCTAAGCAGGCGATGTTCTTCTACACCCACACCGGAGACGCCCCGTGGACCGTGGTGAAGTCCAATGACAAGAAGCGTGCCCGCCTCGAAGCGATCCGTCACGTCCTGAACACGGTCGATTACCCAGGTAAGGACCCTGAGGTTGTCTACGAACCGGATCCGCTGATCGTGGGTTCCGCTGACCGTGTATTCGAAGCAGATGAGGGCCCAGTGGGTGAGTTCCCGCTCATCGACGGTTTCGCATCAGATAACTAATCAGTAGCTCGTGTGAGCGGGCCGCTAGACAATTCTTTGTCACGCCGCGGGTGATGCTGTCAACAGCATCGCTCGCGGTGTGCTCGTATGCGGCGGGGTCAAGAACACTCCGCCGTACTCGTAGGATAGATACATGACTCGACTATTCGGCACCGATGGTGTGCGCGGCAGAGCTAACCAACTCCTAACCCCGGAACTGGCGATGAGCCTCGCTCAGTCAGCTTCCGTTGTTCTAGGGTTCAACGACATCGAAGGGAACCGGAAACCGGTCGCTGTGGTCGCTAAAGACCCTCGCATCTCTGGTTCCTTCATTTCCGCGGCGATCGAGGCGGGGCTGTCCGCCTCTGGCGTGGAAGTCTATGACGCCGGCACACTCCCAACCCCCGCAGCGGCCTTCCTGGTTGCAGACCTAGAAGCGGATTTCGGCGTCATGATTTCCGCTTCCCACAACCCCGCCCCGGATAACGGGATCAAGTTCCTCGCCCGCGGCGGGCAGAAACTCGATGACGCGCTAGAGGACGCGATCGAATCCCGGATGCAGTTGGAGCCTCTGCGTCCCCAGGGCGGCGACGTGGGGCGGGTATACCGCTTTGCTGATGCGGGAGACCGCTACGTGATGCACTTGCTACAGACGTTGCCGAACCGTCTGGACGGCGTCAAAGTTGTGATCGATGCGGCCCACGGCGCTGCTTCCGGTTGTTCCCCGGACGCGTTCCGTGCCGCTGGCGCAGAGGTCGTGGTGATCGGCGCTTCCCCGGACGGGGTGAACATCAACGAAGGCTGCGGCTCAACGCATCTGGAGATGCTCCAGAAGGCCGTTGTTGAGCACGGTGCGGATATGGGTGTGGCCCACGACGGCGATGCCGACCGTTGCTTGACCGTTGACCATGAGGGCAACGTGATCGACGGGGATAAGGAGATGGCGATCCTTGCGATCGCGATGCATGAGGCCGGCAAGCTCAAGGACGACACTTTGGTGGTCACGGTCATGAGCAACCTGGGGCTGAAGCTAGCGATGAAGGAACGCGGCATCAAGGTTGTTGAGACCGCGGTGGGGGACCGTTACGTTCTTGAGGAGATGCGTAAGAACGGCTACTCACTGGGTGGTGAGCAGTCTGGCCACGTGATCATGCAGGAATACGCGACGACGGGCGACGGCGTGCTGACGGGCCTGCACCTGGCTGCGCGGGTTGCCGCGACCGGTAAGACCCTCAAGGAGCTCGGCGATGCCGTGACGGTTCTGCCGCAGGTTCTGATCAACGTGCGCGGCGTTGACAAGGCCGGGGTTGGTTCTTCCGTTGAGATTCAGAAGGCTGTTGCTGAAGCCGAGGAACGCCTCGGTGACACCGGCCGCGTCCTGTTGCGTCCATCGGGTACCGAACCTGTTGTGCGCGTCATGGTTGAAGCCGCAACCGAAGAGCAAGCCACCGACGAGGCCCGGCACCTGGCCCAGACCGTCCAGACAGCGCTACCACTCGGATAGATGGACAGTATGCTGTCGGAAGCTAACGGTTAAACGGTTGGGGCCCGGAACCATATGGTTCCGGGCCCCAACCGTTTAACCGTTACATCGTCAAAGGTGAATCTTATTCAGAAGGTGAGTTTTAGCGGGCTACGTGGTCCCCAGCTGAACCCCGAGCGGTGCCGTTGAGGGCGTCGCGAATCTCGGTGAGCAGCTGAATCTGTGGGTCGACTGCCTCGTCCTCTGGCTCGATGCCGAGCTTGCGGTTGCGGCGCTCGATCATCTTGTTCATTGGCATCACGATGCAGAAGTAGACAGCTGCAGCGATGAGCAGGAAGTTCACGACAGCGGTGAGGAAGACACCGATCTTGACGGAACCGAAGACCAGCCAGTCATCGAAGTTCGGGGTGCCGACCAGCATCGCGATAGCAGGCATGATGACCGAGCCTACGAGGGCGTCGATAACCTTACCGAAAGCGGCGCCGATGATGACAGCCACGGCAAGATCCATGACGTTGCCTTTGGAGATGAAATCTTTGAATCCTTGGATCATGCTAAAAGTATAAATGCATGACGAGTGCTTTGGGAGGCAACCGCGAACTGTTGGCGTGTGATCTGCGTCAGGTTCACTCAGATTTTCCGCAACAGCATGTGATGGACCGAATGGTCTGAGTCTTTGGTGAGCACCAGCTGGGCGCGCCCTCGGGTTGGGCGCACGTTCTGGGTCAGGTTCGGTTCGTTGATTCGCGTCCAGATGCTGGTTGCGGTATCGATCGCTTCTTGGTCGCTGAGTTGGGCGTAACGGTGGAAGTAGTTATCCGGCAGGCTGAACGCTTTGGTGCGAAGACGCATGAAACGTTTGATGTACCACTCGCGGATGTCTCGTGTGCGCGCGTCCACATAGATGGAGAAGTCGAAGAAGTCACTCAGCGCAAGCCCCACGGTCCCATCCCCGCGCAGGCGAGGTGGGGCGAGGACGTTGAGGCCCTCAACGATCAGCACATCCGGCTGGTCCACGACCGTGAATTCGTTCGGGACGATGTTATAGAAGTGATGCGAATACGTGGGGACCTTGACGTTGGGTACCCCGGACTTCACTTCCGTGATGAACCGCATCAGGGCCCGCTGGTCATAGGATTCGGGGAAGCCTTTGCGGTCCATGATGCCGCGGCGGATGAGCTCCTCGTTGGGGTAGAGGAATCCGTCCGTGGTCACGAGCTGCACTTTAGGTGTGCCTGGCCAGAGGCTCAGCAACTCACGTAGCACGCGGGAGGTGGTGGATTTGCCGACAGCTACGGAACCTGCGACTCCGATCACGAACGGGGTGCGCCGGAAATGCTCTCCGAGGAACCTGTTGGTCGCCGAATGGGTAGCCGCCGCGCCTTCGACATAGAGGGAAAGCAAACGTGAGAGCGGCAGATAGACTTCCCGGATCTCGTCTTGGTCGAGGCGATCACCGAGCGCGTTGAGGCGTTGGACGTCCTCGGTGCTGAACGGTTGCTCCATCGTGTGGGCTAGGCGCGCCCATGTGGCACGGTCCAAACCCACGAACGGGGAACGGCCGCCAGCGTTCTCGCTGTGTGCGGCGTTGGCGGTGTTCTCGTTCTCTAGCGAGGCGTCTTCTAACGCTTCGTCAATGAGGTCCTGGGCGGTGGTCATCCTCTTCATTGTGTCATCTTTAACGCGCGCGTGTTGAAAACGGTGTAGCAACTCGCGCCGGTAAGAGTGCTGGTCTAGGTAGCCCGCTGTGGCCGCGCACCGGTGAGCAAGGGTGTTCGGTTGACAGGGGCGTTCGATTAAAAGCGGCGGGGGAGAGGTGATAAATTTTTCGCATGTGCGGAATCATCGGATACGCCGGCCCAGGGCCGGAAAACACTGGCAAGCATGACGCCCTCGATGTGGTGCTTGAGGGGCTCAAACGCCTGGAGTATCGGGGCTATGACTCCGCAGGTGTCGCAGTCGATGCCGGCGATGTGGTCGAATACCGGAAGAAAGCTGGCAAGCTGGGCAACCTGTTGGCCGAGCTTGAAGCAAATCCTCTGCCGGCATCGGGCACTGGCATCGGCCACACCCGTTGGGCTACCCACGGCGGCCCGAGCGATGTCAACGCACATCCGCACGTGGCTGATGAGGGGCGGCTCGCGCTGATCCATAACGGGATCATCGAGAACTTCGATGCGCTCAAAAAGCACCTGCTGGAGGCCGGCTACAGCTTTAAGTCGGAGACGGACACCGAGGTGGCCGCGGTCCTGCTGGGGGACGTGTACCGCAACGAGGCCGGAGGGGACCTCACGAAGGCGATGCAGATGACCGCTTCCCGGCTTGAAGGCGCGTTCACGCTGTTAGCGATCCACGCTGAACATCCGGGGGTTGTGGTTGCGGCGCGCCGTAACTCGCCACTGGTCGTGGGCCTGGGCGAGGGTGAGAACTTCCTCGGCTCTGACGTTTCGGGCTTCATCGACTTCACAAAGCGTGCGGTTGAGCTGGATCAGGACCAGGTGGTCACGATCACCCCAACCAGCCACGAGATCACTGACTTTTCCGGCAACCCTGCTGAAGGCACTGAGTTCACGGTCGATTGGGACGCGGCCTCGGCATCGAAGGACGGCTTTGAGTCCTTCATGGCTAAAGAGATTTTCGATCAGCCGGAAGCGGTCGCGAACACGCTACTGGGGCGTACGGATGCCCGCGGGCACCTCAAACTCGATGAGCTGCGTATTGACGAGGCCGAGCTCAAGGGTATCGACAAGATCATCGTGCTCGCGTGCGGTACTTCCGCTTATGCAGGCCAGGTCGCTAAATATGCGATCGAACACTGGTGCCGCATCCCGGTTGAGGTCGAGTTGTCCCATGAGTTCCGGTACCGCGACCCGATCGTGACCCCATCCACGTTGATCGTGACGATCTCCCAGTCCGGGGAAACCATGGACACCCTCATGGCGTTGCGGTACGCGAAGGAACAGGGCGCGCGTACGCTCGCGATCTGTAACACGAACGGCTCATCGATCCCACGCGAATCCGATGCGGTGCTCTACACCCACGCCGGCCCGGAGATCGCGGTGGCCTCAACCAAGGCGTTCCTCGCCCAGGTTGCGGCGACCTATCTGCTGGGCCTGTACTTGGCGCAGCTACGCGGCAACATGTTCTCCGGCGAAGTCGCTGACCTGCTGGCCGATATGGCGGAGATCCCGGACAAGATCGAGAAGATCCTGGCCCAGAAGGACCAGATCAGCGAGCTCGCTCGCAGCATGGCCGAGACCGAAGCGGTACTGTTCTTGGGCCGGCACGTGGGCTACCCGGTAGCGATGGAAGGTGCGCTCAAACTCAAAGAGCTCGCCTATATCCACGCCGAAGGATTCGCCGCTGGTGAGCTCAAGCACGGCCCGATCGCGCTGATCGAGGAAGGCCAGCCCGTGTTCGTTGTGGTGCCGTCCCCATCGGGCCGCCACTCGATGCATTCGAAAGTGGTCTCCAACATCCAGGAGGTCCGCGCCCGCGGCGCCCAGACCCTTGTGATCGCTGAGGAAGGCGACGAGGCCGTAGGTAACTATGCTGAATGGGTCTTCCGTGTCCCAGAGACCAAGGCCCTGCTCGCCCCACTCTTGACGGTGGTTCCGCTCCAGATCTTCGCGATGGAGCTTGCCTCCGCCAAGGGCCTGGACGTTGACCAGCCACGCAACCTCGCAAAGTCAGTGACCGTCGAATAACGTCCCAATTCACGCACTCAGCTGAACGCACTCACCTGAACGCGTCCGACGCAGCGAACCCGGCGCCGACCGGCTATGAAGCCGTGAACTCGTTGAGCCACTCCCGTAGCTCCGGGCCGAGGTCCTCGCGCTGGCACGCGATCTCGATGACTGCTTTGAGGTAGGAAAGCTTATCGCCGGTGTCGTAGCGGCGGCCACGGAAGATGACCGCGGTCACGCCGCCGCCTTCTTCAGCTGGCATCGCGGCGAGTTCAAGCAGGGCATCGGTCAGCTGGATTTCACCGCCACGGCCGGGAGCGGTGCGTTCAAGTACATCGAAAACCGCTGGGTGCAGAACATAACGGCCGATGACCGCGAGGTTCGACGGCGCATCCGCAACAGCTGGTTTCTCCACGAGGTCAGTCACGCGAACAAACTCCTCGTCCTGGATTGCCTCGACGGCAGCGCACCCGTAGGAGGAAATATCTTCCGGATCCACCTCCATGAGGGCGATCACTGACCCGCCAACGCGTGACTGCACAGTGATCATGTCACGCAGCAGGGTAGAGGACTCCTCAATGAGGTCATCACCGAGCAATACCGCGAACGGCTCATCACCCACATGCAGAGCTGCGCGGCCAACCGCGTGACCGAGGCCTTTAGGTTCACCCTGGCGGATGTAGTGGACATCGCCGAGCTCAGCAGCCTGCTGGACAGCTTTAAGGAGCTTCTTCTTACCCGCTAGCTGCAACTGATTTTCGAGGTAAGGGGAGGCATCGAAATGATCCTCAAGCGAACGCTTAGGCGCCCCAGTAATCATGAGGAGATCATCGAGCCCCGCGTTCACTGCCTCTTCAACGACATACTGGATAGCTGGCCGGTCAACAACCGGCAGCATCTCTTTAGGCATCGCTTTCGTAGCCGGGAGGAAACGGGTTCCGAGGCCTGCCACAGGGAAGACAGCTTTGCGGACTTTGAACTGGTTCATGTTCCGCATTAAACCAGCGAAGGTTAGCGGCAGGTAAATAAAACCTGTATGCGTGGTGGTATTCACAGGCATTCAGCAGGGGCCAGCTTGCTTAGCGCCGCGAGCCTCGGATGCCGATGGCGCGCGAGCAAAGCGTGTGTGAACAGCGATAGCATCGAAACATGATTGTGGGCATCGGTGTTGACGTTGTGGACGTTCCGCGTTTCGAGAAGCTGATCCAGCGCACCCCGGCACTGGTTGAACGCCTGTTTTGCCCCAGCGAGCGTGAGGTGCGGACCCGCTCGCTGGCCGCGCGTTTCGCCGCGAAGGAAGCGGTCGCGAAAGCTCTCAGCTCCCCCGGGGGAATGGTGTGGCATGACTGCGAAGTGTGCACACTGGACTCCGGCGCCCCGGTGCTCGATGTGCGCGGTAGCGTGAAAGAGGTCGCCGACCAGCTCGGTGTCAAAAGCTGGCACATATCCCTCACCCACGACGGCGACGTAGCGATCGCGTACGTGATCGCCGAAGGCTAGAACAAACAGGCCCCCGAGACAGGCCCCGAGACAGGCTCCCAGCCCGGAAGGTACACCGATGCACCTGCTCTATAGCCCCGACGCGGTCCGAGCGGCAGAAGCCCCGATGCTCGCCGCATGCGAAGCCGCAGGCAACCCCGATCAACTCATGCGACAGGCGGCCTACGGGCTTGCCGTGCACATCGCCCGGGCCGTCACCAACCGGCCCGCCCTTCCGGAACCGACCGTGGCCGGGCCTGAAACGTTAGCCGCGCTCACAAAGCCGGCACCGTCCATGCCCGGGACGGGTTCTCAGTTGCGTGGGGCGCTCATCGTGGGTTTGATCGGCCCCGGCAACAACGGCGGTGACGGACTCTATGCGCTCGCCGAGCTTTCCGGTCGCGGGGCACGATGTGTGGCCGTGATGGTCGCGGACCGCTGGCACGAACGTGCCGCAGCCGCGGCAGCCGCCGCCGGGGTCGAGGTCGTGAAGCATCACAAACGTGAGGCAGCGCAGGGCTCTGGTGCGACGAAGCATAACGAGGTGCTTCAGCATCTAGCTTGCGCGGATGTGATCGTGGACGCAGTACTGGGGATCGGCGCGAAAGGCGGGATGCCGATTCCCGGCTGGGACGCGGATGCGCAGACCTGGGCGGTGCACGGGGAAACCCTGGACGCGCTGGTTGTCGCAGCCGACTGCCCCTCAGGGCTCAACACACAGACCGGCAACGCGGATGAAATGGTGCCGCTCGCGGACATCACGGTCACGTTCGGCGCACTCAAACGCGGGCTCGTGGCCGGGGCGGCGCGTGAGAAAACCGGCGACATCTACCTCGTGGAAATCGGGCTACAGGCCCCGCAGGATACTCACCTCATGCCGCGGCTTATAACCCCCGCCGACGCTGAGAGCGAGCTCCTGGCGCCACGCCCCGGCGACCACAAATATTCGCGTGGAGTCCTCGGCATGGTCGCAGGTTCGCCCGCCTATCCCGGGGCCGCGGTCCTGTGCTCTACAGCAGCGGCCGCCATCGGAGCGCACGATGCCGGGCGCGGCGGGATCGGGATGCTCGTAACCGCAGGGCGTGGGGCTGCTGGCCAGGCTGTGGTGCAGACTCTGCCGGAGGTCGTCAACATCGACAGGGCTGAGCTTGCTTCGCCGGCCGGCTCGGCAGAATCAGCATCGAACGGGTGGCCTGCGGTGACCTCTAAGGTGAACGCGTGGGTCGTAGGCCCGGGGCTCGGGGAAGAGCCCGAAGACCTCGAACCGGCGCTCGCCGTGATGCGGGGCACCCAGGGCCCTGTGATCGTGGACGCCTCAGCGCTCGCGGTATGGGAACCCTCGATAGCGGCTCGGACTGACACGGATGCCGGAGCTGAAGTCAGCACTAAGGTCCACGTGTTGACGCCTCACGCGGGAGAGTTTCTAGCGCTTGTGCAACGGTTGGGTATAGACGCCGCGGACCCGGCTGAAGACCCGGTCTCCGCAGCGCGGGATCTGGCGGCAGCTGTTGGCGCGGTCGTGTTGCTCAAAGGCTCAGCGACGGTGGTTGCTGCGCCGAGCGGCGTCACGTTCCTCGCGGCATCCGCGGCTGCGACGCTCGCTCGCGCAGGTTCGGGAGATAAGCTCGCCGGTGTCCTGGGCGCGATGCTCGCAACCCACGCCGCTCGGGCCTCGGCCCGCGGCGAAGAACTCAGCCTGGAACGCATTGCACAGTTGTGTGCCGCGGCCGCGGTCGTGCACGGCCTGAAATACAGCGCCGCATAGCCTTTCCAGCGCCGTGAACTCACGCAGCGCCGTGAACTACAGCGCCCGGGGGATCACTGCTGACGGAATAGGAGCGCTTCTGCGTAGGCGGCCTGGAACGCCTTCCAGCTCATGAGCACGCACTTGACCCGGTTGGGGAACTTCGCGGCACCAGCTAACGCGACCGCGTCGCCGATGATCTCCTCTTCGGCCTCAACCTTCCCGCGGGAGTGAAGCACCTCATCGAAATGAGCGGTCATCTCCTCGATGTCGCTGACCGGCTCGCCTATGAACAGGTCCGCCATCATTGAGGCGGAAGCGCGGCTCATCGCGCAACCAGCCGCCTCATAGGAGATGTCCTCGACTGTTGCGCCGTCTTCGGAGAGTTTCAGACGCAGCTGGATCTCGTCGCCGCACACCGGGTTCACGTGGTGTACATCGGCGTCGAAAGGCTCACGTAAGCCCGCGTGTTTGGGGTGCTTATCGTGTTCGAATATCAGCTCTGAATACAGCGTATTGAGGTTCATGGTCACCGGAAACTGTTGAAGTAGTCGATGGTTTTCTGCACGGCCTCAACGAAAGCGTCCACCTCAGCCACCGTGTTGTAGACGCTGAAGCTCGCGCGCGTGCTCCCGTGGATCCCGTAACGGCGGTGCAGCGGCCACGCGCAATGATGCCCCACACGCACCAGCACACCCTGGGAATCGAGAGCCTGCCCCACATCGTGCGGGTGCAAACCCTCGATGCTGAACGCGACCGCACCAGTACGGTGCCGCTCGGATTGGTTGCCCGTGCCGTCCTCGCCGTCGCCCGGCACGCTCAGCCCCGCGCCGATGATGCGGAGGCCGTCGATGCGGCTCAAACCCGTGAGCGCGCGCTCCACGAGCTGGGCTTGATGCGCGGCGACGTTATCCATGCCCAGCGCGTTGAGGTAATCGCACGCGGCGGCGAGCGCAACGGCTTGCGCTGTGGGTGGGGTTCCTGCTTCGAAGCGTGCCGGAGGCTCAGCATATGTGGTGTGCTCCATCGTGACGATCTCGATCATCGAACCACCAAGCATGAACGGAGGCAGGTCTTTGAGGAGTTCGTAACGGCCCCACAAAACACCGATGCCGGTGGGGGCGAGCATCTTATGGCCGGAGAACGCGAGGAAATCAACATCGAGCTGCTGAACATCCACGGGCATGTGAGGGACGGACTGGCACGCATCGAGCACTGTGAGCGCGCCGACTTTCTTCGCCGCGGCAACCAGTTTCGCTACCGGGGTGATGGTTCCGGTGACGTTGGATTGGTGCGTGAACGCGAATACTTTGGTGCGTTCGGTCAGTAGCGTTTCAAGGTCTGTCAGATCCAGTTGGAAGTCATCCGTGAGTGGTATCCAACGCAAGGTGGCGCCGGTCCGGCGGGCGAGCTCTTGCCACGGTACGAGGTTCGCGTGGTGTTCCATCTCGGTGATGAGGATCTCGTCCCCGGGGCCAACGCGGAGCCGGGGCGGGGTCGAGTCGTCTCCGTTGCCTAACGCGTAGGCGACGAGGTTGAGGGCCTCGGTCGCGTTCTTGGTGAAGACGACCTCGTTGGCTGATGCAGCGCCGATGAAGTCGGCGATGGTCTCACGTGCGTCTTCGTACGCGTTCGTTGCGGCTTCAGCGAGCTGATGCGCGCCACGCTTGACCGCAGCGTTAGACCCCAACACGAAATCAGTCTCAGCGTCCATGACCTGTTGTGGGCGCTGGGAGGTCGCCCCAGAATCCAGATAGATCAAACCGGAACCATCCGCGGCCTTACGGTTCAGGATCGGGAAATCCGCCCGAACCGCATTGACCTCGAATCCAGTGTTGACATCAGATCCGGTGCTGACATCGAATCCGGTGTTGACATCATGTTCAGTCATGACGCTCCTCGCTACTTCTACTCGCTGTGGCCTTCGCTCTTATGCCCCATGCGGTCCAGGGTCCACCCTGCGGAAGTCCATGCTTGCGGATCGAGCACGTTGCGGCCATCGATCATGTAACGATCCGCAACAACCTCACCGAAGGAAACCGGATCGAGGTTCTTGAATTCATCCCATTCGGTCAGCAACAGCACAACGTTCGCACCGCGTGCGGCATCTTCGGCGGAGTCCGCGTACCGCAAGCGTGGGAAGCGTTTAGCCGCGTTCTCCATACCTTGCGGGTCATATACAGACACGTCTGCGCCAGCTGAATACAGGCGGGCGGCAACATCCAAGGCGGGGGAGTCACGCACGTCGTCCGAATTCGGTTTGAACGCCGCACCTAGCACTGTGATGTGTGCCCCGTGCAGGTCGCCTCCCACCGCACGCTCGGCAAGATAGATTGCGCGTTCGCGGCGGCGCAGGTTGATCTCGTCCATGTGGTCGAGGAACCGCATGGTGTGCGGAAGGCCGAGCTCGGACACGCGCGCCTGGAGAGCACGGATGTCTTTAGGCAAGCAACCGCCACCGAAACCGATGCCGGCGTTGAGGAACTTACGCCCGATGCGCGGATCCATCCCGATCGCATCCGCGAGCGTCTTGATGTCCCCACCCACGGTCTCTGTGATCTCAGAGAACGCGTTGATGAAGGAGATCTTGGTAGCCAAGAACGCATTCGCGGCGACCTTCACCAGCTCGGAAGTCTCGAAGTCAGTCACCACCAGAGGCGTGCCGTCGGCCAACGGCTTCGCGTACACCGCACGCAGGATGTCTTCAGCCCGCTGGGAACGCACCCCGAATACCAACCGATTAGGGGTCAGCGTGTCCTCAACAGCGAACCCTTCACGCAAAAACTCAGGGTTCCAACACAACTCCGCGTTGATGTCCAAGCCGCGTTTAGCCACCAGCTTCTTCAACCGCTTCGCCAAACGCGCCGCAGTACCTACAGGGACCGTGGACTTACCAGCAATCAGCGTGTCCTTCGAAACCACGGCACCCAACGAATCAATCGCGGCATCGACATAACGCATGTCCGCGCCGTGATCGTTCTCCCGCTGCGGGGTACCAACACCGATGAAGTGAACATCCGCATCGGCGACCTCTTGATAATCCGTAGTGAAACGCAAACGGCCTTCACGTACGTGGCGGGCCAGCATCTCATCCAGACCCGGCTCATGAAACGGAAGCACCCCGGCGTTGAGACGTTCAACACGTTCAACCTCAACATCAACGCCGACCACCTCGAAGCCGAGCTCCGCCATGCAAGCGGCATGCGTAGCCCCCAAATATCCCGCACCGATCACTGAAATCTTCCGCGGCTGTGCTGCATCCTGCACGAATGTTCTCCTCACAGTTGGCTACCTATGATCTTAGGCGTTGAGTCGCATACCCAAGCCCGAACCTGGTGAAGGTCTACGCTAGAAGGGTGTGTTCCCACAGCTTTTCCTCCACCTCCAGCCCCGCGGGTGCGGATCATAATGCGTCCGATGCGGTTGGCACCGCTACGTTTGGCGCCGATGACGCGGCGCAGGCCCCGGCATCGGCTCCGGTGACGCAATGGTTACATGCCCACGATGCGGTAGCGGCTGCCCCTGAACGCTGCGCCGAGATTGACCTTGGCGCGTTGGCCGCCAACGTCGCCAGGATCCGTCAACAGGTGGGGCAAGCGCACATCATGGCGATCGTCAAAGCGCAAGCCTACGGGCACGGCGCGATCGAGTGCGCGCGCGCCGCGCTGGATGCAGGCGCCACATGGGTAGGGACCGCGCACGTGAGCGAGGCGCTTGAGCTGCGTGCCGCGGGCATCGAGGCGCCGATGGTGTGCTGGCTCCACACATCGGACACCGACTTCGAGGCGGCCGTGGCACAGGGCATTGACGTGGGGGTATCCGGTTGGGAACTGGACCCGATGATCGAGGCGGCACGCGCGGTGGGGCGCACGGCACGGATTCACCTGAAAATCGATACCGGCTTAGGCCGCAACGGGTGCACCGCAGCCGAATGGCCACATCTTGTAGAGCGCGCCGCCGCGGCCGAACGCGTCGGGGACATCCGCGTGGTGGGTGTGTTCTCCCACTTCGCGATGGCCGATGAGCCAGAACACCCCGCCAACGACGTGCAGACCCAGGCTTTCGAGGACGCGCTCGCGGTGGTCGCGGACGCCGGGTTGAAACCTGAAGTGCGTCACATCGCGAACACCCCGGCGACGTTCACGCGCCCGGATGCGATCTATGACATGGTCCGGGTCGGTCTGGGCCTCTATGGTTTATCTCCTTTTGAAGGGGTGTCCTCGGCCGAGCTGGGGTTGCGGCCGGTCATGCGCCTGGTTGCGCATGTGGCCGCAGCTAAACGGGTCGATGCGGGCCAAGGTGTGTCCTACGGCCTGCGCTGGCGGGCAGAGAAACCGACGACGCTGGGCCTGGTTCCCGTCGGTTACGCCGACGGCATCCCACGGATCGCCGAAGGCACCCACGTGACAATCGATAGCGTGCGGTATCCGGTGGTGGGCCGGATCGCAATGGATCAGTTCGTGATCGACCTCGGCGGGGAAGCAGACCCAGCGGAATTTGTCGGTAAAGACGCCGTGGTGTTCGGTGACCCAGCACATGGTGAACCCGGCGTTGAAGAATGGGCGGAAGCCGCCCACACCATCAACTACGAGACCGTCACCGGGATCTCCGACCGCGTCCCACGCCGCATGATCCCCGCAGATGGTGCGGCCGCGGGCGATGCTGTTGGCGATGACACAGCCGGTGCTTGCGGCGGCCGTGCGGAGACAGCAGACGACAGCTCACTGTCGTTGACTATTCCAACCCCAGCGGCGATGCAGTGCTTAGCCCGCACACTCGCAAGCGAACTGCAAGCAGGCGATGTTCTCATCCTGACCGGGGAACTCGGCGCCGGAAAAACAACCTTCACCCAAGGCCTCGGCGAAGGCCTCGGCGTGCGCGAAGGCATCACATCGCCAACATTCGTGCTCTCCCGCATCCACCCATCGTTGACCGACGGGCCAGCGCTGGTCCACGTGGATGCCTACCGGCTCGGATCCGCAGAAGAACTCGAAGACCTCGACCTCATCGACACCGTGGACGAATCCGTCACAGTCGTCGAATGGGGCCGCGACCGCGCCGAAGGCCTCTCCGAATCCCGCCTCGAGATCACACTCGAGCGCCCCATCGGCGGCAACACGGCCGCACAACCCGACAGCGAGACCCCGGCCCCGTGGGAAGTCGAAGACGAAGAAGAAGCCGCCGCACCCCGCATCGTGACCCTCAACTGGGTGGGCCCACGCTGGAACGAGGGGGCAACCACCGGACTGCGCGCCGCGCTCGCCGAATTCACTGACACCGTGAAGGAGGGCTGAAATGCGCGACGACATCAAGAAGATCCTGGCGTTGGATACCTCATCGGTGGTTTCCGTCGCGTGCGTGACTGTGAGTGCTGAAGGCGCTGTGAGTGCTGAAGGCTCTGTGGATGCTGAAAGCGCCGTGGATACGCAGCACGTTGCGGGCGTTGAGGTTATTGCGGAGGCCGTCACGGATTCCACGACCCGGCACGCCGAAGACCTCATCCCCGTGTGCAAACAGTTGCTCGCCCAGGCCGGGTGGGAACGCCCAGACGCCGTCCTAGTCGGGGAGGGGCCAGGCCCCTTCACGGGTCTGCGGGTCGGGATCGCCGCCGGCCAGACCCTCGCCTTCGCGTGGGGTATAGAAGCCTACGGCGTGTGCTCGCTCGACGGGCTCGCCGCCCAACTGCTGGCTGAAGGCAACCTCGCTAGCGTTGCTGAGTCCAGCCCTGCTGAAGCAACCGTTGCCGCGGCAGGGCAAGAGCCAGCAACCGCTGCCGCAACAGGGGAAGAGCCGGGCGAGGACGCTACGGCAGGAAGCGGCCCGGTGCTGACAGCGGCGCTGGATGCCCGCCGTCGTGAGCTGTATTGGGCGACCTACGCCCGTAACGGGGCGCGTGTCGATGGCCCGCACGTGACCAAGCCGGACGAGCTACCGGCCGCTTATCCGGTAGGTGGAGCCGGGGCGGGTGTTCGCGGGGAAGAGCTAGCCGAGGCGGGTATCCCGGTGCTCTCCGGAGCCGAAACCTCGCCGGTATCCGCGGCCTATCTGGCCCGCGCCTGGTATGCCGCTGGCATGCCAACCGCCCCGCCCGTCGCGCGGTATTTGCGCGAATCTGACGCGGTGGTCCCGGCTGCGATGCAAGGCCGCCAACGATGAGCACCGACTTAGCCCCCGCTACCGAAGCTGAGCTGGCGCGAGCCCCGGAAGGCTATATCGTGCGCCAGCTGGATGCGGGCGATGCCGCGGAACTCATGCCGCTCGAAGCCGAACTTTTCCTGCTGGACCGCTGGGATGAACGCATGATGCGCGAGGAGCTTTCCCACCCCGAATGGCGGCAATACTGGGGCGTGGCCGAGCTGGGTGCTGGCGCGCTGATCGCGTATGCGGGCCTGCAATACAGCCCGCATATCGCAGATATTCAGACCATCGGGGTTGTGCCGGAGCATGCGGGCCGCGGGGTCGCGCGGTATCTGATGTGGCTCATGGAGTCCCGGGCGCGTGACTGGGGCGCGACCCACATGATGCTCGAGGTCCGCGCTTCGAATGAGCGCGCGATCCACCTGTATCACCGCAACGGGTTTGAAGAGATCGCCCGCCGCCGCGGATACTATCCAGGTGGCGCGCCCGGCCACCCGAGTGCACCCGGCAAGCCGAGTGCCGGCGAAGACGCCCTGATTATGCAGAAAGACATCCGAGGGAAGCTATGAACACCGTGAAACCTGAGGCCCTCGATACCCCAGGGGGCTCTGCAGCTACAGTTTCAGGCCCGGTCGTTCTGGGTATTGAGACCAGTTGCGATGAGACGGGCGTGGGCATCGTCCGCGGAACCACGCTACTTGCTAATGCGGTTGCATCCTCGGTGGATGAGCACGTGCGTTTCGGCGGAGTGATCCCGGAGATCGCTTCGCGCGCCCACGTTGAAGCGATGGTCCCGACGCTGCGTGCTGCTTTAGAGACCGCGCAGCTTAGGCTCGATGATGTTGATGCGGTCGCCGTGACAGCTGGACCTGGCCTGGCTGGTGCGTTGATGGTGGGTGTTTCTGCCGCGAAAGCGCTCGCGTTAGCTACCGGCAAGCCGCTGTACGCGGTCAACCATTTGGTTGCGCACGTTGGGGTCGGTGTGCTCGATGGTGGAGAGCTACCTCCGAACCTCGGCGCGGTGCTGGTTTCGGGCGGCCACACCGAGATCCTCAAAGTGGATTCGCTGACTGCTGACATCACGATGCTCGGGTCAACTATCGATGACGCCGCGGGGGAGGCCTACGATAAGGTCGCCCGCCTGCTGGGGTTGAGCTATCCGGGCGGACCCGTGATCGACAAGCTGGCGGCCCAAGGCAACCGGAAAGCGATCCGCTTCCCGCGTGGACTCACAACGGGCAAGTTCATGGGAACCGCGGAAGAACCGGGGCCGCGCCGCTATGACTTCAGCTTCTCCGGACTGAAGACCGCGGTAGCACGCTATGTTGAGCACTGCGAAGCAACCGGGGAAGAACTCGTCATCGAAGACGTGTGCGCCTCGTTCCAGGAAGCCGTCGCGGACGTCATCACATCCAAAGCCGTGATGGCGTGCCGAGAACACGGGCTCACAACACTGCTTCTGGGTGGCGGGGTCGCCGCAAACTCACGCCTGCGCGAACTGCTAGCCGCCCGCTGCGCCTCCGCCGGAATCCAGTTACGCATCCCACCCTTTTCGCTGTGCACCGACAACGGCGCGATGATCGCCGCACTCGGCGCCCAACTCGTGATGAACGGCGTAGAACCCACCGGAACCGACTTCGGAACCGACACCTCACTACCCGTCAGCACAGTGTCGATGAAAAGCGCAGTGTCCATGAAAAACACGGTGCCGATGAAAAGCGCGGCGTCCATGGAAGGTACAGCGTCGATGCGGGCGGGCGGCCAGGCCGACTAGGCCGCGCCGTCCTGTCAGCGCCACCGGCGTGTTAGCGGTCAAGCGAGGCGTGCAGGCGCTGCGAGTTATCCTGCACAACCGCGGCTAAGTCGCCGCCGTTGGCCTCAGCCACGTTGCGTTGCTGTTCGTATTCGCACGGCTGCTGCATCATCGTCGTGATGTGGTTGAGTTCCTCAGCGCAACCGAGGCGTTCAGCGATCGGAGCGAGCCGTTCAACATCTTGAGCGATCTGATCGGTCACCAGCAGCTCATCACCAGCCGAATTCAGGATGATGATCGCTTCACGGCCGTAGCGGGCCGCACGCCACTTGTTCTCGACGCGGAACCACGGCGTCATGACCGGGATGTCCCATCCGGCATCCAGGGCGTCCGACATCTCCGTGACGAGGCACTGGGTGTAGGCGGCGACCGCGGCTATGTCATCCAAATCCGGGAGCCCATCGCAAATCCGCATCTCAACGGTCCCGTATTTAGGGACCGGGCGGGCATCCCACCGGATCTCATCCAAAACATCCACCACGCCCGTGTGCAGCATATCCGCAACATAGGACTCATATTCGAACCACTGAGAGAAATGGAACGGCAGCCCCGCGGTGGGCAACTGCTGGAACATTAACGATCGTTGCGAACCGTAGCCGGTGTCAGCCCCACCCCAGAACGGCGAAGAGGACGTCAACGCTAAAAGGTGCGGCTGCTTATTGATCAGACCATCAACGATCGGCAGGACCTTATCCCGGTGATCGATCCCAACATGCACGTGCACGCCGTAAATGACCATCTGCCGGCCCCACCACTGGGTGCGATCAATCAGGGTCGCGTAGCGGTCCTTATCGGAAACCTCTTGCAGGGTCGGTTCCGCGAAAGGGTGGGAGCCTGCGCAATACAGTGAAGTGTTGAGCGGATCCAAAATATCGCTCACGTCACGCGCCGTGGAAGCGAGATCCGCGACTGCATCGGATACCGTGTGGTGCACGCCGGTCACGCACTCGACCGTGTTCTGTAGCAGCTCGCGCGTGAGCCGCGGCGCGCCGTCCGGGTGGTTGATGCGGCCCTGCTGACCAAGCTCGTCAAGGATGCGTGGGGCTTCCGGGCGCAAATCCCCGGTGTCGCGATCTACGAGCGCGATCTCCCATTCGATCCCCAGGGTCGAGGGCTCTGACGGGGTGAATTCGATGCCCATAGGTCTCCTCGCATCGGTGGCGTGCAATTAGACGATCATACGGCGGAGCCGGGGATGAGCTCACATCCGAAGACGATTCGTTGCTTCCCGATGCGCGTGAGCACAAGCGTTGCTGAGCCGTCGCCGTGGCCTTTGCCCAGCAGAATCGTGCGCAACTCTTCCGGTGTGACGTCCAGGCCGCGCTTTTTGATGGTGAGCTGCCCGATGCGGTTGTCGCGTACCCAGCTGCGCAGCGCCTTGATCTTGTAGGGCATGACCATGTCGATGCGGTAGCTGTTGGCCAGCGGGGTCGCGGAGGCGGTGTCGCCGGTGAGGTAGGCGATGTGCGGGTCAAGCCCGGTCGCCTCAAGCTGTACGGCCAGATCGGCTACGAGCCCGGCGCGGATGACTGCGCCGGCAGGTTCGTGAAGATAGGTTCCGTACGTGGCTGTGTCTGAGAGGACGGGAAGTGACAGGTTGCTGTCGGTTTCGATTATGGGCACATCCTCGCCGAGCGCGAGAGCATCTGAATCCAGGTCGGGGTGGGCGGCACTCGAGGTCAGTTCTGCAGTCTGATCGTCCTTCAACACCAGCGCGGCCCTCCGCACCTGCGCCCGCCGCGCCTCGTTAAACCACAGCGTGGCTTCGACCACGCTGCCGTTGTGCTCAACCCACTGCGCCTCCGCGGTCTCAGGGATCGATTCGTGCGGGATCCCAGGCCCGAGCTTGACCCCCATCGGAAGCCCACGGTCAGCCAGTGTCTCCACGAAAGACAACGGGGGAGAGAACGCTTCAGGGTTCCAGCGGCGGCGCGTGCCCGAAGTCGTGGTTTCGCGGCGTGCAGGGTCCATCCATACCGCATCGGCGGCAGAAATATCGGCTTCCTCAGCGAGCCCATGCACCACCGTGACGTTAGGGAACGGAGCGGTGTTCACGGTCGCCGCGGCTGCCGTGACCTCGTCGGCCTCGACCGCGGTCACATCGATTCCCAGCGCGGCCATCGCCATCGCGTCCGCACCCAAACCGCAACCGAGGTCCGCAACGTGCCCCACACCGGCATCGCGCATCCGGCCCGCATGGCGCGCAGCAACAGGTAGGCGGGTTGCCTGTTCGAGGCCCGCCTGCGTGAGAATCATCCGCTCAGCGAATGGCCCGAACTTAGCCCGAGCCTTGAAACGTAAGGCAAGCTGATGCACGACGGCGGAAACCAGGCCCGCTGGATGCCCGGCCTTGCGCAGGCTCAAGGTCAGCTCGGTTGCTAACTTCTTGGTCGCAGCCTGATCCGGGGTCAGCTGGGAGAGCAGCTCTTGGCCTTCAGGTGTGAAGGCCGCGGCGACCGGCTCCGCCGGGTTAGACGTGATGGAGCCTTCTTTTTTGCTGGATGCCATGCCTCCAGCTTGTCACGAATGTGCCGGAATGCGGCGTAGGGGAAACGAGGAGGTGATGGCGGCGAGGTGCGGCAGGGCGAGGTGTAGCAGAGCATCGGGTGGGGTAGTAGAGGGCGTGGCGAGCACGCTCAAGGCGAACAATTGGCACTCATCTTGACCGAGTGCCAGATAACTTCCTAAAGTGGAAGACATCAGCACTCGGAAGCCGAGAGTGCTAAATCCGAGTGCGCAAGCCATCAGCTGCTTCCGGTCGACACCCGCGACGACGCCCGGAGGACGCGTTGTATGGCCCGTACACCTACAGGTCTATTACGCAAAGGAGAGGTCCCATGTCGATCTCTATCAAGCCCCTCGAAGATCGCATCGTCATCCAGCAGCTCGAAGCCGAGCAGACCACCGCTTCCGGCCTGGTGATCCCAGACACCGCCAAGGAGAAGCCTCAGGAAGGCAAGGTTGTTGCCGTTGGTGCAGGCCGCGTGGATGACAAGGGCAACCGCATCCCAGTGGACGTCCAGGAAGGCGACGTCGTGATCTACTCCAAATACGGCGGCACCGAAGTCAAGATCGGCGGCGAGGAATACCTCGTTCTGTCCGCTCGTGACGTGCTCGCAGTAGTCGAGAAGTAACCCTTCCCGGTTTCTCACAACTCTTGATCTAGCGGCCTCCCGTAACCCGGTTGAGGCTATGAAGGAGTAAAACGAATGGCAAAGCAGCTTGCGTTCAATGACGCGGCGCGCAAGGCCCTCGAAGCCGGCGTTGATCGCCTGGCGGACACCGTCAAGGTCACACTCGGCCCGCGCGGGCGCAACGTGGTCCTCGACAAGCAGTGGGGCGCACCAACCATCACCAACGACGGTGTGACCATCGCTCGCGACGTCGAGCTCAAGGATCCATACGAGAACCTGGGTGCGCAGTTGGCTAAAGAAGTAGCCACCAAGACCAACGACATCGCCGGTGACGGCACGACCACCGCAACCGTTCTGGCGCAGGCCCTGGTCAAAGAAGGCCTACGCAACGTTGCGGCAGGTGCTGCACCAGGTGAAATCAAGCGCGGCATCGAAACCGCAGTCGAGGCCGTTGAGGCCCGCCTGCTGGAGAACGCGCGTGAAGTTCAGGACGAGAACGTCGCCCACGTCGGCGCGATCTCCGCGCAGTCCGATGAGGTCGGCGAGCTCCTGGCAGAGGCGTTCAAGAAGGTCGGCACCGACGGTGTCATCACCATCGAAGAATCCAACACGACCCAGACCGTGCTGGATGTGACCGAAGGCATGCAGTTCGATAAGGGCTACCTCTCGCCGCACTTCGTGACCGACGCTGAACGTCAGGAAGCAGTCCTCGAAGACGCTTACGTGCTGATCAATTCTGGCAAGATCTCCGCTCTGCAGGACATCGTTCCGTTGCTTGAGCATGTCTTGAAGGAATCCAAGCCGCTGTTTATCATCGCTGAAGACATCGAAGGCGAAGCGCTTTCGACCCTCGTGGTGAACAAGTTGCGCGGAACCCTCAACGTTGTTGCCGTGAAGGCCCCGGGCTTTGGCGACCGCCGCAAGGCGATGTTGCAGGACATCGCGATCCTCACCGGAGCCCAGGTAGTCTCCCAGGACCTCGGCTTGCGTCTGGACCAGGTTGGCCCAGAGGTGTTCGGTAAGGTCCGCCGCGTGACCGTGACCAAGGACAACACGACCCTGGTCGACGGTGCAGGCGATGACGAAGAGGTGGCCGCACGCGTAGCCCAGATCAAGGCAGAGTATGAGAACTCTGACTCCGAATGGGACAAGGAGAAGCTCCAGGAGCGCCTGGCTAAGCTCGCCGGCGGTGTTGGCGTCATCAAGGTTGGTGCCGCAACCGAGGTTGAGCTCAAGGAACGCAAGGCACGCATCGAAGACGCCGTGTCCTCGACCCGTGCAGCGCTTGAGGAAGGCATCGTCGCCGGTGGCGGTACCGCGCTGGTCGATGCGCTCCACGTGCTCGATGAAGACGAGAACCTCAAGGCATTCGAAGGCGACGCCGCAACCGGTGTTGACATCGTCCGCCGCGCCCTGGTGACCCCGGTCAAGCAGATCGCAGCCAACGCAGGCTTCGATGGATCCGTCATCGCAGCGAAGGTCTCTGAATCCCCAGCCAACCACGGTTTCAACGCCAAGACAGGCGTCTATGAAGACCTGCTGGCAGCTGGCGTGATCGACCCAGTCAAGGTGACCCGCTCGGCACTGCGCAACGCGGCATCGATCGCAGCGCTTGTGCTGACCACTGAAACCCTGGTTGTGGATAAGCCAGCCGAGGAAGACGAAGACTAAACCCTTCCTCCCGGCCCGGCGCAACCGGCTCAAGCGCTAGCCACAACACCAGCGTGAAAGCCGGCCGAAAGATCTGGTGGCCCGCCCGAGACGAACTCGGGCGGGCCACCGCCGTTTAAGTTGTACACATCACGGCCTTGCCCGCAACAACGCGCGACACTCTAAGATGGACACAAACCATCACCTGCCGTTGAAAGGTGCGTCCGTGAGCTCAAGCGATGACTTCAACCCATTTGCCTTCGAAGGCCTCACATACGATGACGTCCTGCTGTTACCAGGGCCAACCGATGTGATCCCTTCCGAGGCGGACACGACCACACAGCTGACCCGCCGCATCGACATCAAGGTGCCGATCATCTCCGCCGCGATGGACACCGTGACCGAGGCGCGGATGGCGATCGCGATGGCGCGTCAGGGCGGCATGGGGATCATCCACCGCAACGTATCCATCGACGATCAAGCACGCCAGGTCGATACGGTCAAGCGTTCTGAATCCGGGATGATCAGTGACCCGGTCACCGTCAGCCCTGAAGCCACGCTCGCTGACCTCGATGCGCTGTGCGCCCGCTACCGGGTCTCCGGCCTGCCGGTGGTGGATGAGGAACGCACCTTGCTCGGCATCATCACCAACCGTGACACCCGTTTTGTGCCGCGCGCTGATTGGCCAAGCATCAAGGTCTCCGAGAAGATGACCCCGATGCCGCTCGTCACGGCCCCTGTGGGCACCACGCGTGAGAAGACGCTCGAGCTGCTGGCTCAGCACCGCATCGAGAAGCTTCCGTTGGTTGATGACCGCAATAAGCTCATGGGCCTCATCACCGTCAAGGACTTCGATAAGGCCGAGGATTATCCGCTGGCAACCAAGGACGACGAGGGCCGCTTGCGTGTTGGCGCGGCTGTCGGTTTCTTTGGCGAGGGCTATGACCGTGCGATGGCGTTGGTTGATGCCGGCGTGGACGCGCTGGTGGTGGATACCGCGAACGGGCATTCCCAGGGTGTTCTGGACATGATCGCTCGCCTCAAGAAGGACCCTGCCGCAGCTCACGTGGATGTGATCGGCGGGCAGGCTGCAACCTATGAGGGCGCGAAGGCGCTCATCGACGCTGGCGCGGACGCGATCAAGGTGGGCGTTGGCCCGGGCTCGATCTGCACAACCCGCGTTGTTGCCGGCGTTGGTGTCCCGCAGGTCACCGCGATCTATGAGGCATCCAAGGCAGCACGCAAGGCCGGTGTCCCGTTGATCGCCGATGGCGGCCTGCAGTACTCCGGTGACATCGGCAAGGCGCTGGTTGCTGGCGCTGACTCGGTCATGCTCGGCTCGCTACTGGCCGGAACCCAGGAATCCCCAGGCGACCTGGTGTTCGTCAACGGCCGCCAGTTCAAGAGCTATCGCGGCATGGGCTCGCTCGGTGCGATGCAGACCCGCGGGAAGAACACCTCGTATTCGAAGGACCGCTATTTCCAGGCCGATGTGCCAAGTGATGAGAAGCTCATCCCGGAAGGCATCGAAGGTCAGGTCCCGTACCGCGGCCCGCTCGCCGCGGTTGTGCATCAGCTTGTGGGTGGCCTGCGGCAGACCATGTTCTATGTGGGCGGCCACACGATCGCCGAGCTGAAGGAGAAGGGCAAGTTCGTCCGCATCACCGCAGCTGGCCTGAAGGAATCGCATCCGCATGACATCGCGATGACGGTCGAGGCCCCGAACTACCGCCGCGGCTAAGGAACAAGCCCACAGGGCTTGTTACCGCACGCTTTCAACCCTGTTACCGGTGGTGGCCCCTGAGCTGGGGCCGCCACCGTTATTTAAGGGCTTTCCCGCTGGGCTGTTGATAGCCTTGGATCGTGACTAGCGAGATTGAGATCGGCCGTTATCGTCGCGCCCGCCGCGCGTATTCCCTCGATGATGTGGCAATTGTGCCGAATCGTCGTACACGTGACCCGGAGGACGTGTCGACCAGGTGGCAGATTGACGCGTTCACGTTCGATGTGCCGTTCATGGGGGCGCCGATGGATTCGGCGATGTCACCTAAGACGGCGATCGCTTTGGGCAAGCTGGGCGGCCTAGGGGTTCTGAACCTGGAAGGTATCTGGACCCGCCACGAGAACCCTGAAGCGGTGCTCGAGGAGATCGCCTCGCTTGAATCGGCTCAGCAACGCGGCTCCAACCCGAAGGTGACTCGCCGCCTGCAGGAACTGTTGGCGGCCCCGATCCGTCCTGAGCTGATCCATGAGCGCCTAGCGGAGATCCGTGAAGCCGGGGTAGTGGTTGCTGGTTCTTTGACGCCGATGCGCACCCAGGAGCACTACCGCACGGTGCTTGAAGCTGGCGTGGATCTGTTCGTGATCCGCGGGACCACGGTATCGGCAGAGCACGTGTCTGAGGGCCGTGAACCGTTGAACCTCAAGCAGTTCATTTACGAGCTCGACGTTCCGGTGATCGTGGGTGGGGCTGCCGGCTACACCCCGGCGTTGCACTTGATGCGCACCGGGGCGGCGGGTGTTCTGGTTGGTTTCGGTGGCGGCGCTACCGGCACAACCCGCCGTGCGATGGGCATCCACGTACCGATGGCGACCGCAATCGCCGATGTGGCTGCGGCACGCACCGCGTACCTGGATGAATCCGGTGGCCGCTACGTGCACGTCATCGCTGATGGCGGCGTCTCGACCTCGGGTGACATCGTCAAGGCTTTGGGCTGTGGTGCTGATGCCGTGATGTTGGGTACCGCCCTGGCTCGTGCCGAGGAAGCGCCCGGTCACGGCTGGCACTGGGGCATGGAGGCCGCCCACGAACGTCTGCCGCGCGGAGACCGCGTGTTTGTTGGCACGGTTGGCCCGCTCGAACAGGTTGTCTACGGGCCATCGCATCACACGGACGGAACCTCGAACCTCGCCGGAATGCTGCGCTCCTCGATGGCCACGACCGGTTACGTGGACCTCAAACACTTCCAGCACGTCGACATGGTGCTGGCCCCATACAGTTCCTAGTCCGTACAGCTGCCAGTCCGTACAGTTGCCAGTCCGTACAGCTGCCAGTCAGTACAGCTACTGGTCAGTACATTTCGCTGGTGGGCTTTCTCGCGGTCGGCTACGGCTAGTGCGCGCCGGCGATAGCGGCGCCGAAGAGGAAGAACCCGAAGGCCAGCGCAGGCCGTAGCGCGGAGAGTTCGGACGCTCCCGAGAGCGTAACGCCTAAGATCGCGACATTGCCGGTCATGTTGCCGGGGAAGACGCGCCCGAGCGCGAGGAACCCGATCGCGTCGATGATTCCTGAGCTGAACGTGAGGATCAGCATGTGCGCGATGTGACGTCTGCGGATAGAGATGGGCACGGCTGGATTCTAACAATGGTTCTTTGTTTCTCGGCGGCTGTGGCGTGCGGCGCAGACACAGGCGCGGGCGCGCGTTTAAAGCCTCGTACGGGGTGCTCGATAAGATAAGGGGCGTGTTCAAGACTGCGCTTCAACCTAAATGGCTGGCACTGCTGCTTGCGTGTTTGGTGGTGTCAACCGGGTTCGTTTGGCTCAGTAAATGGCAGTTTGAACGGGCCATGGACTACGCGCCGACCACGCAAGAGAAGTCAGAGACAGCGGTCCCGCTTGAGAGCCATTTTGAGCCGGGCAAGGACATGACTCACGCGGACGCTGATCAAATCGTGACGATGAAGGGCCGCTACATCGAAGGCACGCAGGCTTATGTTCAGGACCGGCTCTTTGAGGGCGAGCAGGGGTTCTGGGTTGTTCAGGCTTTCGAGGTCGACGGTGTCTCTGATGTGATGCCGGTTGTGAGGGGGTGGCAACCTGGCGAGACGGAGGTGCCGCCTGCCACGGACGCAACCGAGGTGACCATCACGGGCCGTTTATTGCCATCTGAAGCGCCGATCGCTTCCGGCCGCTCGGCAGATATGCATGGTCTGCCGGTCTTGAAGGACGTCTCGGCGGCCCGTTTGTCGAACATGTGGAACCGGGATGCTTATGCCGGTTTCGTGGTGGTGTTTGAACAGAGCCCGGACGATGTCAAGGCCGGGGTAGATGAGCTGAAACACGTGTATGTTGCGCCGGGGTATTTGCAGGAGAACCGTTTGAACTGGCTCAACGTGTTCTATGGCGTTGAGTGGGTTGTGTTCGCTCTGTTCTCACTGTTTGTGTGGTGGCGCCTGGTTCGCGATGATTATCAGAACGAATTGAAGTTTGAGGCCGAGATGGCTGCCTGGCAGAAGCGGCAGGATGCCCGCGTTGCACAGGCTCAGGCTGAAGCGCGGCAGCGGCTCGCAACCGAAACCCAGCCGGAGGCCGGGACAGGCGATGATTCAGCGCCGGGTGTTGCTGGGCCGGAAAGTAGAGAGAACGGGTAGAGATGACTGAGCAGAATGGCATTCCACGTCCGGAGGATGTTCCTATTCCAGAGGATGACCCGATGCCGCAACGTAGGCAGGGGTTCGGCGGGACTGAGACCCAGATCCGTGGCGCGGCGGTGTTCTTCCGTATCGCCGCGTATGCGACCGGTGTCATGTTGTTGCTGTTGGTTGTTGAGATGGTGCTGAAGTACGCGTTCAACTTGATCGCGTATGCGGGCGGCACGATGCTGCGCACGGGTGAGGCGAACGTGTTCACGTTGGCTGAGCCTGGCATGGTGGTCGATGCGTTCAACGTTTCGATTGCGGTGTTGATTGTGCACGGCTGGCTCTATGTTGTGTACTTGCTGGCGACGTTCATGTTGTGGTCCCGCATGCGGTGGGACTTGAAACAGTTGATCCTGATCGCGTTGGGCGGGGTGGTTCCGTTCCTTTCGTTTGTGATGGAGAAGAAGGTTCACCAGCAGGTTGTTGAGGAGCTTCAAAAGAATCCGCAACAGCTGCGCCGGTACTGAACGTGCGCATCGTGCACTGTAAACGCGATAGGCTTTGAACGTGACTTCTGCAGTAAATCCCCCGCATCCGCGCCCGGTGCTCGTGATCGATTATGGGGCCCAGTATGCGCAGCTGATTGCTCGGCGTGTACGTGAGGCTAACGTGTATTCGGAAGTTGTTCCGCACACGTTTTCGACCGAGCAGATCCTGGCGAAGAACCCTGTTGCCCTGATCCTGTCCGGTGGTCCGTCTTCGGTGTATGCCGACGACGCGCCGAAGGTTCCTGAGGGCTTGTTTGAGACCGGTTTGCCAACCTTGGGTATTTGTTATGGCTTCCAGGCGATGGCGAACGCTTTGGGCGGCACGGTTTCGCACACCAACCAGCGCGAGTATGGCTCGACCGCCGTGTCGTCCAAGGGCGAGACATGCACGCTCTTTGATGGCTTGCCGGATGCGCAGATCGCGTGGATGAGCCACGGGGACGCCGTGACCGAGGCGCCTGAGGGGTTCGCAGTTCTGGCGTCCACGGAGCGCACACCGGTGGCTGCTTTCGCTGACGAGGACCGCAAACTTTACGGTGTCCAGTGGCATCCAGAGGTCCAGCATTCCACGCACGGTCAGCAGCTTTTGAAGAACTTCTTGTACGAATCGGCTGGCTTGAGCCCGGACTGGACTGCGCAGTCTGTGGTCGAGGATCAGGTTGCCCGGATCCGCGAACAGATCGGCACCAAGCGCGCTATCTGTGGCTTGTCCGGTGGCGTTGATTCCGCGGTTGCTGCGGCTTTGGTTCAGCGCGCTGTGGGGGATCAGCTCACATGCGTGTATGTTGACCACGGTTTGATGCGTGCTGGTGAATCGGAAGCGATCGAGCAGGCGTTCGGTAAGGCTCACGGTGGGGCCGTGCTGAAGGTTGTTGACGCTTCCGAGGTGTTCTTGGACAAACTCAAGGGTGTCACTGACCCGGAGACCAAACGCAAGATCATCGGTGAGCAGTTCATCCGCACGTTTGAGCGTGCCCAAGCGGAGATTATCGCTGAGTCTGAAGGTGAGGACGTCGCGTTCTTGGTCCAGGGCACGCTGTACCCGGACGTTGTTGAATCCGGTGGCGGCGAAGGTGCTGCCAACATCAAGAGCCACCACAACGTGGGCGGTTTGCCGGAAGACCTTGAATTTGAGCTGGTTGAGCCGCTGCGTGAACTGTTCAAGGATGAGGTCCGTGCGGTAGGTACTGAGCTTGGTTTGCCGGATGAGATTGTTCACCGTCAACCGTTCCCCGGTCCAGGTCTTGGTATCCGCATCATTGGTGCGGTGGATAAGCGGCGTCTGGATCTGTTGCGGGAGGCCGATGCGATTGTCCGTGAGGAGATGACGAACGCCGGCCTGGATCGTGAAGTGTGGCAGATGCCGGTCGTGCTGCTCGCGGATGTTCGTTCGGTGGGTGTCCAGGGGGATAGCCGCACGTACGGACACCCGATTGTGTTGCGTCCTGTCACGAGTGAGGACGCGATGACAGCGGACTGGGCGCGCCTGCCGTATGAGCTGATCGCGAAGATCTCTAACCGCATCACGAACGAGGTCGATGGGGTCAACCGCGTGGTGGTTGACGTGACTTCGAAGCCACCGGGAACTATCGAATGGGAGTAATCCTCGCCTGAGAAGCCCCCACTGGGCAGGTTGTGGGCCCGCTTGTTGGGGTTGTGAGCGTTTCGCCGCGGCAACCGCTTGTGTTGTAGATGCATGTGTTTGCCGCGGCGTTGCGCGTTCTGCTGGCTCGCGTGAACTACCGTGGAGTATTGACGTGCCATGGAGGATGGAGTGAGTAATCAGGTGAGCGTACAGCAGACCCCCGAGACTCGTTTTCGTGACTGGGTTCAGTCGTTGAGTGGTTCGGCTGGTACGGATTCGCTGTTGCGTTTTGTTCCCACGGAGAAGAACGCGGTTGAGCTGACGCATGCCCACCGCTCTGGTTTGGCGCAGTTTCTCACGGGTCGCCGCACCCGCTTGTCCACGCTTTTGCGTGACCCGGTCCAGTACAAGCAAGCGCGTTCCACGGTGCGGGCTATAGCTACGCGTGTGCGTGAAATTTCTGAGTCCCGCGGCGTTGACGTGGGTTATGTTGCGGCTGGTTTGGTCACGTGGCGTACGCTGCGTTCGGGCCGCACAGAGTATTACTCCTCGCCGCTGATGCTGGGCCGTGTTTCGTTGCAGCGCCGTGACGGTGTTGACGATGAAGAGTTGCAGCTGATGGGCCGTGCGGTGCCTAATGAGACTCTTCTGCGGTTTCTGAATACGTCCTACGGGCTTGATATCCATCCTGATGATGTGTTGAACGCCGGGTACAGGACCGCGCGTTTCAACCCAACGGGGCCGGTGAACCTGTTGCGTGACATCGCGGCGAAAGCCAACACGAACATCGTGATTGAAGACCGCGTGTGCGTTTCGACGATTGCGACCGCTAGCGATCCGGTGGACCCATCTGTTGTTTCGGTGAACCACCCGATCATCGCGGCTCTGCTCGATGAGTTCGCCCCGGTCGATGAGGACGCGGGCGCTTCGTACGATTTGGCGACGAAGGTCGCTGACATTCAGGAGGTTGATACCGGGTATCACGAGCTCGTTGCTGACCAGCATGAAGGGGTCGCTCCCCAGCAGGCGCAGAGCCTCGTGGATGATGTCCTGACCCCGGGCGCTGATGATCGGGACCCAGCTGATGAGCTTCTGGTTACCGATGTGGATGACGACGCCTACGCGGTCTTGGATGCGGTGTCTAAGGGTAAGTCGGTCACGGTGAGTGCGCCACCGGGTTCGGAACGCATCAACTTGGCTGTCAACGCGGCGGCTCGCTTGGCGGCTGACGGTAAACGAGTTCTGATCGTTGCTGAGCGGGAGTCCACGATCCAGCAGGTCACGGAGAGGTTCGCCCGCGTGAGCCTTGACACGACGCTGGTGAAGCTTGACCGTAACGCCGATCCGGAAGTGCTGCGTGAACGGCTCACGGACGCGATCTTGCGTAACGAACGCACCCACGGAGCTGATTCTTCGGCGAACGATGCCGTGGCTCGCGCTTACCGGGGCGATCTGGTGGAGCATATCCGTTCGTTGCATTCGGTGCGTTCGCGGTGGGGCGCCTCCCCGTTGGATGCGATGCAGGAGCTTGCGCGTTTGTCTTCCGGTGAGAACGCGCCGGCAACCACTGTGCGTTTGAAGCGCTCGGTTTTGGACGCGATGCCGGACAGGGCGCCGGTGGTCGAGCAGTTGCAGCGTGTGGCTGAGCTGGGTGGCTTCTCTCAAGAGTCGCTGGATAGCCCCTGGTATGGCTCGCGGCTGCGTAACCGTGGGGAGGCCGAGGCGGCGGTTGCTTTGGTCAATGAGCTTGCGGATTCGGTCCCGGACTTGTGCGAGACTCTTGAGAACACCGCGGCTTCGACGCGGATCAAGCCCGTTGAGTCTTTCGCTCAGTGGGGCGATACGTTGCGTCTTTTGGTTGCGGTGCGGCGTAGTTTGGACCTGTTCGAACCGGATATTTTCGATAAACCGGTCGATGACTTGATCGCTGCAACAGCGCCTTCGCAGTGGCGTCGTGAACGCGGCGTTGAGATGTCTGCGATGACCCGTTCTCGTCTGCGTCGCGTCGCTAAGGAATACGTGCGCCCTGGCGTGCACATCGATGACTTGCATACGGCGCTCACTCAGGTGCGTGAGCAACGGGTTGAGTGGGAGAGCCTTGCCACTGACAACCGGTACCCTTCGATCCCGGCGGGGCTTGAGCGGGTTCTTCAGACATTCCGCAACGTGTTGAGTAGCTTGAACCAGTTGCAGTCGGTGCTGCCCGATCACGAGGCCCGGCTGGATTCCCTTCCCACGGATGCGTTGCAGCAGCGATTGGCGTTGCTGCAAGAGAAGAAGTCTGACCTGGAAACCTTGCCGGAGCGGACACTGTTGATGGAGACGTTGCGCGAGAAGGGGCTGGGTGAGCTCCTGGATGATTTCGCGCAACGCCATGTGAAGTTTGATGCTCTGGAGCAAGAGGTTGAGCTTGCATGGTGGCAGTCGGTCCTGGAAGCGATGATTTCCGGAGACGACTATCTGGCGTTGCAGAGCTCCGAGGAGCTGGAGAAGATCCGCGAGGAGTTCGAGCGCGCGGATGCTCTCCATATTGTTCAGGGCGCGGATCGGGTGGCTGCGGCACTCGCGTACCGGTGGAAGGCTGCGATCGCTGATCACCGGGTAGGTGCCCGCGATATGCGTGCGTTGCTGAAGGTGGGGGATCCGACCCCGCAGCAACTTGCGGCACTCGCTCCGGCGGTTGTGGGTTCGGCGACCCCTGTCTGGGTGGGAGCCCCGCTGTATTTGCCGACCGTTTTGCCGCGCTGGTCGCGTTTCGATGCCGCGATCTTGCTTGATGCGGAGTCGCTGGCGCTTGAGTCTTCGTTGACGACCATCAGCCGCGTTGATCAGGTTCTGGCTATCGGTGATCCGAACACGGGTGTGCCGCTGCGGTTGAACGTCGAGGTTGATAAGCCCCTCAACGCAGGCAGGGGAGAAGACACCCCGTTGAGCGCGTTCGAGGCTTTGAACCGGGTGACGTTGCGCCGTAGTTTGAGACGCAATAATCGTGTTCTGGATGAGCGTTTCATCGAGACGTTGAGCGCTCAATACGAGCAAGGAATGAAGGCTTATCCAACTCCGGCTACCGCCGAGTCCAGTGTTGAGCTGATCCGGATTGAACATCCGCATGCCCCAGCGGGCCGCGGCACCGTGACCTCGACCCCGACTGAGGTTGAGAAGGTTGTTCGGCTGGTGTTTGAGCAACTCACTCAGCATCCTCACCGTTCCCTTGCCGTGATCGCCGGTACCGCCGAGCATGCCCAGCAGTTGGCTCGTGGGATCAGCAATGCGCTTCCGCATCATCCGAACGCGATGCCCGCTTTCCAGCGGCGGTATGAGCCGTTTATTGTGACCTCGGCTGACCGTGTTGATGGTTTGCGGCGCGATAGCGTGATTTTCTCGTTGGGTTTCGCTAACAGCCCGCAGGGGCGCCAGCCTCAGCATTTTGGTGAGCTGAATAGCCGTAACGGTTTGCGGTATGTGATGACGAGCGTTTCGGCTGCACGTTCGCGACTGTATCTGGTGTGTGCTCTGCCGCTTGAGGAGCTTGAAGAGCGCATGGTTGTGGCCCACAGCGGCCCGCTCGAAGACAAGACCCCGGCGCGTTCCGGGATGGAGCTGTTGACTCGCTTGATGCGCTCGGTTGAAGAGCCGCGCACATACCAACTGTTGCGGCCTGCCTTCAAGACCGCTACCCAGACCGAAACGCCAACGCTCGCGGCAAGCTGGGAACAGCATTCTGCCGATGCGGCCCAGGGGCAGCAGTGGCATGTGGGTGCGTTGATGGCGGACTTGTCTCAACGGCTCCAGGCCTATGACCTCATCGTGATCCAGCACCCTGGTTTCGGCGTGGACATGGCGGTGTATGGGCCGGTGTGGCTCAAGACTGCGCCGCTTGCGATCAGCGTGGATTCCTCCCCGGAGTATGCGCAACAGTCGGTGCGTAGCCGCACACGTATTGTCCCTGAAGCGCTTGAGAACCGTGGGTGGAAGCCGGTCCAGCTGTGGACCATCGACGTGTTCAAAGACCCCGATGCGGTGGCTCGTGACATCGCCTCGCAACTCGGTGTTGACGTGCCTGGAGTTGAGGTTCCTGAGGTTCACATTCCTTGGCAGGAATCGGACGGGCCGGGCTCGGACGGGCAGGAATCGTGACAGGTCGGCGCCGTAGAGTCGCGGTAGTCCCACCCACACGGTTGGGTGGGAAACCGACCGACCTTGTGGGGTCCTGGGATGCTGACCTACCCGCTGATCCCGCGCAACGTAAGGGAGTTTCTCACGTCGTGGCGCCTTCGCAACGTAGCCAGGACGAAGACCCTCAACCTGGGGACGCGGCGTTGTTAGCGGAGATGCCTCCGCACTGGAGTCAGAAGCGAACCTAGACTCGGTGAACCTGACCCGGGCGAACCTAGATCCAGCGTGCCCGGCCACGGTGGACCTGGTCCCGGTGAACCTAGACTCGGCGTGCCTGGCACCCTCGATGCACCCGTATATCACTCCGTTCACGTCAGTCGCCCTTCCCTCCTGGACGGCGAATGACCAACGTGACACTTCCGCGCTGATGCGCCGCCGAAACCACCGGGGCTTGATCTTCTTTGACCTCCAGCACCACAATCGCTCCCTCGGAGTCCTGTTTACCCAAAGGGAGCCAATCGGCAGCGGTATCCGGTGAACCCGCCCACAAGACCTTGGCGCGTGCTGCGATCACCTCGGTGTGCACATCGCCCACTTCATCTGCACGCGTCAACACAACATCAACTTGATCCCCACGCCTCAAGAAGCCCGCGGAGACCGTGTGCGACAGCGAGACACCCACAGCAGCATGCCCAGGGGAGACCTCACGCAACATCTCAGAGCCAGCAATCGCCGCCTCGTGCAACGGCACCCCAGCAGGCCAATCCACCGTAAGCGACTGCCCCTCAATCACAGACGCTTGCGTCAACGCCCCCTCCGGTGCAGAACCCAGCAGTTCCACGGTTGTTAGATCCCCGGAAGTCAGCGCTTTCCCTGCCGCAACATCATGAGCCGGCGCAACAACACTGACCCGCTGCGGCGCGTGATCCGACACAATGCTCAATCCAAGCCCAACAAAGCCGAAAGCGCTCGCCGCGGCCACGAGCCGCCGATGCGAATGCCACCACTCCGCCGGCGTGCGGCGGGGCTTAGCTAGGCGCCCCGCAGAGGTGCGTGGGGTGTGGGTTCGCGAGCCAGACTGCGGTGACCGATGGTTTGAAATCAGCTTCATGCACACCAGCCTGGCCGCCACCGCTAGCCAGGGTAGGTGTGGCGCCGAAAATGTGGATGAAGCCCCGGGGTGCATGTGGTGTGAATACTGGAACAGTAGAAACACAGGAACCGGTACGGGAAACGGTTGGGTACCGCGAGCGTGAATTCGGCTGGGTTCGCCGCAATGGGTCAGCGGCCCAGCTGGTGAAGGCCTTCCGGGGTCCAGGCGTAGTTGGCCACCGCGTCCCACGGCTCGGCGGGTACATCGCCAGCCGGATACAGCTCGTCCTCGAACACAGCAGCGATCAAGACTGAGCCTTGTGGGAGGGTTTCAACGAAACGGTCATAGAATCCTCCGCCCTGCCCCAGCCGTACGCCTGCGGCATCAACGGCTAAGGCGGGCAATATGACCAGCATCGGATGCCGGGGGAGTGTCAGTTCCTTCCCGCCGGCAGGTTCCGGCACAGGTGCGACCGTTCCCGTCGTGATGGGGAGGTCCGGCGCCCAACGCACCCAGCTCATGCGAGCGCCTGGCAGGCTGCGAGGAACCGCAACACAAGCGCCTGCATCGTATAACTCGCGCATGGCGAGGGAGACATCTGGTTCGGTATCAGCTGCAATGTAGGCGAGGACCACTGGCGCTGTTCCGCCCGGCGTTACGCGCCGAGCAAGACGCAACACGTCTGGGGCATGGGCCGCAAAACCGGAGGCTGCTGACCGCCTAGCTTCGCCGCCGCGTAGGCGACGCGCAGAGCGGATCAGTGATCGCATCACCCTTTTGCTGTGTTTTTTCACAGGAAAGCTCCGGGAACATCTTGGGACAATAGTTTGTCGCCAAACTTGCGGAATTGCACTTACATTGCTGTAGTTTAGTAACAACACACCGGATGAACTCCCGTGTTCTTGTGTTCTATGTCGTTAGCGTTATTTGAGAAAAGCTTTTCGACCTATCTTCAATCTACCGAGGAGGGCGCATGACCGCAGATGCACAGCGCTCACAAGGACGCCTCAAGATCCGTTGGGGACGATTTAGCGCAGCACTGATTGGTGCCCTAGCTTTGGTGGGCGCGCCAGTTTTCGTGGGGCTCGCCGCACTGACGCCGATGAGCTGGTGGTGGCCGCTCGTCTGCTTCCTGATCGCTTTCGGAACGTTGATCACGTTACGTACGTGGGCTGTTCAGGAGCGCCGTCAAGAAGCGTGGAAGCGCGCAGCGAAACAGGTTGCCGCGCAGCACGAGCAGGGTAAACCTGCGCAGAACTCGGATGCCGCGATCAAGGCTGAGTCTTCGGAAGATAAGAAACAATCCACCGAGCAGAATACGTCCGATGCGTCCAAAATGGATGTAGAAAGCTCCGCATCCGCCGCAGGCACGGAGAACACGTCAGCCCAGCGCGGAACAGCCGCGCCTGAACAGCACAGCAACACTGAGGAGGATAGCGACGCTCAGGGGCAGTCTGCTACTGGTTCAGATGCCGAGAAAAGCGCGGAACAGGACGTAGTTGAGGAACCGGCGCCGAAAGTATCCGCCTCGGAAGTTCCGTTCGATTTCGTAGCTGATACTGAGGCGTTGCGTAAAGCTGAGGCTGAAAAGGCGGCGGCAGAAGCTGCTGCCGCCGCTGAGGATGAACTAGACGCTGATGCCGATACCGAGGCAGAAGCCGACGCCGAGACCGAAGAAGGCTCGGAGGAAGCACAGCGCGTGGCTGAAGCGACTAAGGCCGGTAAAGGCTGGGTTCCGCACAAGGTTCCGGCCCCTGGCTACGCGTCTAAGCCTGAGGCTCACCGCGAGAAGGCCGAACCGTTCCAGGCGGAGGAAGAGAAGAAGCCTGAAGAGGTTACCTCGATCCGTAAGTCTGAGCGTGAACGTGCTGAGCGTGAACGTCTCCAGGAAGCGCTGGACTTGGACGGCATCATGAGTCGCCGCAGGGCATAAAGCAGAGCACGCACGCGTGGGTTATTCCGGTGTGTGACATATCGGGGTAATCTTTGAGAGGCGTCGATCACGTTCGTGATCGGCGTCTTTTTCTTCATGATTGGATGGAAGAATGTCGGAAATCAAACAGTCAGCCAAGCTCAACAATGTTCTCTACGACATTCGCGGGCCTGTACTTAAGGAAGCGCAACGCATCGAAGAGCAGGGCAACCGGGTCCTGAAACTGAACATCGGCAACCCCGCGCCGTTCGGTTTTGAAGCGCCCGATGCGGTGTTGGTTGACATGATCCGCAACCTTCCGCACGCGCAAGGCTACTCGGATTCTAAGGGCATTTTGTCGGCCCGCACCGCTGTGAGCCAGTACTACCAGACCAAAGGTATCCAGAGCATCGGAGTGGATGACATCTACCTCGGCAACGGTGTCTCTGAACTGATCCAGTTGAGCCTCAACGCGTTGCTGAATCAGGGTGACGAGGTCCTGATCCCGGCCCCTGACTATCCGTTGTGGACCGCCGCGACCTCGCTGGCGGGTGGTAAGCCCATCCACTACATGTGCGTCGAGGAAGAAGGGTGGCTGCCGGACCTCGAGGACATGGCGAACAAGATCACCCCACGCACCAAGGGCATCGTGGTGATCAACCCGAACAACCCGACCGGTGCTGTCTATCCAAAGCACACCCTTGAGGGTATTTTGGAGCTTGCCCGCAAGCATGGACTCGTGGTTTTCGCGGACGAGATCTACGAGAAGATCACCTATGACGGCGCCCAGATGCATAACATGGCGTCGCTGTCTGATGACGTTGTGACGTTGTCATTCTCTGGGCTTTCGAAGGCCTACCGCGTGTGTGGCTACCGGTCCGGTTGGATGGCTATCTCCGGCCCTAAACACACTGCCTCCGACTACATCGAGGGCCTCGACCTGCTCACGAACATGCGTTTGTGCGCCAACGTTCCAGCGCAGCACGCGATCCAGACCGCGTTGGGCGGTTACCAGTCGATCAATGACCTGATTCTGCCCGGTGGCCGCCTCTTGGATCAGCGCGATGTGGCCTATCACCGTTTGAAAGCGATCCCGGGTGTCTCCGTTCAGCAGGCCAGCGGTTCGCTGTATCTGTTCCCTCGTCTTGACCCGGAGGTCTACCCGATCAAGGATGACGAACAGTTCGCGCTGGACCTGTTGCGGCAGCAACGCATCCTGGTCACGCAGGGCACCGGTTTCAACTGGCCGAACCCGGACCACTTCCGGCTCGTGTTCTTGCCGGGCGTGAACCTGCTCAACGAGGCTCTAGACCGGATCGAGGAATACCTCGAAGGCCTACGCGAGCGCGGCGTACGTTTCTAAGTACAGGTTTTAGGCGCCGGTTGTTCCATCTTCGGATGGGGCAGCCGGCGCCGCTGTTTCTTCCTGTTCCTCACGGCGGGCTTTAGCGGCATCGAGTTTGGCTTGCGCGCCGTCGAGCCATGCTTGGCAGCGTTGGGCGAGCTGTTCACCGCGTTCCCACAGTTCGAGGGATTCCTCAAGCGTTGCTCCGCCGGCTTCAAGCCGCTGCACGACGTTGATGAGCTCGGCTCGGGCCTGTTCATAGGACAACGTGGAGACGTCTGGGCGTTCGGTTGGGTTTTCCGTCATGTGGTGACCTCACATCGGTTGTAGTTGGTTTGGGTTAGTCCTGTGTATCTGCAGAAGCGATCCGTGCGCCTGCGGAAGTGAGCAGAAGTGTCCCATCGCTGAGCCTCGCGGTGAGTTCGCTGCCTTCGGGGGCTTGCTCGGTGTGCATGATGACGCGCCCGGTGGTGCTGTCTTGGAGCACTGAGTAGCCGCGTTCGAGTGTCTTCTGCGGGGAGAGCGAACGGACCCGGTCGAGTAAGTGCGTTACTTCTTGACGCGAATGGGTGAGTGCAGTGCGCATCGAGATTTCGAGGCGGCCCTCCCACTGACTCAGCTCGGTACGGCGTTCCTCGACCATCCGTTCAGGCTGTTTGAGCACGGGGCGGGAACGGCGGTCCTCGAGGTCGGTGCGGGCACGGGCGAGCATCGTGTTCATCGCCGCGTTAATACGCGTGAGCCCTTCGAGGATGGTCGCTTTCTCTACCGCGACGTCCGGGATGATGCGTTTGGCGGCATCCGTTGGGGTGGATGCGCGCAGGTCTGCGACGTCGTCGAGGATGGGGCGGTCGTTCTCGTGCCCGATCGCGGAAACCACGGGGGTCTGGGCGGAAGCGACGGCTCGGATGATGCGTTCATCGCTGAAACCGAGGAGGTCTTCGAGTGAGCCGCCGCCGCGCGCGATCACGATGACGTCCACCTGCGGGTCTGCATCGAGGTCTTCAAGCGCTGCGAGCACTTCGGGCACGTTGCGGGTGCCTTGGACCGCGACGTGCCGGACCTCGAACGCGACGGCCGGCCAACGCAGCTCAGCGTTGCGTAGCACGTCCTTCTCCGCATCGGAGTGTGCGCCTGTGATCAGACCGATGCGTTGCGGAAGGAACGGGATCGGTTTCTTACGGTCGGGATCGAACAGGCCCTCTGCGGCGAGTGAGCGACGGAGCTTTTCAAGCCGGAGCAAGAGCTCGCCTTCGCCCACGGGCTTCATGTCGGTGACCCGCATCGATAGGCGGCCGGTCTTGAGCCAGAAGTTCGGCTTGATGCGTGCCACGACACGCTGCCCAACGTCGGGCCGGGTTTCCAGCGAGCGTGCGACGTCACCCCAGATCGCAAGCGATAGGGACGCTTCCTCTTCGAGGTCACGCATGGTCGCGAAGACAGAACCGCGCCGATGGTTGACCTCGATGAGCTGGCCTTCGACCCACGTATTGGAGACACGTTCGATGTGGGTTTTAAGGTTGTGCGCAAAGTAGCTGAGCGGCCACGGATTTTCGTCAGTGGTTTCCGCGGCGGTGGGTGCCAAGGTGCGCTGCGGGTCGGGGGTGGGCACGGCTTCGGTATGTGGAAGCTGCAGCGCCGCGTCGAGTGCTTGAGGCCCACCAGGTGCTTGAGGATCACCGGATGGTTGAGGCGCATCGGGTGTTTCGGTCATGCCCGTGTGTTTCCTTCCCGTTGGTGCATACACACCATTAGACCTGATTATGAGGGGGTTCGGCTAAGCATGTGGATAGGATCTTGTTTATCCACACCGTAGAACCCTGAGATGGGATGTTGAACTGTGCGTAATGTTTTGGCTGTCTTCCTTGCGGCGGTAGCTGCCGTGTGCGGTGCTTTCGCGTGGGCCGGTTTCCGGGTCGATGGGTTCTTAGGGCATCCGGACGAGATCAAGCAGTTGTACGGGCCGGTGATTGATGATCCGCAGGTGCGTGAACGGTTGACGAAGAACGCGAACGAGACACTGTTCCAGAACATTAACGTGCAAAACTCTGAGCTGGAACGGCTGCTTGAAGAACCGTTGGGCAAGGTTGTCAATACGGTTTTGGATACTCCGGAGGCACACAGTGCGTGGCTGCAAAGCCTGGATGAGTCCCGTGCAGCCTATGTTGATCAGGTGCGTTCGGGGCATGCTTCCGCTGGCGACATTCCGTTGATTCTAGATCCGTTTGCGAAGCAAGTGAACCGCAAGGTTGAGCAGGTGCTTGATCAGTCGACGGAACAGGTCCCGGGGCTACGTTCGGTGATCCCTAAGTCTGGTGCTGTGTTTGGGGATCAGTGGCGCATGCGGTTCAGTATTACGGAGCAGATCCCTATTTCAGCGGTCGGGATCCCGATGTTGACGATGCAGGTGCAGCAGTCCGCGCATTGGGAGGCATACGCGGTGGTGTCTGCCGCATCGTTCATTCTTGCGTTGCTGATTGCGCGGCGCCGAGCGGTACCGTTCGTGGCGGCCGGGGTTGTGGCATTGGCGTTCGGTGCGTTGGTTTTGGGGCTGACCGGCATGTTGGATACCTCTGCTCGTGTGGTTTCGGAGCCGTTGGCGCGTCCGTTCATTCTGGGTATTAGGGATGTGACGTCTTCGATCGGTCTGCCTGTGACTGCGGCCGGCGGTGGGCTGCTTGTGTTGGGGCTGATTGGTTTGGCGGTGGGCCGTGCTCGGCGGCGGTCGGTAGAATACTGAAGTATGTCGAGTGCTGCTGTTTCTTTGGGGTTACCTCCGGTTCCGCGTGTGCGCCGTTCTCGTGAAGAGGTTGAGGCTGCGGCTGAGGTGAGTGGGCCAAAGCGTGTGCTTTTGGCTGAGCCGCGTGGTTATTGCGCGGGTGTTGACCGTGCGGTCATCACGGTTGAGAAGGCTTTGGAACATTTCGGTCCGCCGATCTATGTGCGTAAGCAGATTGTGCATAACCGTCACGTTGTTGAGACGTTGGAGGAACGCGGCGCGATCTTCGTGGAGGAGACCGACGAGGTACCTGAGGGCGCGATGGTGGTTTTCTCTGCGCATGGTGTTTCCCCTGCTGTGCACGAGGAAGCGGCGCAGAGGAATTTGCGCACGATTGATGCGACGTGCCCTTTGGTGACGAAGGTTCACCGTGAGGCGGTGCGTTTCGCGAAGGCTGGTCAAGAGATTCTCTTGATTGGTCATGATGGACACGAAGAGGTTGAGGGCACCTACGGTGAGGCGCCTGTGGTGACCACGATCGTGAACGACGTTGAGGAGGCCCGCACGGTTCAGGTGAAGAACCCTGATTCGGTGCGGTGGCTGTCTCAGACAACGTTGTCGGTTGACGAGACAATGGAGATCGTGGAGATTCTGCGTGAGCGTTTCCCTAATCTCCAGGACCCGCCATCGGACGATATTTGTTATGCGACCACGAACCGGCAGTCTGCCATTAAGGAGCTGGCGCCGCGCGCTGACTTGGTGATTGTGGTCGGGTCGACGAACTCGTCCAACTCGGTCCGGTTGGTTGAGGTCGCGTTGCAGTACGGCGCTAAGCGTGCGGAGCTGGTGGACTTTGCGCGTGAGGTGGATGAGTCCTGGTTTGAGGGCGTTGCCACGGTAGGCGTTTCTTCGGGTGCTTCTGTTCCTGATGTTTTGGTTCAGGAGGTTCTGGATCTTCTGGCTGAGTACGGTTATGACGTTGTCGAGCCGGTTGTGACGGCGGAGGAGGACATCTTGTTCTCGCTACCGAAGGAGCTTCGCGTGAAGTTGCGTGAGGACGGCGACGATTCCCGCGTGCTAGGTGGCCGCGGCGCACGCCCAACCACATAGCCTTTGCGACATAGGGCTAGTCATTGACGTGCGGGGTCGGGTTGGCACTGGCGTCGAGGGCGGCGAGGTTGTTTTCGGCGTTGGTTGGCCCGATGGCTGGGTCGAGTTCTTGGATGCGCCGCAGGCTCGGTAGTAGCCGTACGTTCATGGAGCTGAGGATCCGGTTGTAGCTTTCAACGCTGTGGTTGAGGGCTTTACCGTGTTCGTTGAAATGCCCGAGCACGATCCCGATGCGTTCGTGCAGTGTTTTCGCTTCCTTGTAGAGGGCGTTCGCGTTGTCGGTGAGTTGGTGTTGACGCCATGACACGGCGAGCCCTTTGAGGATCGCAAGCAACGTGTTGGGGGATGCGAGAACAACGTTGTTCGCAAACGCGGTGTCGAGTAGTTGCGGCCGGACATCGAGCGCACGCGACAGCATCGATTCGGCGGGCACGAAGCACACGACGACATCTGGGCTACCCTCGAGCACGGTCTGGTAGGAGCGTTTGCTGAGCTCTTTGATGCGGTCTTCGAGCACTTTGGCCGTGGTGAGCTCGTATTCGCGTTGGTCACTGAAGGTTTCGGCGTCTGGGAATGGAGCTTTAGCGTCCACAGCGATGTTCCCTTTGCCTGGCAGGTGCACGACCATGTCTGGCCTGCCCCCTGGTGCTTCGTCGCGGGAGCGTACGGAGGCTTGTTCGGTGAAATCGACGTGGCGGGTCATCCCGGCTAGCTCGACGATGCGGCGCAGCTGAATCTCGCCCCACGAGCCGCGTTTGGAGGTGTCTTTGAGCGCCCCGGCGAGCGCTGTGGTTGTGGTGAGCAGTTTCTGGTCGTGCTCTATTAGGTGGCGTAACTGTTCCTGGAGGGTTGCGTCGTGCCGGTTGCGTTGCTTTTCCATGCTGTTGACGGTGATCCCGAGCTCGTGGAGCTTGGTCGTCATGGGTGCCAGCGTGCGCAGGATCTGGTTCTCGGTGTTCTCCTGCTCGGCCTTCTGCGCTTCGTACTCAGCTTGGGTGCGTTCTAGAACGTCGGCTCGCCCGAGTGCTCCCGCGGCCTCTGCGCGGGCACGGGATTCGGCTTCATGTGCTTGTTCGAGCCCGGAGCGCAACTGATCCACGGTGGAGCGTAACCGCTCGATCTCGCCTCGCTCCGCGGAACCCGGGCCCCAACGAAGTGCGGCGAACGCGCCAAGAACAAGTCCGATAATGAGCGCGAGAACCGCCAAAAGAATTGAAATAGCCTCCATGCCTCTAGCTTCTCAAGACCCCCTGACAGTTTGAAACGCGGCACAGGTTTTTGCGGAAACGTGGCATGAGCTTTCCTGCAATGCAGCGGTGGTTCCCTCCATTTAGAGGGAACCACCGCATCGGTTATGTAGCCAGCCTTAGCTACTAGCTGGAGCCGGCTGGTTGTGCCTAGCTTGTGTGGCTAGGTCAGCGTGTGCGTCGCCGCAACATCCATGCCATGGCTGCGCCGCCCATCGTGAGGGCTACGGCTGCCAGGCCGAGGGCTGTGACATCAGCGCCGGTTGCCGCGAGAGCCACAGCGGGGCGGTTCGGTTGGTGCTGTCGAGGGCTGGTATCGCCGGCACCCGTAGCCCCGTTACCCGTAGCCCCGGCGCCCGCGGAGTCACCATCCGGTGCCTTACCCGGACCGCCTGGCCCGCCCGGCTTACCCGGCGCAATAGGTTTAGCAGGTGCGCTTGGCTTAGCGGGTGTGCCCGACTTGCCCGAATCATCTGGCTTGCCCGGCGCCGCATCGTCGCCAGGTTTACCCGGCTTCCCCGGTTCGCCTGGCTTCCCCGGTTCGCCCGGCTTTTCGGGTTCGACGTCGGTGCCTGGGTTGTCTGGTTTCTCGATGTCGCAGTCGCCGCCTTGGATGGTGACGCGTTGCAGCGCGGAGTAGTGCTTGGCGCCGTATGGGTCGGTTGTTAGAACGTAGATGGTGTGGTCGCCGTCGCTGAGGTTTTCAACGGAAACCTTGGCTTCGGTGTCGGATTCGACGTTTTCTACCGACCCGAGTTCCTTCGCGGTGAGCACGTCCACGCGTGCCTTGGCTGTGGTGAGGGACTTGGTTCTCGCTTCGAGGCCTAAGGCGTCGTAGCTGAGCGTGAACTCTTGGTGTTCTGGCTCCAGCGTCGCGTCTTCGGCGTTGTATTGCTTCAGCGATGGCGAGAAGGTGCGGACTTTCACGTGCTGGCCCTTGTTGTCGAAGTGCATGAGCCGTAGGAAGCCTTGGCCGCCTTCGGGTAGCGCCTGGTAGTCGAACAGCATCTGGGTTACGGTGCGTTCGGCTTCGCCGTCGCCGTTGTCATCGAAGCGGTCCACTCGCGTGTAGGCATCGTGGTAGTGGCCGCTCATCACGGCGCGGACGTTCGGGTTCGGGGTGATCACCTCGTCGTAGATCCTTTGCGGGATCGGGCCGAGCCCACCGGTGGTGAGCATGTATTCGTGGAGGTTGATGATCGCGGTGCGTTCAGGGTATGCCTTGAGCACTTCGTTCATCCACGCGATCTCTTCATCGCCTGGGGCCCAACCCATGTAGAGCATGATGAAGTCGTGGCCGCCTGCGGTGATGAGGTCGTAGTGGCCGCGGTTGTTCTGGTATGAGCCGCCATACCACGGGTTGTGTGCAAAGCGGTGGGCACCGAAGTTCTTGGAGTATTCGGTGAAGTCGTTGCTCATGTGCCCGACGTCGTGGTTACCGGCGAGCACGCCGTAGGGGAGGCCGGCGTCATCGAGCATCTTGTAGGCCTTGTTGGCGTTGTCCCACTGGAACTGTTGCTCGGCTTTATCGACGATGTCGCCGGTGTGGAAGAGGTACTGCAGGTTGAGCGGTTCGCGGCGTTCCAGCAGATAGTTGTGGATGGCGATCTGGTGGTCGTAGAAGGACTCGTTGTAGTACTGGGTGTCGGTTTCCCACGCGAAGGTGAAGTCGTATTCGCTGCGTGGGGTGTCGTCTGGGTGGTATGGCTCTACGGCGCTGTCGCGTCCGGAGAGGTTAGGCCCGGCCCAGCCTTCGGAGTGTTGGACTACGGCGCGGATTTCGCCGTCTACGGCGTGTTCACCTAGCGGCACCATCGCCTCGAGTGTGGCTTCGCCGGTTTTCTTGTCGGTGAGTGCCACATCGACTTCTTGGTAGGCGTTGGTTGCCGTGTTCCACACGAGCAGGCGGATGCGGGCGCCGGGGTCGGTTGTGCCTTCCCATGCGACGCGTACGAGGGCGTCCTTGCCGGCGTCTTCCGGTACCGCGGTGGTGAACGCGTGGAATGGAAGCTCAGTGTCCGATGTGGTGGTGCCCCCGGCAGTGAGCGTGTCGCCGTTCCGTTCGGTTTGGTTGGCGTTGTTGACGGTTCCGCTCACAGCTGTGAGGGTCTCGTTTTCGAGGCTTGAGGTGTGGCCTTCGCGGAAGGACACGGTGAGTGGGTCACCGCTCGGGTCAGATACGCGGGCTGTCAGTGAGCCTGGGGTGCAGACGTTGAGGATGGCGCCGGCTTGGTTGGAGATGGTTCCGTTGGGTTGTTCAACGGGGGTGGTGAAGGTCAGGGTCCGTTTGGATACGTTGCCGATCTTGTCTTTGGCGGTGATTTCCAGGGTGTGGGTGCCGGCTGGCATGGTCACGCTGGAGAGTTCGGTGCCGTTGTCGATCTTTTCGCCGTTGAGGGTGGCTTCGATCGTGTCGAGTCCGGAGCCTTTATCCGTTGCGTCGAAGTCGATGGTGAAGCCGCCGCGTTTCTCTTCTCCGTCCTTTACGGATGTGGTGATGGCGGGGGCTGTGTTGTCGACTTTGATGGTTCGTTCGGTGCGGGTGCCGTCGGGACTGGTTCCGCACACGGTGTGTTCGCCGTCGGCCACGGTGGTGGAGTCCCATTGGGCGGCCTGGGCGTTGTAGGCGTCTTCTGGGATGGTGAAGAGCGCTTCGAGGACTTCGACTTTGCCGGTAGAGTCACCCATCTGGATGATTTGGGTGGGGTCCTCCCAACCTGGTGCCCGGAGGGTGCGGCCGTCGGGGAGGACGAGCCGGACGTTGCGGACCACGAAGTCGTCGTTGTTTTCGTTCGGGTCTGGGCCTGGTGCGGCTTTCGTGCCGGCGGCGATGTCGACCTGGAGTGGTTTTCCGGCGGTCACGTAGGTGAGTGGCACATCGGTTGAGACGGTGGCCCATTCGGCGTAGGTGCCTTCGTCGAAGATGTGGAGGACGTCGCCGTCGACGAGCACACCGTTGCGGAAGAAGGTGTCAGTTTGGGAGGTTTCGAACGCGAAGGTCGGTGCTTTTTCGAGTGAAGCGTGGGTATCGGTGAGTGGCTTGTCGTTGACGCAGACCCCGAGTTTTTCGCCCGGGGTGTCAGATGCCACCGAGATGGGGACGGTTCCGCGCACGAACTCACCATCTTTGACGTTGAGCCGCATCGGATCCGTGTTGACGCCATCGAGCGGGATACGCACCTTTTCGGTGGTGGTTTCGTTGGTTCCGTCGCTTGCGGTGACGGTGTATTCGAAGTAGCGCTTACCGAGCAGGTCTGCTTTCGGGATGGTGAACGTATAGTTTCCGTCGCCGTTGTTGGTGACGTTGTGGACCTGCGGTTCGGGATCGGCGTTGGAGGAGAGGGTGAGCTCTACTCGGCGTACCTGGACGTTGTCGGTGATCTTGAACTTCAGTTCACCGTTCTTGTTGGGGTCCAGTGACTTAGGGCTCTGGTCTTTGATGACCGGGGCTTCAGCATCTTCCGGGATGTCGATGACGCTGCCGGGAGCTTGTTCTGGCTTGATGGAGCCCGGGGTTGCCGCGCTCTTTTCGAGGATGTTCGCGTTACCCGGATCATCAGGGTTGGCGGCGTAGTGGATGCCGATGTCTTTGGCTGGGTCTTTCTCGCCGGTCACGTTGTAGTTGACGCGGTGGACTTTCTCACCCGTGCGGGTGCGCAGTTCCATACCGCGGGGGCTTCCGTTGGCCATGCCGGCGGACTTGTTCTCAACCAGGGTGAAGTCTTCGAGGTTGACCCCGTAATGCTTCGCGAAGTCTTCCGCGCTCAGGTTGTCGTTAGGCCCGTTTTTGATCCATACGACCACGGTTTTACCCGGCTCAACCACCGCATCGTGCGGTTCCATCGGCCATTCAGCGGAGTTAGTGATGGTGAGGTCGTTGAGGATATAGAGGTAGTGGAGCTGGTAGTCGCGCAGGTTGATCGCGGTGTTGGTGGGGTTGTAGATCTCAATGAACTCGTATCCATCCGAGCCACCAACGTTGGTCGAATCCGGGACGAGCTCCGTGATCAGCAGCTTGCCGAGGTTACCTGCCGCCGGGGCAGGTTCCTTGCTCGGGTCAGCAGATTCCGAAGGCGACGCTGAACCCGACGGCGACTCCGACGGGCCGTCGGAAGAGGACTCGGATGGCTGCTCGGACGCAGACTCGGTTGGTTCCGTGGTCTCAGCTGGGGATTCAGCATCCGTTGGTGCTGCCGATTCGTTCGGCTCTGCTGGCTGGCTCGGCTCTGCGGTCTCGCCGGGTTCTGCAACATCGCTCGGTTCGGCGGTTTCTGTTGAGGTGAACGCTCGGGTGAGTTCTTTACCTTGCGAGTCGGAGATGCGAAGGCCGAACGTCTTCTCTACCTTGCTTTCCAGGCCGTGCGCGATCTCAACACGGGCTGAGTCTTTGAGCTTCCACGCTTTCTTGAAAGCCGCGATGTCTTCCTGCGTTGCCTGTGGCTTGCCGGAGGCCTTGGCGCCGTCGCGTGCCTCAGCGGATGCCTCGCCAGCCGCTTCGGAGGCGTTCTCGCGTTGCGGGGTCAGCCACAGCACAACCTTCTCGTTAGGTTTGATGGTGACGGGCGCATCGACCTCAAGCTCAACATCGTTGGCCGTCTTTGTGGTGTCTTCGGTGATATAGCTGAGGTTGAGGCCGTCTTTACCGATCGTGACTGGCTTAGAGCCGGGGTTGGTCAGCTCGACGAAAGGGTAGTCGCGCGTCGTGGTGTTGTCGTTGCCGCTATCGAGTTCGGTCACGGTGAGCGGCGCAGTATCTGCGTCTGGCTGGACGAGCTGATCAGCCCGCAGCGTGTGTGCGGCGCTGCTTGCTGCCGATGCGGTGGCCGGCGCGAGGATGGGCGCGGATGCGAGCGAGAAACTTAAGACCGCTGCGGCAAGGACCTTGTTGGTGTTGCTGTTGCGGCGAGAGGTGAACCTCGAAGGTTTCATGTCCTTCACTTTCGGGTGGAGTGTCAAGGTCAGGGACACTCCAAGCTCTACAGAACCAACGCAACAGGTCAGTGAATCGGCCGTGATGGTTAGGGAACACGAGTATCCCCGCCGGTCACAGGGTTTTAACGTGAACGCAACCTGCACTCGCCGAGGTGCAGCCGCCGGAGCTTGTCCGCCGCAACGCAGCCCGCACCCGCCGGTACGCGTCCGGCGTCTATCTGTCCGGCGCCACGTAGAATGGTGGGCGTGGCTCTTACTATTGGAATCGTTGGGCTCCCGAATGTGGGCAAGTCCACTATGTTTAACGCTTTGACCCGTGCTGATGTTTTGGCGGCGAACTATCCGTTCGCGACGATCGAACCGAACGTGGGTGTGGTGCCGCTCCCGGATTCGCGCCTGCCGCAGCTTGCGGAGATTTTCGGTTCGGAGAAGATCCTGCCGGCAACCGTGTCTTTCGTTGATATCGCTGGCATCGTGAAGGGTGCGTCCGAGGGGGAGGGGCTCGGTAACCAGTTCCTCGCGAACATTCGTGAGGCGGACGCGATCTGCCAGGTGACCCGCGGCTTCCAGGATTCCGATGTTGTCCACGTCGCTGGGGAAGTTGATCCGGCATCGGACATTGACGTCATCACCACTGAGCTTGCCCTGGCGGACCTGCAGTCTGTGGAGAAGGCGTTGCCGCGGCTGCAGAAGGAGCTGACGAACAAGAAGGTCAGCAAGGCCTACGTTGAGGCGGTTGAGCAGGCCGAGAAGATCCTCTCTGATGGCCGCACCCTGTTCTCTGCCCGCGATGAGGTGGATCTGGACGAGCTGAAGCCACTGCAGTTGCTGACCGCTAAGCCGTTCATTTACGTGTTCAACCTGGATGACGATGGGCTTGCGGACGAGGAGCTGAAGGCTTCGCTTGCGGAGTCGGTTGCGCCTGCGGTTTCGGTGTTCTTGAACGCCCAGTTTGAGGCGGAGCTTGCGGAACTTGATGAGGACGATGCGGCGGAGATGCTCGCTGACGCTGGCATTGAGGAGTCTGGTCTGGAGCAGCTTGCGAAGGCTGGCTATGAGGCGCTTGGTTTGCAGTCGTATTTGACGGCGGGCCCGAAGGAGACGCGTGCGTGGACGATCAAGCAGGGTGCTACCGCGCCTGAGGCGGCCGGCGTGATTCACACGGATTTCCAGCGCGGGTTCATCCGTGCCGAGGTTGTTTCGTTCGACGACCTGATCGCGGCGGGCTCGATGCAGGCCGCGAAGGCCGCGGGCCGTGTGCGTCTTGAAGGCAAGGAATACATTATGCAGGACGGCGACGTCGTCGAATTTAGATTTAACGTTTAGTCGAGTTCCGGTTGGACCTCACGGTTGCATGGCCTCAAACACTCTGTCGGCTGTGAAATGATGCTGGTGGGCGTGTGCGTCTGCCAGCAGATTCATCGTAGTTGCATTCGTGAGGGAAAGGCTGAATTGTGAGTTGGAAGGGGCCGACTGCGTTTTTTGCGGCGTGGGTAATCCACGACCTCGAAGAGGCGTTCGCGTTTCCTGCATCCTGCGATCGTCTCGCGGATCGAACTGGTATAGAACAACTCAGAATCACGCCGCAGCAATCGTGGATCGCCGTGGGGCTGATGGGAATGCTGGTGGCGGCGGCGTGTGGCCGCGGCGTGCGCTCTACCGGTAAGTCGGCGACCTATCGGGCAGTCGTCGCCGGGCTGGAAGCCCACGTCGTGACTCACCTCGGCGGTTCAGTCGCGCAGCGTGGTTACACCGCCGGTGTTGCGACGGCGGTGCCGATCATGCTCCCCGGGGCACTCATGGCGCGTCGAGAACTTCAGCGGGACGGGTGCGAGCTGCGGTTCCGTGACACGGTCAACGGCGTCGCATTGCTCCTGCCCGCTGCCCTAGTATGCCAGGTGGTAGCACGACTGATCCGTCGGGTGTCCGCGGTCAAGAACTGACCGGAAAAGCAAAAAACGGCATGTCGTGCGAGGTTGGTATCCACGGCGACGTGGTCGAGTTCAAGTTCAACGTTTAACGCGAGGCGTTAATGACGTTTCGCGTTATTGGGGGGAGGAGGTTGAAGAGCGCTGTCTCTAACTCCGGTTTTCGTTCGGCCTCGGCCCATTCCGCTACCTCGTGTGAAGAATCTGCAAGTGGTATCGGGCCGTTGAACTATTAGGTTCACCCACAGTTCCCGTGCCTGCACGCATCGAGAAGGACCAGGTGGTGAACTCGAATGACTCGCCTGGTCCAACGTGTGTATGCTCGGCGCGTGGTTTAACCCTTATAAGACTTGCCGGTCACAGCCTCAGCGTTTCGCTCGTGCAGCCCGCAGGCCGTTCAAGATCACGATGACTTCGGCGACTTCGTGTACCAACACGACGGCGGCCAGGCCCAGCACACCACTGATCGCCAGTGGCATCAACACGATGATGATGACCAGAGACAGCACGATGTTCTGGTTGATGATCCTGCTGCCTCGGCGGGCGTGCTGCAGCGCCTGCGGGATCAGCCGGAGGTCGTGGCCGGTGAAGGCGACGTCAGCGGACTCGATCGCGGCGTCGGAGCCGGACGCTCCCATCGCGATGCCCACCGTAGCGCCCGCCAGTGCCGGCGCGTCGTTGATGCCGTCGCCGATCATCGCCGTCGGCGTCTTGGATGAGAGTTCGGCGACGATGCTTGCCTTGTCCTCCGGGCGAAGCTCGGCGCGCACGTCGTCGATTCCGGCGATTTCAGCCAGCGCCCGGGCGGTGCGAGTGTTGTCACCGGTGAGCATGCTTACTTCCACATCGTTGGCGTGCAGGGTCTGCACGGCCTCGGGCACCTCGGGCCGCAGCTCGTCGCGGACCCCGATCGCCCCGGCAAGGGCGTCATCGACGGTGACAAGGACGCAGGTCTGGCCCGAGGACTCCATGCGCTCAACGTCTGCCTTTAGTGGCCCGGCGTCGATCCACCGGGGGCTGCCCACCAGCACCCGTCGACCTTCGACGGTGCCGCCGATGCCATGTCCGGCTTCCTCGCTGATGTCCTGGGCGGCGGGCGCTTCGGGCCCCGCCGCCGCGATCGCCGCGGCGAGGGGGTGCGTTGATTGCTGCTCAACTGCCGCCGCGAAAGCAAGCACCTGCGCCCGATTGAATCCGTCTGCCGGGACCACGCCGGTAACCTCGGGCTGGTTGCGGGTGAGGGTTCCGGTCTTGTCCACCGCCAGGTGACGGATGCCGCCGAGCCGCTCGAACGCCGCGCCGGACTTGATGACCACTCCGAACTGGCTGGCCGCGCCGATCGCGGCCACGACCGTCAGCGGCACGGAGATTGCCAGCGCGCACGGCGACGCGGCGACCAGGACCACCAGTGCACGGGTGATCCACGTCTCGGGGTCGCCGAGCAGCGAGCCGATCACGCCGACCAGCACCGCGAGGATCATCACTCCGGGCACGAGGGGTTGGGCAATCCGGTCGGCGATCCGGGCGCGGTCGCCCTTTTCCGCCTGCGCCTGCTCGACCAGGTCCACGAGTGTGGTCAGCGAGTTGTCCGTTCCAGCTGCGGTCGTCTCGACCTCCAGCACACCGGCGGAGTTGATCGCTCCCGCGGGCACCTCGTCGCCGGGCGCGACCTCCTCCGGAATGGATTCTCCGGTGATCGCTGAGGTGTCAAGGCTGGAACGTCCAGACCGAATGATGCCATCCGTGGCGATCCGCTCCCCGGGGCGCACGACCATTAGCTCGCCAACCTCAAGGTCCTTCGCAGCGACCTCGACCGTCGTACCGTCGCGCAGCACCGTCGCGCTCTGCGGTACCAACTTCAACAGTGCCCGCAGTCCGCCCTGGGCCCGGTCCATTGCCTTGTCTTCCAGTGCCTCGGCGATCGAGTATAGGAACGCCAGTGCCGCGGCCTCTCCGACGAAGCCGAGGATTACCGCGCCAACCGCGCTGATCGTCATCAGCAAACCAATGCCGAGCTTGCGCTTCGTGACAAGGTTCCGGATCGCTCCAGGTGCGAACGTGTATGCGCCCAGCAGCAGGCCGACCCAGAACAGTATCGTCGCGGGTGTCTCCAGCCCGGACCAGTCCAGCGCTAGGCCTATGCAGAGGGCTACGCCGGAGAAGATCGGTAGCAGCAGCTCGGGGTCCTTCCACCACGGCCGATCGAGCTCTTCGATCTCCGCGGCGGGTTCGTGTTCGCATCCACACACCGAGCTCATGCGTCCGCTCCCTTCACGCCGCAGCCGGGCACCGAGCACTCAGGGTCGATGCACGGGGCGTTTTCGTCGACAGCCAACGTCGCGTTCACCAGCGCGTCGAGCGCTGCCGCGAGGTGCGGATCGGCGATTTCGTACCGAGTCTTGCGGCCCTCTGGCTCGGCGACGACGATGCCGCAGTCGCGCAGGCAGGTCAGATGGTTCGAGACGTTCGAGCGGGTCAGGTCCAGGTCGCGTGCAAGCACGGCTGGGTAGCTCGGGCCGTCGAGTAGGGCCATCAGGATTCGGGAGCGCGTCGGGTCAGCCATAGCCCGGCCGAGCCGGTTCATGACGTCGAGGCGCGAAGTAATAGTCAGCATACGCTGAACTATACAGTATTCCTTGAACTATTCAACACACACTGAACTGAAGTTGGAGCGAAGAGCTTGCGACCTGTAGAAATTAGTCGATGGGGTAGCCGGTAACTGGGCTTTTGTGGTTCGGCTGCCAACCCAACGCGGGGGCGACATGCGTGGCGAAGTTGTCCAAGATCTTCACGTTGACGTCCACGCCCATCCCGGTAGGGATAGTGATGAGAAGGGTGTCGGCGGATATGACGGCGGCGTCGGCTTTGAGCTGCTCAATGAGCTTGTCCGGCTCGGCGGTGTAGGTGCGTCCGAAAGTGGTTGAGCCGACGTCAGGCAGCGTGCCCACTTGGTCGGAACCGGAGGCCTGCATGCCGAACATCTGCATGTCCACGCCGTCGACGATGGGGAAGATGGAGCGGGACACCGACACGCGCGGCGTCCAATCGTGGCCCGCCTCCTTCCACGCGGCGCGGTAGCGGCTGATCTGATCCGCCTGGATTTCGCCCAGGGTCTCGGCGGTGGTCTCGGACACCAGGGTGGAGGACATCAGGTTGAGCCCGTCCTTGGCGGCCTGTTCCGCCGAGGTGGAGCGGGTTTTCATAGCGCATGTCGGGGTTGTGGCGTTGGCGCGAACGGCTCTGCCGTTTACAGGTATCGGCAGACCTGGTCCGCGCTGCACGAGTCGGGGTCGGGCTGCGCGGCGTCGTGCCTGAGCTCGGCGATGGTGTCTCGGAGCGCTGTGAGCTGGGCGATCTGCTGCTTGATCTCGGCGAGGCGCGCGTCGAGGAGGTCGCGCACGTGCTCGCAGGGAGCAGCGCCGCCGTCGCGGATTTCGAGGATCTGGCGGATCTGGGCGAGGGTGAGGCCCGCGGCCTGGCCGCGGTGGACGAAGTCGATCCGGGCGGCCGTCTCGGGCGCGTAGTCGCGGTATCCGGACGGCGTGCGCTCGGCCGGGGGCAGCAGGCCCTGCTCCTCGTAGAACCGCAGCGTCTTCGCCGTCGTTCCCGCCCGCTCGGCGAGTTCCCCGATGCGCATCGCAGGCCCCCTGTTCTTTCGGCAGAAGTCCTCTTGACCTTCCCCTGCACTGGAAGGTCCAGTATGGCTGAGATAGACCGGAAGTCCAAGTATTGACAGGAGCTGCGATGCCCACGAAGTACGACCTCGCCATCATCGGATCGGGCGGCGGTGCGTTCGCCGCCGCGATCCGCGCGACCACGCTCGGCAAGTCGGTGGTGATGATCGAGCGCAGGACGCTCGGCGGCACCTGCGTGAACACCGGCTGCGTGCCGTCGAAGGCCCTGATCGCCGCGGCCGACGCATGGCACTCCGCGGCCGACGCCGCCGACCGGTTCCCGGGGATCGCGACGACGGCGGGGCCGGTGGACATGCCCGCCCTGATCGCCGGGAAGCAGGCGCTGGTCGAGTCGCTGCGGGGCGAGAAGTACGCCGACGTCGCCGACTCCTACGGGTGGGCCGTCCGCCGCGGCGACGCCGCGTTCGCCGGCACCCCCGACGCTCCGGTCCTCCAGGTCGCCGGGGACGACGGCAGCACCGAGACGATCGAGGCCGGGCACTACCTGGTCGCGACTGGCTCTCGGCCGTGGGCCCCGCCGATCGACGGCCTGGACGAGACCGGGTACCTGACCTCGACCACGGCGATGGAGCTGACCGAACTCCCTGAGTCCCTGCTCGTGCTCGGCGGCGGCTACGTCGCCCTGGAGCAGGCGCAGCTGTTCGCCCGGCTCGGCTCCCAGGTCACCGTGCTGGCCCGGTCCCGGCTCGCGTCGAAGGAGGAGCCGGAGGTGTCCAGGACGCTGCAGGAGGTGTTCGCCGACGAGGGCATCCGGGTGGTCCGCCGCGCGCTGCCGACGCGGGTGTCCCGCGACGCCGCGACCGGGCAGGCCGTCGTCACCGCGGACGTCGCCGGGGGGCGGGAGGAGTTCCGCGCCGACCAGGTGCTCGTCGCCCTCGGACGACGACCGGTCACCGACGGGCTCGGCCTCGACAGGGTCGGGGTCGAGACCGGGGACCTCGGCGAGGTGGTCGTCTCCGACCGGATGCAGTCCTCCCACCCGCGGGTCTGGGCCGCGGGCGACGTGACCGGCCACCCCGAGTTCGTCTACGTCGCCGCCCACCACGGCACCCTCATCGCCGAGAACGCGTTCGCCGACGCCGACCGAGCCGTGGACTACGCCCGACTGCCGAGGGTGACGTTCACCGGCCCGGCGATCGGCGCGGTCGGGATGACCGAGAAGGACGTCCTCGCCGCCGGGATCCGCTGCGACTGCCGCGTCCTGCCGCTGCACCACGTGCCCCGCGCACTGGTCAACCGCGACACCCGCGGCTTCGTCAAGATCGTCGTGGACGCCGACACCGGGAAGATTCTCGGCATCACCGCCGTCGCCAAGGACGCCGGCGAGCTCGCCGCCGCCGGGGTCCACGTGCTCGGCAAGACGGTCGCCGAGGTCGCCGACGCCTGGGCCCCCTACCTGACCATGGCCGAGGGCATCCGGATCGCCGCCAAGGCCTTCACTACCGATCCGTCGCTCCTGTCGTGCTGCGCGTGAACGCGCAAGCAGACAATCGGGGGGAACGCTCAGCTGGGAGAGGAACAGACGATGAGCGGCGATAAGGACCACGACTCGCATCGCGCGGGCGTGCTTGTCGGTGCTGGGACGGGCTTGCTCCTGTTGGCATGTTGCGCGCTTCCGCTGCTGATCTGCTGCGGCCTGCCTCTCCTCGCCGCGGGCGGAGCCCTCGCAGGTATCGGAGGTTTCCTCGGCAACCCTTGGCTCATCGGTGCCGGGATCGCAGTCGGTGTGGGTGACGGTCATGCGGTGACCACCGAGGGCCACCTTGAAGATGGTGTTACCGCCGGAGTTGATAAACCGCAGGTGGGCCTTTCCGCTCGGGCGAGCTTCGAAGGTCCGGTGAGATTGTCGAGCTCATCGTCGGGAGTGCCCTGAATGCAATTGACCCAGTCGTCGAGCACGATGGCCCACTCGACGTCCTGGTCTTCAGCGTCTTGCGGGTCACGGATGATCAGTGGGGCGTGGAGGCCGCGATCAAGCTGCAGGCCGGTGTGGGAATGGTAGAAGTAGGTGCCACCGTGGGGGACTTCAGTGACACGGGAGACAGGCGCAGGTGAGGACCCTGCTGAGCTATCACGTCAGGCGCAGGTCTGTGTAACAGGTAGCACCGTCGTCGGTGGTGGAAGACTCCGTGGTGCCGGTACGCCCCTGGTAGCTGACCTCAATCAGGCCGGTGACATCATCGGGAAGCCAGAAGCCAATAAACCCGTTGTCGAAGGTGGTTGTCGCCTCGTCCACCAGCACCTCACCGGTCGCCTCATCGGTGATCGTGACCTGGATATCCTTATTGTCGAGTTCCCCCTGGCAGGTCGTGAGGCTGTGGTAGAAGCAGTCGTGGGTGGAGTTGAGATAGGGTGCGATCGAGACATACGTCTGATTGTCGGGAAGATCGACCACGACTTCCTGGTCAACGCTCGAGAGCAGCAGTTCATCGGCACGCACTGAGGCGATCAGATCCGTGGGACGCTCAGTGACCTTCTGCCGGTCGAGGCGATCAATGATCTCCACCGCGTCCATGTCGGCCAGGCCATGGGTAGTCAGGAATGTATCTTGGGACACCGTCCCGTCGGCCGTGGGTTCCGGGTCGGCGGCCGAACACCCCGTGAGGGCGAGGGCAAGGGCGGCGGCTGCGATCGCTGCTCGTTTCACGTCAATCTCCTTGGACCGTGGTAACACTGTGAGAAGACACCGCCTCAAGGTCGGTGCCATACCTTTATCTTGCACGGGCGCCTGACGGAGTAGAAATCAAAAACCCTGCTCACAGCCTTATAACAGGGTGAAAAGGGGATGAGTTCGGTGGGCTGGGTCACCACCGGGACACCACTCCACAGCCGTGGGCGATGTCCTTCTACCCGCCTCAGGTATGCGGTGCAGGCAATGAAATCCCTGGTGACGCCTGCTGAACCGACGAGGAGAGGCGATGCCGCCGGCCTGGGGTGGGGCACAGGGGTGACGGCGGTTGAAGGGTGATGTTTGAAGATTTGATTGAAGATTTCCCCGCCGGGCACTGAGCGAGGGTGGTATTCCCCCTGCCCCGAGCGATACTGGGGTCTATGGCTGACCGCACACCGACCACCGCCACGCCCCTGGGGCGGGTGCTGGTCGTCGATGATGAACAACCCCTGGCTCAGATGGTGGCCTCCTACCTCATCCGGGCCGGCTTCGATACCCGCCAGGCGCACACCGGCACCCAGGCCGTGGACGAGGCCCGTCGCTTTCCCCCGATGTTGTGGTGCTGGATCTGGGGCTGCCCGAACTCGACGGTCTGGAGGTATGCCGACGGATCCGCACCTTCTCGGACTGCTACATCCTCATGCTCACCGCGCGTGGCAGCGAGGACGACAAGATCAGCGCTTTGACCCTGGGGGCGGATGACTACATCACCAAACCTTTTAGCATCCGGGAACTGGTGACCCGGGTGCATGCGGTGTAGCGCCGCCCGCGCACCAGCACCACCCCACCGCAGGTGACCACCCCCTTGATCGTTGGTGACCTCATCCTTGACCCCGTTGCCCATCAGGTGCGGGTGGGGGAGAGGACCGTGGAGCTCACCCGCACGGAGTTCGAGCTGCTGGTTGCCCTGGCCCTGCGCCCCGGCCAGGCGCTGACCCGCCACGATCTGGTCACCGAGGTCTGGGACACCACCTGGGTCGGTGATGAACGCATCGTCGATGTCCACATCGGCAACTTGCGTCGCAAGCTCGGCACCGACACCCGGGGTCGGGGGTTTATCGACACCGTGCGTGGCGTGGGCTACCGGGTGGGGCAGGCATGAATCACGGACCCGGCCTGACCTTCCGCTTCCTGGTCGCCCAGGTGTTGGTCGTGGTGATTAGCCTGCTGGTGGCCGCGGCCGTGGCCACGACGGTGGGCCCGACCCTGTTCCATGATCATATGTTGATGGCCGGCCGGGAGGACCCCTCGCTGGAGCTATTCCATGCCGAGCAGGCCCCGAGGTCGCCACCCTGGCGCATGCCTTCAACACCATGGCCGACCGGCTGGAACACACCGAACAGGTCCGCCGCCAGATGCTCTCTGATCTGGCCCACGAAATGGGCACCCCCTTATCGGTGCTCACGGTCTACCTCGATGGTCTCCAGGACGGGGTCGTGGACCGGCAACGCTTCGGCCAGGTGATGAGCAATCTCCTGTCGAACGCGCTACGGCACACCCCGGCCGGCGGGCAGGTCCGGATCAGCGTCCACCGCCAGGGGGCGTCCACCGCGCTCATCCACGTCGCCGATGACGGCGAGGGCATCCCACCTGGCCAGCTCGGACACATCTTCGAACGCTTCTACCGGGGGGATGCCGCCCGCAGCCGGGACAACGGCGGGTCCGGTATCGGTCTGACCATCTCCAAGGCATTGATCGAGGCCCACGGCGGCACTCTCACCGCCACCTCCCCCGGACCCGGTCGCGGAGCGGTGTTTGCCCTCCGCCTCCCGCTGTCCCCTCCCGACAGTGAGGAGGATGCTCGGTGACCACACCCTGCCCCGCCTTAGGGCCGTGCCCTCCACTCCTTGAAAAAATACCCCAGGGGGGTATACGCTAGGGAGTGGCATCGCCGCATCCCACCGACCCGTAGGAGCTTTCCCATGATCACCTCCCCGCCCCGCCTCTTGCCGATGGCCAACCACGGCTGCAGCTGTTGCGGACCTGCCTCAGATGCCGGCACCGCCTCCATCCCTGCCGCCAGCGACTCGTCAGCAGGAGGGGCCTCCCCTAGCTACCAGGTCACTGGCCTGACCTGCGGGCACTGCGCGAAAAGCGTGACCCAGGCCCTTCAGGCCCTCCCCCAGGTTGACGACGTCCAGGTTGATCTCGCTGCTGGTGGTGTTTCCACCGTCACGGTCACCGGTGTCGTACCTCCGGAGATGGTTCGCCGGACCATCGAGGAGGCCGGCTACACCGTCTTATCCTGATCGGTTTTACCCATCATCTCGACCCTGACCGGGTTGAGCGGAAGGAACGTCATGAGCACTCCCCACCATTCCGGTGATCACCATGGTGATCACCCCGCTCCGGAAATAGACCACACCCACCACCCGGATCATGCCAGGCACGAACACCACGCAGATGCCGACACCCACAGCCAGGCGATGCCCCACGATCACCCGCACTCCGCCCTGGATGAAGACCACCACGTTCATGGTCACGGCGAACACGCCGGACACAGCACCGCAATGTTTCGGGACCGCTTCTGGTGGTCGCTGATTCTGTCCATTCCCGTCGTTATTTTCAGCCCCATGGTCGCCCACCTGCTCGGCTACCACCTCCCGGCATTCCCCGGATCCACTTGGATCCCCCCGGTGCTGGGCACGATCATCTTCGTCTACGGCGGAACGCCTTTCCTCAAGGGCGGATGGAAAGAACTGAAATCCCGCCAACCCGGGATGATGCTTCTGATCGCCATGGCCATCACCGTGGCGTTTGTTGCCTCCTGGGTCACCACTCTGGGGCTGGGCGGTTTTGAGCTGGACTTCTGGTGGGAGCTGGCTCTGCTGGTGACCATCATGCTGCTGGGCCACTGGCTGGAGATGCGCGCTCTCGGGGCCGCGTCCTCAGCGCTTGACGCGCTGGCTGCTCTGCTGCCGGATGAGGCCGAGAAAGTCATCGACGGGACCACTCGCACCGTGGCCATCTCCGAGCTGGTCGTCGACGACGTCGTGTTGGTGAGGGCCGGTGCCCGGGTGCCGGCCGACGGAACCATCCTCGACGGAGCCGCCGAATTCGATGAGGCGATGATCACCGGCGAATCCCGTCCCGTCTTCCGCGACACCGGTGACAAGGTGGTCGCCGGTACCGTGGCCACCGACAACACCGTCCGCATCCGGGTGGAGGCTACCGGCGGGGACACCGCCCTGGCCGGGATCCAACGCATGGTTGCCGATGCCCAGGAGTCCTCCTCCCGGGCCCAGGCCCTGGCGGATCGGGCGGCGGCGTTGTTGTTCTGGTTCGCGCTGATCTCCGCTCTGATCACCGCGGTGGTGTGGACCATCATCGGCAGCCCGGACGATGCCGTGGTGCGCACGGTCACGGTGCTGGTCATCGCTTGTCCGCACGCCCTGGGCCTGGCGATTCCGCTGGTCATTGCGATCTCCAGCGAGCGGGCCGCGAAAGCCGGGGTGCTCATCAAGGACCGAATGACGCTCGAGCGGATGCGCACCATCGACGTGGTGCTCTTCGACAAAACCGGCACCCTGACCGAGGGTGCGCACGCGGTCACCGGTGTCGCGGCAGCTGTCGGCGTCACCGAGGGCGAGTTGCTGGCCCTGGCCGCCGCCGCGGAGGCCGACAGCGAGCACCCCGTGGCCCGCGCCATCGTGGAGGCCGCGGCCGCCCACCCCGAGGCCTCCCGTCGGCGAATCCGTGCAACTGGTTTCAGCGCCGCCTCCGGTCGAGGGGTCCGGGCCACTGTCGATGGCGCTGAGATCCTCGTGGGAGGGCCGAACATGCTGCGCGAGTTCAACCTCACCATCCCGGCCGAGCTCACCGACACCACCAGCGCCTGGACCGGGCGTGGGGCTGGTGTGCTCCATATTGTCCGCGACGGTCAGATCATCGGTGCGGTGGCCGTCGAGGACAAGATCCGCCCCGAATCCCACGCCGCCGTGAAAGCCTTGCAGGACCGCGGGGTGAAAGTTGCAATGATCACCGGCGACGCCCAGCAGGTGGCCCACGCGGTCGGTCAGGTCTTAGGCATTGATGAGGTCTTCGCCGAGGTCCTGCCACAGGACAAAGACACCAAGGTCACGCAGTTGCAGGACCGAGGTTTGAGCGTGGCCATGGTCGGCGACGGTGTCAATGACGCACCCGCTCTGACCCGCGCGGAGGTCGGTATCGCCATCGGTGCCGGCACGGATGTGGCCATGGAATCTGCCGGGGTGGTCCTAGCCAGTGATGACCCGCGGGCAGTGCTGTCGATGATTGAGCTGTCCCAGGCCAGCTACCGCAAGATGATCCAGAACCTGATCTGGGCCTCTGGCTACAACATCCTCGCCGTGCCGCTGGCCGCCGGAGTGCTCGCCTCGATCGGGTTCGTGCTGTCCCCGGCCGTGGGCGCGATCTTGATGTCTGCCTCGACCATCGTGGTGGCCCTGAATGCCCAACTGTTGCGCCGCATTGATCTGGATCCGGCTCACCTGGCTCCGACCGAGTCGAAGGAGGAACACACCACGCCCACTCCGGCATCCACCGCCGTCCACTGATCCACTACTTCTCTCCACTGCCCCCCATATACCCTGAAAGGCTCCACGATGAAGCGCACCCTTGTTCTTTCCGCTCTCGCCGTGGCCTCCACCCTGGCGCTGGCCGCCTGCGGTGAGGCCACCGAGTCAGGCAACACCGACGCCACCACCTCGGCCACCAGCACTGCGACGACTGAGGCGGACAGGGAGATCTCCGCCGATCACAACGACGCGGACATCATGTTTGCCCAGATGATGATCCCCCATCACCAGCAGGCCGTGGAGATGAGTGAAATCCTCCTGGCCAAGGACGATATCCCCGCCCAGGTCGTGGAGTTTGCCCAGAGGGTTATTGACGCCCAAGGACCGGAGATTGACCGGATGAACGCCATGCTCGAGGCCTGGGGTCAGCAACCGGTCACCGGTGATATGGGTGAGATGGACCATGGCGGGATGAGTGGAATGATGAGCGAGGAGGACATGACAGCCCTCGAGGACGCCAAGGGCACCGAGGCTGCTCGGCTCTACCTTGAGCAGATGACCGCCCACCATGAGGGTGCGGTCGATATGGCCCGTGACGAGGTTGCTGACGGCCAGAACCCGCATGCGATCACCCTGGCCGAACAAATTATCAACGACCAGGAGGCCGAGATCGCCCAGATGCAGCAGATGCTCACTGACCTATGACAGGTCCTCGTCTTTTTCTGATCCCGAGGACAGGAATCTGAAAAAGAGGGATAACCGTGACGATTGCCACCTGCTGCGGGCGATGGGTCGTTATCACCGCAGCGGGTGCACCGGGATGGATGTTTCTTCTCCCTCTGGTCGCGCCACTGAGGAAAGGGGAAAGCTCTTGTGTCCAGACCCTTGGAGGACTACGCATTATTGTCCGATACTCACGCGGCCGCCCTGGTTTGCCGGCAGGGCAGCATTAATGTTGGGGGCGTTCCCCGAGTAGTGGACACGGCGTTGGTGTCAGTTAGGCAACGAGGCCTGCGGTAGCAGCCGTCGTCGCGGTCTCGAAGACCGTACTGTGATCCTAGCTATCGCTTTTTACTTCTTGTATCTACTCAATCTCTAGCAGCTTCTGCTGTATGTCCATAGGGTAAGGGTATTTAGCAACGACACGTCGTGGACTTCCGGTTTAACGTGTAGCGTTATTGACGCTTTGCGTTATAAACTGACTTCGTGATCAGATCTTTCGGTGACCGTGACACGGAGCTTGTGTGGTTGCGTGAAGCGGCGCCTCGGATAGATCCGCGGATTCATAAGTCCGCGAACAGGAAGCTGCATCTGCTCGATGCTGCGGTGTCGCTTAACTCTCTTCGCATTCCACCGGGGAACCGGCTTGAAGCGTTGAAGGGTGACCGTAAGGGTCAGCACAGCATTCGTATCAACAGTCAGTGGCGGATCTGCTTCGTGTGGACTGAAGCTGGCCCGGAGAACGTGATTATCGAGGATTACCACTGAGGTGCATAATGACTGAGAAGCTCTACGAGCCGATTCACCCTGGCGAGGTTCTGATGGAGGACTTCATTGAGGGATTCGGCATCACGCAGCACAAGCTCGCTGTGTCTATCGGTGTCCCTCCGCGGAGGATCAACGAGATCGTGCACGGCAAGCGCGCCATCACTGCCGACACGGCGTTGCGTCTGGGGCGGTATTTCGGAGTGGAACCGCAGTTCTGGCTCAATCTTCAGAGCCGTTATGAGCTTGAGATGGCGCAGGAGCGTGTGGCCGATCAGATAACTAAGATCACGCCACTGCAAGTCGCGTGATCAAGTCGATCCACCCAGGAGAGATCCTGATGGAGGACTTCATCCAAGGTTTCGGGATCACGCAGCATAAGGTCGCTGTGTCTATCGGTGTTCCTCCGAGGCGGATCAACGAGATCGTGCATGGCAAGCGAGGTATCACTGCAGATATGGCGATACGGCTGGCGCGGTATTTCGGGACGTCCGAGGAGTTTTGGATGAATCTTCAGTCGAACTACGAGCTACGGTTGCAGCGTCGCGCGTTGAAGAATACGGTTGATGCTATTTCTCCGCTACAAGTGGCATGACCAACCGAACGGTGCTACGCCCCGATGGTATCTCGAGCGTGGTAGCTGACCTTGGTTCAGTTCTGGTTTGATCCCGTGTTTTGTGGCGCTTGAGCGAACTTCCATTTAGACGGCATTCCGTAAAGCTTCTCGGATTGCCTGGGACCTCGACCATCCGTGAGTGGCCGCGTATTTATCCAGGTCTGAAATTTCGCTGGGTGAAAGGCGAATGGAGATAACTTTAGCCGCATTTTCGTGGCGAGGTTTCCTGCCTCGACGGCGAAGCGTCTCCACATCGTAGCCGTCCTCGGCTTCCGCTACCCACTCATCGATTTGTTCTTCGCTAACCTGTTGCCCATTAATCGTCCTCATACCCTTAATCGTAATACGGAATTGAGTGTGGCGGCCAGCGAGACGTCGCTTCTTCAGCATCAGTCGCCTCGCTTCTTTCTTTCCGAGGCGTACCATTCAGATCATCATTGTTGATATCATAAGGGGGTGGTGCTGATGCCGTCCATTGTCGTGCGAGGTCTTGATGATCATGTGAAGGCACAAATCGCGGCTCAGGCGAAGGCGAACGGGCAGTCCATGGATGGCGAGGTGCGCGCTATCCTAACGAAGGCGGCCCGACGGCCGCACATAGGCGCGGTTCTTCTGAATGTGGCGCAGGATCGCGGTGGGGTCAAGGGGCTGCCGATTCCGACGCGCGACGATGTAGCACGGGTGGCGAACTTCGAATGATCATCCTCGACACCAGCGGCAAACTCGTAGACCTGTGGAAGGTGGAAGTGTGAAGCGTCATTCGATCGAGATCATCGCCCACCAAGAGCTCACTGAAGCCGATCTGCGTGGGCTTCGGCAACTCTTCGACAGCGAATATCTCGAGGAGTTCGGAGAATGGGATCCACAGCAGCCCTACGGCTATGCGCCACATGATGTCCACATCATGGCGCGAAACGAAGGTCGCATCGTAGGCCACGTGGGATGGGCGCGCCGCGAGATCACGGTTGGCACGGAGACCCTCGCGATCGCGGGAGTCGGCGGTGTTCTGATCTCCGCTGACGCACGAGGGACGCGTCTCGGGAGCGAACTCATGAGCTGGGCAGCGCAGTCGATGCGCGATGGCGGCCGCGTCGCGTTCGGTTACTTGGGGTGTCGAGATCAGGTCGTCCCGTTCTACGCGTCATGCGGGTGGAAAAAGATCCGTGCGCGCGAGAGGTCGGTCGGGTGTGATGGCGAACCCGTCGAGCAAGAGCCAGGCCCGCCGATCCTTGTCCTGCCCATCGCCCCATTCGAGATGTGGCCCGATGGAGACATCGACCTGCGCGGACGGGCTTGGTAGCCGCTGACTGCAGGTGGTTCTCAGTGCCGGAGCACGGTGGACTTCCGGTTTAACGTGTAGTTGCTGGAGGCAAGAGATGAACTGTGGTTCTTAGTGCCATCGACCGGAGTCACATAACAAGTTTTGCGGCGTGTGTGGCCTTCCTGCGTCAGGTAGGTCAGGTAATACGGCGAACAAGGGAGGAGAGCAGGTTTACAGCTGCCTGTATCAAGCGGAGCACGATGTCGTAGTCAACCCGACGCCAGACGCTCCGCCGTCGCTGGGTTCCAGCTGTTCGGGGGGCTTGATCTGAAACATGTGCGAAGTGTACACTCGGATCAATACGACAGACTTGTTTCTCGCGATGAGAGGCAAGTCTGTTCTCTTTTCTACTCCTGCCCGGAGTCGTTGAACTCGGGGAACACCAGGATGGTGGGTACATGACAGATCCGCACAGCACCTATGCGAAACCGTTCTTGATAGTCCCTGAACAGGTACGCCGGCTACGCGAGCGCGGCATGGACTGCGGTGACGATGCGTATGCGGCTCAGATCCTGGAGCGATACGGATACTATCGGCTCTCGGGCTATCGGCATATTTACCGTGATCGTCCTGTGCCACCTGCGTGGCAATTCAGTGATGATGGCCGTGAGATCCGCTTAGATACCTTCGCTCCCGGAACCAGCCTCGCACATGTATTGCGCTATACGAATTCGACCACGAACTGCGCACCCGGCTCGGTGACGTTCTCAGCATGATCGTGAATGCATTCCGATTCTTTATTGATCACCGGCTCGGCAGGGTAGATAAGTCCGGGCACGGCAAACCGGAAGCACTAGGTGCGGTGCAAGATGCGTGGCTGGGGCAGGCACCTCGCACGGGATCCTGCAAAAGGAATGCTCATGCTGTCGAACTCTGTACGGTACGGCGGCACGCTATGCACACCGGCAGTGACTGGTACCGTTAAGCTGTACCATTCATTCCATCGAGGGAGGTCCTCAATATGTCTATCAGTGCAAGCGAGGCACGCAAGAGACTTTTTCCCTTGATCGAGCAGGTCAATGAAGACCGTGACGCTATAGAAATTGTTTCCCGCAAAGGGAACGCCATCCTGATGCCAGCCGACGAGTATGCAGCCTGGCAAGAAACTGCCTACCTGTTCCGTTCACCGGCCAATGCTCGCCGATTGCTTGATGCATATGAACGAGCCCGCAGTGGAAAAGTCGAAGTTCATGAACTGGATCGTACAGACGAGGAGCACTGAGTGCGTCTGGTCTGGGACGAATCGGCGTGGGAGGACTACAAACACTGGCAGATAGCCGACCGGCAGATCTTGAAACGCATCAATAAACTTATTGACGCTTGCCTGCGTGCCCCATTCACCGGGATTGGCAAGCCCGAACAGCTGAAATACGGAGCGCAGGGTTCATGGTCGCGTCGCATAACCAGCGAGCAGCGACTGGTCTACCTTGTGGATGGCGAGGAACTTATCATCCTTCAGGCCCGATATCACTACTGATCGGCCGGCCACTTGGAATGCCTACACAGCCAGAGTGGCGATTGCCGAGTACCGACACCATGCCCACACCGGACCGAACTTTGCGCCCATCGGAACGTCTTTACTGATGGTTCCGTGGGAAAATCATGTTGCGTTCCAATAAGCCGGTGCGGTTGCACCAGGGAGCGCGCCGTGCAGGCACAAGACTCAAGGCAGATGCCCCATGACTGACATCGAGAACAAACCGGTGACAGTTGTCATCGAAGCCACACTACGCGAACCCCTAGACTACTGTCCCGACTACGGCACTGAAGGCCGCCTGCGTGACGATGTCATCCGTCGCCTGACGGATGTCCCGATCACCGGCCACTCGACCCGCCTGCACGTACGCCTGCCCCGCTACCAGTGTGTCCGCCCCCGTGTCGGCGCTCGATCTTCCAGCACCAGCTCGATGCCGCACGATCCCCCGTCTACGCCGATCCCGCGCATCTGGCCGGGGTCCGTGTCCTGGGTATCGATGAGCACAGCTGGAAACACGTGCGCGGACACGGTGAGGACTCCTTCGCGACGATCTTCCTCGACCTGACTCCACTGATCGATGGGACCGGTCGAGCCCGTCTGTTGGATGTGAAAGGCGGACGTTCCACGAATGTCGTGACCACGTGACTGCAGGAACGCTCCCAAGCATTCCGTACCGAGGTCAGGGTCGTCACGATGGGCGGATTCGCCGGCTACCACACCGCCACCACGAAGGCGCTACCGGACGCGGTACCGGTGATGGATCCGTTCCATGTCGTCCAGCTCGCCAGGCGGAAGCTCACGCAGGCAGTGGTCAACCTGTTGCGCAGAGATCTGCCGGCAGGGCTGGACGAGCTTGCTCAGTTGGGGCGGACGTTGTGGCGGAAACGGGCTCACGTGCTGGCGTACTTCGATCGCGGTGGCGCGTCGAACGGTTCGGTCGAAGCGATCAACGGACGCTTCGAGCACCTGCGCGGTATCGGGCTGGGGTTCAGGAACTTCGGGCACTAAGCGCTGCGCTGCCTGCTCCACTCCGGGCACCTATCAGCCCGACTCAACGCACTCTAAAACCGGAAGAGTGGGTAAAGTGAGGGGAGGGTCAGCAGGCACCAGTCGCTATTCGAGACGTGTTGCCTGCCAACCTTCCTAGTTTGACACTATTGGCAGAGTGCTAGTCGGGCGGTTTGGATCAAGGTGGTGAAAGCATTGAACATAGGGTCGCTTGCTGAGTGGGTCGGATCAATCGGGGGCATCTTGGCCGTGATTGCTGCGTTTGTCGCGTGGCGTGTGAGCTCGCGGTTGCTGGCGGTTGAGCAAAAACGTGATGAAGATAGGAAGAAAGCAATTGAACGCGAGCAGGCAGAACTTGTCTTCGCGCTCGGGGCGAGGCTGTCTCAACGCGAGAATGAAGAGAGTTGGGCCATCTTCCTGTACAACGGCTCGACCAAGCCAATTTACGATGTCAAGGTCTATAGCCAGCGATTGGACGGCAGTGTCCAGAACCGGCCTCTTGAGCTAGGAGCGCTTCCTCCCGGTAGGTTCGTCGTGCCAAGCCACCCCAAGTACCACTGGGGAGCCCTCATTGATCTTGACCGGTCGAATGAGGCCCCAGACTTCCTTGTTAAGGGCAAAGGTCGGAAGATGATTACAGAAGTTGCGTTCGTAGATTCGGCTGGGAAGGAGTGGTGCCTCAGCGGCGGCACGAAACTGGAGGAGAAGAACACCTCGCTCCAGGGGTGAGTCAAGCGCGCCGGCACCTGTTGGCAACAGCCTGATGAACGCGTCCACGCAGACGTTCGGAAGGCAGGAAATCTCTCGCTCACATCTGCTCCGCACCCGGCTGGGCTGAATTTGCGGCAGGGTTTATGGTGTCTTATCCAGTGCTCAACGCGCTCATCAGTATTGTGAGTGCGGCGTCCAGTCTCATTTTCCTAGCCGCTTGATATCGGTCAAAGAAAATGATCTCGCGCCCTGCATCGCGGAAGGCTAGTGGACCTGATGTGCTGATGTGGCAGTGATGTGCTGAGTTGACAGTGTTGCCTGCAAGAAGCGCCTATTGCCTTCCCGTACGTAAAGGCGTACGGTTGGTCTTGAGGTGATCGACGAATGACTGCTGTAAACGCAACATCGGCACGCAATAATCTGTACCGTTTAATCGATCAAGTGAATGACGAGTCTGAGCCGGTGACCATAACAGGGCAACGCGGCAATGCAGTCCTAGTGGGCGAAGAAGACTGGCGTGCGATTCAGGAAACACTGTTTCTGGCCTCGATCCCAGGAATGACTGAGTCCATCCTTGCTGCCCGGGAGGAAGGGATCGCGTCGGGCTCTGAGGAGCTTGACTGGTGACCAACTGGCGCTTGGTTTACTCGAAGCAGGCTCAGAAAGACGCAAAGAAATTAGCGTCGTCGGGGCTAAAGCCTAAAGCGCGAATGTTGTTGGACTTGCTCTCCGAAGACCCATTCGCCAGTCCACCCCGTTTCGAAAAACTTATCGGCGACTTAGCCGGTTGCTATTCGCGGCGGATCAATATTCAGCATCGCCTCGTTTATGAGGTCAATGCCGAGGCTCGCACCGTCCACGTTTTGCGGATGTGGACTCACTACGAATAAGCAAGCCCCACTAGGCACCAAAACTCCAGCACCGCACCCCCAAAAACCCTCCTGAAAATCACTGTCATTTTCAGCTACCAAGCGCCCGAAAAAGTAAGTTACACATGTTTCTTACACTGTGGCCCGCATCACGTAAAAATGCCCGTTTCCCGCCTCTGCGGGGCTAGCCTGGAAACAGGTTAACCGGCCATTCATGAACCAGATCCCCGTTCGGTTTCATCAGCCGGTCTCGACAAGGAGAAGGGTCATATGAGCTCAGCGTGCGGTTGCGGCGGCGACATCGTCATGGAAGGCATCGACGTCAAAACAGTCCCGTGGTGGCGGGACATCGAAATCCTCGTGCCACTCACCTCGGGCCTGCTCCTCGTCGCCGGGTTCATCACCGGCCTACTCGGCTACGAAACGGCCGAACAGGTCCTCTACTGGGCCAGCCTCATCATCGGCGCGGCAACCTTCGTACCTGATGCCCTCAAGCGCCTCACCAAAGGCAAAATCGGTGTCGCACTCCTCATGACCATCAGCGCCGTCGGCGCCGTCATCCTCGGCTACGTCGGGGAAGCCGCAGCACTCGCGTTCCTGTTCTCCATCGCTGAAGCCCTCGAAGAAAAAGCGATGGCCAAAGCGCAAGGTAGCCTACGCGCCCTCCTCGACCTCACACCAGACCAAGCGACCATCCGCCGCGGCGACACCACCATCACCATCCCCACCTCCGAACTCACGGTAGGGGACCACATCCTCATCCGCCCAGGCGAACGCGTCCCCACCGACGGCACCCTGATCACCAGCCGCACCGACATCGACACCAGCGCCATCACCGGCGAATCCATGCCGTTCACCATAGAACAAGGCGAACACATCAGCGCCGGCTCCATCGCAACCACAACGCCACTGGAAATCCAGGCCACCGCGCCAGGAACCGATAACTCGCTCACGACCATCGTCTCGCTCGTGCAAGGAGCGCAAAACGAACGCGGGGAACGTGCGCGCATCGCTGACCGCATCGCTACACCGCTCGTGCCGGGCGTCCTCGTCCTAGCGGCACTCATCGCGGTGATCGGTTCGCTGGTGGGCGACCCAGAACTGTGGATCACCCGCGCCCTCACCGTGCTCGTGGCAGCGTCCCCATGTGCACTCGCCATCGCCGTCCCACTCACCGTGATCGCCGCAGTCGGCGGAGCCAGCAAATACGGCGTGATCATCAAATCCGGTGCCGCATTCGAACGGTTCGGAACCATCCGCCACATCGCGATCGACAAGACCGGGACCCTCACCCGCGGCAAACCACAGGTCGCCGCCGTCCGCTCCGTCCCGAACGTCAGCATGGACGTCGCCCTGGAATGGGCCGCCGCCCTCGAACAACACAGCTCCCACCCGATCGCCGCCGCGATCACCACCGCCGCACCCGTGGTCCCCACCGCAACCGACGTCACGGAACAGGCCGGCCACGGCATCGAAGGCTGGGTCGACGGCGACCGCATCGCGATCGGAAGCCCACGATGGCTCAGCCCCGGCCCGCTCAGCGCAGACACCACCGAGCTTGAAGAAAACGGCATGACCACCGTGGTTCTGCACGTCAACGACGAACCAACCGCGGTGATCGGTGTGCGCGATGAGCTCCGCGAAGGAGCGGCCGATGCGGTGGCTGCGTTGAAGAAACAGGGCATCGGGATCACGATGCTGACCGGCGACAACGCACGCACCGCGAACGCGATCGCGGCCCAAGCCGACATCACGGATGTCCGCGCCGAGCTGCGCCCCGAAGACAAAGTCGCCGCGGTCCAAGCGCTCAACCACGTCGCGATGATCGGCGACGGCATCAACGACGCGCCAGCGCTCGCCGTGGCTGACATCGGTATTGCAATGGGCGTGGGTGGAGCCGATGTCGCGATCGAGTCCGCTGACATCGCCTTCACCGGCACGGACATTCGCCTGCTTCCGCGGGCCTTCGCTCACGCACGCCGCGGCCGGCGCATCATGAACCAGAACCTCGCGGTATCGCTCGCGCTGATCGTGCTGTTGCTGCCGCTTTCGTTCTTCGGGGTCATGAGCCTCGCCGCCGTGGTGCTCGCGCACGAACTCACCGAGGTCCTCGTGATCCTCAACGGCCTGCGGGCATCACGCCAGCCGCACATCCACATTCATGCGGGGAACGTTCACACGGGGCACACTCACTCGTCACGGGCTGACAGCCACGAGGTCGGCGCTGCATAGCCGGTCCCGGCGCAGGCGGTACGGTCTAGACGGTGACTCCGGACGTGCCTGCGATGGTCCGGATCCCGGTGATCACCGAGTTCACGACGATCCCGCTGGTTGCCGGGGAATCCGGTAGGGGATTGTTGGTGATCTCGAACCGGTAGGAGCCCGATGCGCCGCTAGCTGTGATGGTGTGTTTGGTTTGGTGTGTGGCTGGGTCGGCGATGAGTTTCACGACTGTCTCATCCCACATCCCCGTTGTGTGCGCGAGCGCGACAGCCACGTTGAGGTTGGCTGGGAACTTGTCGATAGCCCCGGCTACGTCACCCTCGTAGGGCACGCCGTAGCCGCGGGTCGGCGAGCGCCCCAACGCTGGTTATCAGTAGGTCTTTACCTGCCCCGACGATGTGCGGACCGTACTCAGCCACGGCAGGAACCCCGGCGGCCTCAACGAACAAGTCCACGGGCCGCCCGGAAAGCCCTTCCGGCGACGCGCCCTCAGCCAGTACATCGTCCGCGAGTGCATCGTCGGCGAGTGCCTCGTCCAGGCTGAGCTCGGCCACACCGTCGTCGGCTGCTGGCCCTGGCGTGCGCACGATCGCGCCCACGAGCTGGACGTCGTCCATGTCCCGGACCGCGGGGGCAACACGGGAGGCGATCCCGCCGTATCCGATCAAAGCGATGTTCAGCGCCATGTGGCCTCCTTGCTCATGTGCCCTCCTTGCTCGGAGGTTTTCCTCGCGTGGGGTGTAGCTGGTTCGATCCTATGCTGTGCCGCGCCACCCCCTGACGTGGGGGACGGCTACTAAGGTAGATAGTGGCCGGCATAGCGCTGGTTGAAGCCTGTGCCGATACAAGACTGTGCCGGCGTCAACAAAACTGCTCCGGCGTCAAAACACTGCGGGAAGGTGATCATGAGCTCGCTGAGTGCTAAGTGGACGTTTCGTCGTGTCTATGAGGAGTCAGAGCCGACTAAGGGTACCCGCGTTTTGACTGACAGACTGTGGCCTCGCGGGATCAAGAAGGAGGCCCTCGACTATGACGTATGGGCTAAGGACGCGGCCCCGAGCAGTGCCTTACGCACCTGGTTTCATGAGGCGCCGGAAGAGCGTTGGGATGAGTTCAAGAGCCGCTACAGTGCCGAACTTGATGAGAACGATGCGGCCGCTGAACTCGCGGAGGAACTGTCACATAGCGCTCACGTGACGTTACTGACGGCGGCTAAGGATGTTGAGCATTCTCACGTCCCGGTTCTGGCGGCCTGGTTGCAAGAGCATGCGTAGGGAAACCGCAACGCATGAGGAAGGCAGAGCGACCGCATGATTACGTATCGTGATGAGCCAGGCGCGGTTCAAGCCGAGCAGCTTGAGGGGTTCTTCGTCGGCTGGCCCACCCCGCCGAGTGCTCAACAGCTCGTGGATGTCATGGATGGCTCGTTCCGACGCGTGTGGGCGCTCGATGGCGAGCGCGTGGTCGGTTACATCAACGCGATTAGCGACGGTGTTCTCACCGCGTTCATCCCGTGGCTTGAGGTGCTGCCGGAGTATCAGAATCAGGGGATCGGGCAGGAGCTGGTGCGCCGCATCGTAGCCAGCCTCGAGGGCATGTATTCGATCGATCTGGCCTGCGACGATCACCTGATTGGCTACTATGAGCGGCTTGGTTTCTTCAAAGGGACCGCGATGGTGATGCGCAACCGACGCGTGTTGCGCGGCTAGATCGGCGCCGGCGGGTAAGCACCAACAGTTGCTCGGCGTCAACAGTTGCTAGATCCTCAACATTAGCTAGTTTCTCAAAAATGCATGCGTGAGGGGTTTTTCGTGGCGTCACCGCAGAACATTCTGTTGTATTTACCGCCTGAGCAGGAGCGGCAGGTGCGCGAGATTTTCGATGCCCTCGAAGCCCGCGGTTTCCCGCGCCAAAACCAGACCCCACACATCACTATCTCTTTTTCACACGATATGGCGCCGGCAGCCGTGGAACGCGCCGCCGAGGTTTTACCAGCCGTGATCCCCGCGGAGTTTCAACGAGTCGGCACCGTGATATTCGGTACGCGCCGCAAACAGACGGTCGCATGGCTTTTGGAAACGGGGGAGCCGATGCGGCAAGCAGTCCGCGAGATCAGCGTGCTTAACCCGGAGGATCACCGCACGGACTGGATCCCACACCTCACGATGGGCCTGCGGCTGCCGCGCGAAACCGTGCCCGAATATGTTGCGGCACTGGATGAGGTGACCCCGCGGCATTTCAAAGAACTGCTAGCGCACCGGGCGGGCTTCTGGAAACCAGTAACCCGGGAATATCGGGCGCTCGCCGGGGCTCACTGAAACTTCCTCGCGTTCCCTCAGCTTGGGTGCAGAGGACCTTCAGACTCGTTTCAGAATCGAATTATAAGTTTCTTTCGGACCTTATCGGCGCGCTGCATTCTGCGAACCAGATTTCGCTCACCACTATGCATCCCACTGTGGGTAGCCTCGCGGTTAGTCTTGCGATCAGCGCCATGGACGCGCCAACCATTTTCACCTTGAAAGGGAAACTGTGTCGTTTCTAGGAAGAGCGTGGCGCTACTGTGCCCGAAAACCAGTCAAGACCGTGATTATCCTTGCTGTTCTCGCGGCGATGGGGACCGTGGTGATGTCCGCGGGCGCTGTGACCCGCTCCGCGGACCAGGTCGCACAAGAGATTGACGCGAAGACCGGTAGTGGCTTCGTGTTGGAGAATAACCCTCACTACAACATGGGTACCCCGCGTGGGGCGGGCAACGTGAAGCCTGCCGATATTGAAAAGCTTGCGAGCTTGGATGGTGTGGTCTCCCATGTCGCCCGCCAGAACGTCACTGCTGATCTTGTGGGTGCGAAGGTTCTCAAGCCTGACCACGCTGACTATGACCAGCAGCGCGAAGCCCAGTTCGGTAATGCCGTGAACGTGTGGGGCGTCAACGAATCTGAGATCGCTAACGCGTTCCGTAGTGGTTCGTTGAAGCTCGTCGAGGGCAGGCACTTGACGTCTGAAGACAAACACAAGTCCGTGATCCATGAAGATCTCGCGAAAGCGAACAACCTCAAACTTGGTAGCACGCTCACGTTGAAGGGCAACAAATACGACGTAGATAACCAGCAACAATCCACCAAAGAAGTGAAGACTGAGGTTGTCGGCATCGTATCCGGCAAGAACACCCGTCCAGTCGCGGTGCGTAGCGAACTGTACGCCAACACGGTTTTCACTGACTTGGATACAACGCGGACGCTGTATCAGTTCACACCTCAGACTGAGATTTATCAGGACGCGAACTTCTTTGTGGCCAAGGACGCCAACTTCGAGGACGTCGTCAAGGCCGCCGCAGCTCAGGGGATCGACTGGAACAACTACCAGCTTTCACGTTCCACCCAATACCTTGCTGGTATCACTGGGGCAGTGGACGGTGTCACGAGCATCATGAACAACACGACGGTGGGTGCGACGATCTTCGCCGCCGCCGTTGTAGCGCTCGTGTTGTTCCTATGGCTCAACGAACGCAAGAAAGAAACCGGGACCTTGCTCGCCATCGGCGTCAATAAAGCCAACATCACCGCCCAGTATTTCGCAGAGCTCATCCTGATCGCTATTCCAGCGTTCATCGTCGCCTATTTCGCGGCGAACAGTTTCGCTCAATGGATGGGGAACACGACGCTCGCGAGCGTCAATAAGTCCGCTGAACAAGAGATGGCTCAAGCTGGTCAGTTCGGTGCGGACATGGAATCCTCCGCCTCCGTTCAAACACTCGACAGCCTCGCGGTGGGACTCTCGACGGCTTCGGTGATCCAAGCGGTGATCATCTGTGTGGCTGTGGTCGCGGTGGTTGTCGCGGTTACCTCGCTACCGATGCTGCGTAAAAGCCCACGCGCGATCCTCGTGGACACCAAATGAGCAGTCCTTGGCCCCGAGCGATCCGCAGCGTGATCCGCAAACCGCGGCGCAGCATCCTCATGACACTCATCATGGCGGTCGTGTTCACCGCGCTCGTCGCCCAGTCCGGCGTTCGGTCCTCGATGGCGGACGTCAAGGACGCGATCAGCACCAACGTTGGCGCCGGCTTCACTGCAACCGCCGGCGCTGTACCCGGCACTAACCCTGATACTGGTAATGCCACTGATACTGGTAACGGTACTGGCCAGCCGCCTGCACAGCCGCCTTCCCAACCGCCTGCCCAGCAGGCCGGTATCGATGAGTCGGTGCTCAAACGTTTGGCTGGTTTGCCGCAGATCGCTAAGCACAGTGTGGAAGCGGTGACGATGCCGCAACTTGAGGGTGCTAAACCGGTCGCTGGTGGGCGTGGGGTCCAATTGGACCCTGAATTCGCTAGCGCAGTGACTGCGACTGGAGTCAGTGATTCGGAGTTGAACCCGGGGTTTCAGGGCAAGCTGTATCAGCTGGTTGAGGGAACGCACGTGGGTGAGGGCACATCGCAAGCGCTGATCCACCGGGAGTTCGCCCAGCTCAACAATCTCAAGCCGGGATCCACCCTCACCCTCGCTCAAGGCACAACGAAAGTCACCGTGAAGGTTGCGGGGATCTTTGACGGGAAAACAGAAAACCCAAGCGGGCTGCCGGCGGGTGCTTCAGAGAACCAGGTGTTCGTGGACCTCGCCTCAGCACGGAAGCTCGGAGCACCGCTGACCACCGGCCGGTATTTCACCCATAACGCCCAGGAACTCCCGGAAGCTCTCAAAGCGGCTCATCAGGCCGCGCCAGACCTTACATTGGAGGACAATTCTGCGCAGTTCGCCCCGGTTCTCCAGGCGATCGCCGGAGTGGACAAACTATTGGCGGTCCTGTTGCTGGGCTTGAGCATCGCGGGTGCGTGCGTGCTCACGCTCGTGAGTACGTTCTGGGCACGGGGCCGCATCCACGAGGTAGGCATCTTGCTGTCGCTCGGGAAATCGAAGGGCAATGTGCTCTCACAGTTCGGGATTGAGGCAAGCATTTTCGCCGCCGTCGCCGCAGTCATCTCAACCGTAGCTGGGACGGTTCTGTCCGGCTATCTCGGGCGGGCAATCATCGCTCAGGCGGGGGATGACGCGCTGGCCTCAATCCACCTCACAGCCAGTGCAAGCGGCACGGTTGCCGCGCTTGCGTGGGGTTTCGTCATCGTGCTGATCGGCGTTTCGGTAGGCGTTCTGCCTCTCATCACCCAACGCCCCAAACGCATTCTTTCAAAACGTAGTTAGGAAAAATCATGTCCATCATGCAACTAGACCACGTCGGTTACACGTACGGCAGCACCGCCCAGCGGGTGCTCAACAAGGTCACCTATGACTTCGATCTCGGCACGTTCTATGCGATCGTCGGCTCTTCCGGCGCGGGTAAGACAACGATGCTGAGCCTGCTCGCAGGTCTCGATGCGCCCACTGACGGTGTTGTGCGTTTCAACGGCACAGACATCGCCACCACAGGCTACACACGTCACCGGCGCGACCAGATCGCGTTGGTGTTCCAGAACTACAACTTGATTGACTACCTCACCCCTATTGAGAACCTGCGGTTGGTGAACTCGAAAGCCACGGTCGAGGACCTGACCCGCCTTGGGGTCGATGCGGCCGCAGCTCAGCGGAACGTGTTGGCTTTGTCCGGTGGGCAGCAACAGCGTGTCGCGATCGGACGAGCGCTGGTTTCCTCTGCACCTGTGATCCTCGCTGATGAGCCGACAGGTAACCTGGATGAAGAAACCGCGGAAGGTGTGATCGAGATTCTGCGTGATGCCGCGCATCAGCAAAATAAATGCGTGATCGTGGTGACTCACTCCAAACAGCTTGCGAAGGCTGCGGATGTCACGTTGCGTCTTGAACGCCGCAACCTCGTGGAGCACCGCAACTAACTCTGGAGGCCGGTGCCGGGTCGCCGGTGGCCCGGCACCGCAGCGACCACCGAGTGGCCCGCTACCGCATCGTTCGCCGCCGCACCGAATAGAGAACCGCACCAAACTTGAGTCCATCGAGTACAGAGGAGAGGCACTTATGAGCGATACCGTCAAAATCCCTGTCAGCGAGATCCCTGAGGGAGAGGCGTTCCTGGTTCCGGGGGATGAGAACGTAACCGGCGAGGACATCGCGGTGTTCCATGCCGAAGATGGCTCGTTTTATGCCCTCAATGATGAGTGCACGCACGAGGTAGCGAGCCTCGCCGACGGCTGGGTCGAGGGCACGGAGGTCGAGTGCCCGGCGCATGCGGCCAGGTTCTGCCTCAAGAACGGTAAGGCGTTGTGTCTGCCGGCCACTGTGGATGCCCGGACGCACAAGGTCGAGGTTGAGGGCGACACCGTGGTCCTGTACCCGGGTGTGCCTGCTATTGACGCTGACTGATGCCAGTGAATTCTGTTGCGATCATCGGCGGTGGTGTCGCCGGTTTCACGGTGGCGCGCCAGCTGCGCTCCCGTGGCTTTGATGGTGAGATCACGATGGTGGAGCCAGGTGGCCTGCCGTATGACCGGCCGCCGCTGTCGAAGGGCTACCTGCTAGGCACACAGACGCTGGAACAGATCCAGTTCGAGCCACGAGAGTGGTTCGACGAGAACCGCGTGAAGCTCATCGAAGCTGAAGCCGTGGCGGTAGAGGACTCCGCTGAAGCGCTAGGGCTCTCCGCCGAAGCGGCTGAAGACTCTGCCGGGGCGGTTGCACACTCAGCCGCCTCACCTGGCAACTCGCAGATCACCGTCCGGCTGAACAATGGCGAAACTCTCACCGCTGACCGTGTGGTTCTGGGTACCGGCGGTAGCGCCCGCAAGCTCCCGGTCCCTGGCGGTGAGTTGGAAGAGGTCCTTCAGCTGCGTACCCGCACGGACGCTGACCTCTTGCGTGAAAGCATCACCCCAGGCACACGTGTGGTCATTGTGGGTGCGGGGTTGATTGGTGCGGAAATAGCATCGACACTGCTGGAACTCGGCGCTGATGTGACGCTCGTGGAACCGGCGAACCCTCCGCTGCTGTCCGCTGTTGGGGCGGTGTTGGCCGAGCATCTGCACGCGATGCATGCCGGGAAGGGGATCGACGTCATCCATGACGCTCCGGCTCGTATCGAGCTGGATGGCCCCGAACGCGTTGTGACCCTCATAGATGGCACGCAGGTGAGGGCGGATCAGGTTCTGGTGGGTATCGGGATCACCCCGAACACCGCGCTCGCCGAACGCCTCGGCTTGGAAGTCACCGACGGCGTGCTCGTCGATGAGTGCCAACGCACCTCGAACCCCGCGATCTTCGCGGTGGGGGATGCCGCGCGCATCCGCACCCCTGAGGGTGAACTGTTGCCGCGCGCGGAGCATTGGGAGAACGCGATGAACAGCGGATCGAGAGCCGCCGCCGCGATCCTGGGGCAAGAGCCTAGCCCGGCCGAATCCGTGCACGCAGCCGCGTGGTTCTGGTCGGACCGCCACGGGGTTCACGTCGAAGGCGTGGGTTCGCTGGTCGCCGGGCGTGAGAGCGAAACCCAGTTTGTTCACCGTTTCAACGAGGACGGGTCTCCGCAGGCGACGTTCCTCCTCAACTCGGACGGGACCATGGCTGGTTGCGCAGCGGTCGATGGCGGGGTCACGGTGCGTGCGGCTCGCCGGATCATTGATCAAGGGCTTGTTGTACCGCCCGATGCGCTGGCCGATCCGTCTGTTCCGCTCCGGAAACTTGCCCGCCCACCTCTGAAAACGTAGGGGACGCCCCACACCTGACTCAAACGATCCTCAAGTAAACGAATTCTGAAGTTTTGCGTCGTTGTCGCTAATTCGGTACAAGATCCGGGTTGTTGGCGACAGATCTGCGATAGGTTGAAGGGTCCTTCGCCGTAGCGTTGTAAACAAGACGGAGGCACACAGCTTTCCGTGCAGGTTCTATAGAGGCGAAAGGTTTAGCCATGAACAAGTCAACTGCAAGCAAGATGGTTCTGGGCCTGGCGCTCGCTTCGTCCATTGGTTTGGCAGGCTGCTCGGTGGGTGTGAGCGATGAGGGTCAGGACCAGAGCGCGAACCAGGCTTCTGCGCAGCAGAGCCCTCAAGGTGAGAACACGAACTCGGAGGAGCAAGCCCACACCACCTCTGGTGACTCCACCTCGAACAACACGAACGCATCAGACAACGGCGCCGAACAGGGCAACGACTCCGGCGAGGGTAACCCGGATGGGCAGCAAGACAATCGAGAACCGATCCTCTCAGTCACCACAGGCGTGACCGTGGAAGGGGATAAGGACGCCAAACTGACCATCGACATGCTCGAGGCTAAGCGCGAAGGTAAGTTCGTCAAGGTCGTCTACGGCTACACGCTCCACACAACGGCGCAAGACGATGGTGGGTTCAATCTGTGGAAGGTCGCGGGGAATCAGCATAATGTGTTCGAGTATGCGATCGACCAAACGAATCTCAACAAGCATGAGCGGTTGAACTCCGGCGCGGTAACCAACCAGGGTGTGCACCTGACTCCGGGCAAGCGCGTATATTCGACGTCCGTGTTCGCGGCTCCGCCTGAGGACGTGCACACCATGGACTTCAACATGTGGAACAACACGGAGATGGCTCAGGGGGTTGAGATCGATTGAGGCGCGTAACAGGAATAGCGGCTTCGCTGGTGACACTCGCCCTGGTGGCGGGAGCACAGCCGGCGCTCGCCGATGACAATAAGCACGAAAAGCTCAGCGATAAAGAAATAGCGAAATCGATCAAGCCCATCGATCCCAAGATCGAGAAGATGGATATGGGCATCAAGAAGCTTGAAACTGAGCGGAAGGAAGACGGCAAGGACATTGTGAGCTTGTCTTCTGACATCCTCTTCAAGATCGACGCCCACAAGCTTTCGGATAACGCGAAGAACCGCATCGGTGAGCTTGTCAAGGACGTGCCGAAGAATGCGAAGATCGCGGTGGGCGGCCACACGGATAACGTGCCGTCTAAGGTCGGGAACAAGAAGCTCTCTGAGCTACGCGCCAAGTCTGTTGCCGATGCGATCAAGGCCGCACGCAAGGACCTCAAGGTTGAGGCGAAAGGCTTCGCGGACACCAAACCGGTCGCAAGTAACGGCACCAAGTCGAAGCCGAACTTCGAGGGCCGTGAGAAGAACCGGCGGGTCGAGATCCGCTATTAGCGGCTAGGCTGGGTTCATCGCGTGGTGTGTACCGCGTGGTGGGCCCGCTTGGCTGTTGTGAAGGGTAGGAACTTTATGGGCGGCGTGTCGCCTCGTCCACAGATCTTGTTAGTTGATGATGATGCCACCATCAGGGAACACTTGGCTCCCGTTTTGAGCCGGAACGGCTTGGACGTGGATGTCGCTGTGGACGGGGCTGACGCGCTCCGTAAGATTGAGCACCGCCGCCCGAGCCTGGTCATCCTCGATGTTCTGATGCCGCGGGTTGATGGCCGTGAAGTTTTGCGGCGCATCAGGGCCGATGACGAATGGTTGCCAGTGATTCTGTTGACCGAGGTCGGCGAATCCTTCGAACGCGCAGCTGCCCTTGATGACGGCGCCGACGACTACCTGACCAAGCCGTTCGACCCGGTCGAGCTGATGGCTCGGATCCGTGCCGTGCTACGCCGCAGCGGGCAAGGCGGCGCCCCACTCAGTGCAGCTGAATCTCTGGTTGCCGGCCCGTTGAAGCTGGATCGACCGGCACGCCGCATCTTCGTTGATGGCCGCGAGAAGTCCCTGACCCCGCGCGCGTTCGCGTTGCTCGAGTTTTTGATGAGCCACCCGGATGAGGTGTTCTCGCGTCAACGCCTACTCGAAACTGTGTGGGGTTTCGAAGCGATCGTGACCACGCGGGCCGTGGACCATCGCGTGGCTGAGATCCGCAAGGTTCTCGGTGATGTAGCTCCGGGGCAGTCGATGATCGAAACGGTCTCCGGTGAAGGGTACCGTTTTGTGGCTGAGGTGGAGCGCGCATGAACCAGCCAGCGTACCCACCTGCGCCTGAGTCCCCGTCTGCGCCCAAAGCTGTACAGCGTCAACGTTCCAGACCGTCCTCACCGGACTCTCAGCCCGCGCAGCGTCGCCGCGGGAAACTGAACTGGACGCTGGTTGTAGTGTTCGCGCCGGTGCTGGTGGGCCTGGTGGCGAGCCTGATCTGGGCGTCGGTGGACAGCAAGAAAGTCTTAACGGTCGCAACCACGTTGGCGTGGGTTCCGTTGATTCTGGGCGTCACCGTGACCGTTGTTTTCCTGATCGGCTGGCTTGCCGTGGCCTGGTTGCGCCGCAGCGAGGTGCGCGCGGTTCGCCGCGAACGCGAGGAGCAGACGCAGCGTAGGCAACGGCTCATGGCGCGGCTGGATCACGAACTAAAGAACCCTATTCAAGGGATCCGTGCGGCTCTCGCGGACGAGCCCTCGCAACGGCAGCTGGACAACATTGGTGCGCAGGCTCAGCGGCTCTCTAGCTTGTTGAGTGATCTGCGTAAGATCAGCGAGGTCGAGCACGCCGAGCTTGAGCTGAGCAGCGTGGACTTGACGGAGCTGGTGGAAGAAGCTGTCCAGACCGTGTTGGAGATCCCGGGTGCTCGCGAACGCCACATCGAGGTCGCACTCCCGCGCGCCCCGAGGCCGTTGCCGCGTATTCAAGGGGACTCAGACTTGCTGTTCCTCGCCATTTCTAATGTGCTCAGTAACGCCGTGAAGTATTCGGACCCTGGCGCCCGCATCGAAATGCACGGCCGTGAAGCGGACGGTTCGGTGTATATCGACTGCGCGGATACGGGCCGCGGTATCGCTGCGGACGAGCTGGAGACCGTGTGGGAGGAACTTGGCCGCTCACGTGAGGTGCGCGGAACCGAGGGGAGCGGCTTAGGCCTGCCAATGGTCCGGGCGATCATCGAACGCCACGGAGGATCCACATCGTTGGAGTCTTGGCACGGCCAGGGCTCTAAAGTCACGTTGCGACTACCTGTCGCTTAGCACGCCGGCGCTGAACCGTTACACCGCTGTGCCGTTACGCTGCTGCGCCGCGTCGTAGCATGGACACCGATGAGTCAGGAACCTTCTGTGAGCCGCCCGCGCCTGTTGCCGCGCCGCATGATTGCGGTGTTGGCGTTGTGCGGCGGGCTCGCGCCGTTTGCGATCGATGCGTACGTTCCCGGTCTGGATCAGATTGCACGCGAGTTCGGTGCGAGCGCGTCAGTGACGCAGCTGTCGCTCACGGGCTTTCTGATCACGATGGGTCTAGGCCAGCTTGTGATTGGGCCGTTGTCTGATCAGCGTGGCCGGCGCACGTTGCTCCTGCTCGGCCTGGTGGGCTCAGGGATTGCTTCTCTGGTTTCGGCACTGGCTCCAAGCATCGTGGTGCTGATTATCGCGCGATGCTTCCAAGGCGTATGCGGTGCTGCTGGGGTGGTGCTTTCGAAAGCGATCATCGCTGATGTGGGGCGCGGTAAGGGGATCGCGAAGGCGTTGTCCACGATCATGGCGATTCAGTCGATCGCACCGGTGATCGCGCCCGCGGTGGGTGGGGTGTTAATCCCGTGGTTGTCCTGGCGTGCAGTGTTCGTGATGTTGGCGTGTGTTTTCGCGCTCGCTGCGCTAGGCGTGTGGTGGGCTGTCCCGGAAACGCTACGTAGCGAGGACCGGCATACCGGAGGGATCGCGAAGGCGTTTGCGAACATGGGGGAGCTTCTGACCCGTGGCTCCTATGTGTTCCCGACCCTCATGTTCGTTGCGGGTTTTGCCGTGATGTTCGCCTATATTTCCGCTAGTTCGTTCATCATGATCCGCATGAACGGGTTTAGCGAGCGTGAATATGCGCTCATGTTCACGTTCAACTCGCTCACGCTGGTGTTGGCGAGTGCCGTGAATCCGCGGATTATTGACCGGATTCCGGCGCGCCGCTGGGTCACTATCGTGGGGTGCACACAGGCGGCTGGTGTCGCGTGGATCGTCATTTCGGTAACGCTGCTCGAGGCGGCGGCGTGGCCGCTCATGGCGGGTTTCGCGGTAGTGGTGTGTTGCAACGGTTTCTTGCTACCGAATCTGGTGGCGCTCTCGCTTGAAGCCTCAGCGGGTCGCACGGGTGCGGGGTCTGCGATGTTGGGTGCGGCTCAGTTCGGTCTGGCGGCGGTGGTCGCGCCGTTGACCGGCATCGGTGATGGCGCTACGGCACTGCCGATGGCGCTCACGATGGTCACGGCCTCGTGCGTGTTGCTTGTTGCGTTGATGGGGGTGCGGCGGACCCACCCCGATGCGTGAGGGGCCTTGCCGAGAAGTCGGGAACCTAGCTTGGGCGGCAGTTTAGTTAGGTCGCAACGCAGTTGCCCATGATTCGTCGGGTGGGGACGCCGGCTGTTTTCATGTCGGAGGCTGAACCGACGGATTCGGGGATGTTGGCTAGGCAGATCGCGATCAGCAATGCGATGCTGACGTCGTTGCCGGCTCCCATTCCTACACCGAGTACGGTTTGTTCCGGAATGCCGTCGAGGATGGCACCCATGACGAGCACCATTCCTGCGTTGCCGGTGCCTTGTTTACGCCGATGAGTCGCGGCGGCCAGGGGGGGTGACGAGCCCTAGGACCGCGCCGATCGTGAGCGAGGATGCGGCGATGATTCCCCAGATGGTGGCGGTCAGCATATGTGTAGTTTCGCATGTTCACAGCGGGGCGGCGTCGCATTTCTCATTGGTGCTGGCGTTTTTGGTGTTGATACGGAACTGTAGAAGAAGATGTGTCGCTGTCGGTGCGGCAACGTGTCTCGTGTACAGCGAGGATTGTTGGAGGTTTGTGTGCTTGGTTTAGCGTTGGGTGGCGGTGGTGCCCGAGGTTTGTGCCATGTGGGGGTGTGGCATGAGCTGGAGCAGCTCGAAGTGCGCCCGGAGGTGATCGCCGGGACGAGCATGGGCGGGATCATCGGCGCGTTGATCGCCGCTGGTCATGATGCGGCGAAGATCCGCGAGATCAGTGAGAGCGTGGACTGGTGGAAGGTGTTGAACTGGGGTCTCAGCGGCCGCGTGCTCTCAACTAAGCGTCTGCGGTCTTTCTTAGGCCAGTATTTGCCCGAAACCTTCGAGGAGCTCGAGACTCCACTGGTTGTTGTGGCCACGGATGTCGCTAGCGGAACCACCCGTTATCTGCATTCGGGGAACCTGCTTGCTGCAGTGCACGCTTCGGCCGCGTTCCCTGGGGTCTTGGAGCCGGTCCGGGTCGGTAGTGACCTGTTGATGGATGGCGGGATGCTGAACCAGCTTCCGGTGGATGCGGCGCATTTCTTCGGCGCCAAGAACGTGGTCGCGGTGAATGCGACCGCACTGGAAGCGGTCGATATGACTAAGGAATCTCAGCCTGTACCGACCGGCAGGTTCATCAATGGCACATTCAAGGAGGCGGTGCGCGGCATCGAGATCATGCAGGCGCAACTGATCAAAGTTCGGTTGTCTCTGTTCCCTCCGGATGTGCTGATTGACCCGCAAATGGACGATGTGGGCTTCACCTCGTTCAACAAGTTCCAGCGTGCCGCTGAAGCGGGGGAGAAAGCAACACGGGAACTAGCCGAACAACTGAAAGCGCTCGTCTCTAAGCCCGCGCCATAGTCCCACAGGTTGACACATGCATTAGCCTGCCACGTTGTAGTGTGTGGCAGGCTAATGCATCGGCTACTTCATCGGCTTGGCAGGGTCTGGGTCATCCGGTTCTTGCTCGGCCAGCGTCTCGGCAGCCGCTGCAGTGTGCGGTGCCATGTTGGAGGTGTCGGCTCCAGGCATCGGCACAATCGGGATTGCGCCGGTGATGCGCTCTACCTCTTCGTCAATGTGGTCCTGGTCCAGGTAGACGTCCTGGTGTTCACCCAGCATGACCTCGCGGGTTTCTTCTTCCGTGAGGGCTTCGAAGCGTGGCCGGCGGACCAGGAAGAACCCGACACCCAGAACAAGCCACACGATCAGCGCAATGAGCGATGGCGTGCTGAGCGCGCCAGGGGAGAACGGCAAGAACAGCAACAAGAGGAACAGCACAGAAATCGCGGCACCCAGTAGCGCGACCGGGCCGGAAAGCGTAATCAAAAACGGTACGCGCTCCCCAGCAGCACGCATGAGGGAACGGTCGCGGTGCATGACCTTGAACGCGCACAAGCACGTATAGAAGTACGCGATGGTGACACCCACCGAGCTCATGTCCACCACCCAGCTGAGCGCGGCACGCCCGAACCACGGGGTGATCAGGCACAGTGCAACCACCACGATGAGCGCAACGTGCGGCGTGTGGAAGCGCGGGCTGATTTTCGCGGTAGCTTCCGGCAACATGCGTGCCCGTCCGAGGGCAAGCACTACACGGGATGCGGACATCGTGAAGCCGTTGAGGCCGGTGAAGATGCCCATCGAGACGCCGATGACCAGCAGGACCACGCCGAACTGGCCGAGGACGCCGGCGATCACATCGGCAGGTGCCCACGTGTCGTCACCGATATTTTCGATGCCCGGGCCGGCAGAGAGCGATACCGCCATGATCATGAGGACGTAGATCGCAACTGCTGCGAAGATCGCGAACAGAATGAGGCCCAAGGCCTTACGTGGCGAGAAGTTGAACTCACCTGCAACCTGCGGGACGTTATCGAAACCGATGAACGCCCATGGGGCGATCGCAACGAGCGTGATGATCGCGGCCATAGGTGGAACATCCGTTGGGAAAGCCGGGCCGAAACTGAGTTCGTTGCGGCCAGCCATAGCGACTACACCGATCACGATGAGCACAACAGCAATCAGCATCACGACAACCGCGACGAACTGAACACGGCCACCGAAAGCCGCACCACGAATGTTGAGCCAGCCAAACAGGATGAGGCACGCGGACGCGAAGATGACCTCAGGCAGATACACGTTGAACCCTGCGATAGTCCACAAGTGGACTTGCTCCATGATCCCGGGCGCTAGACGCCTGGCGACAAGCGCCATCGCAGAGGCGTTCAGCGCAACGATACAGAGGTAACCGAGGGTGAGGAACCAGCCGACAATGAACGCGTGACGCCGTCCGAAAGCAACCAGGGCATAAGCGACCTCGCCACCTGTGACAGGCAGGGCCTTGATAACGATGCCGTAGCTCAACGCAATGAGCGCGATAAGGCTACCGCCGATAGCCATACCGAGTGCCGCGCCGACCACACCACCTTGATGGAGCCAATCGACGGGGAGCACGAACGCGCCCCAACCAACTGCGGAACCAACAGCTACCGCGAAAACCCAAGCAGGTTTCTGCGTCTTTTTAAGTTCGCCTTCTTGCGGGGCATTTGCACTCGCCGCGGTGGCAGCGCCACCGTGAGTTTCGGTACTCATCTCAAATCCTCAGACATGCGTTGAAAGCATGCGTTGACATCATTCTCTTATGAAAATGTGATTCACCCTACAGGAGTTGGGCAGGGTTTGCGAGTTACCGGACAACGCGGCTAGGCGAAAATCTGGTCGAGTTCCGCTTTAGCCTCCTCGGTGAGGGCGGCTTTCGCATCGAGCGCTCCGAGGTTTTCGTTGAGCTGAGCAAGCGAGGTTGCGCCGGTGATGACTGTGGAGACGTTCGGGTTCTTCAAAAGCCATGCCAGCGAGAGCTGAGCGGGAGTCACATCGAGCTGCGCGGCCATCTCAACGAGTTTGCGCACTCGATCCTTCTGCGTCTCATCTGCGATAGCGGATTCGAGGATCTTCCCATACCGGCCAGCGGCGCGGGAGCCTTCCGGGATGTCGTTTAGGTATTTACCAGTCAGGATGCCGCCAGCCAACGGTGACCACGTGGTCAGGCCCAGGCCAATGTCCTTATATAGGCGCGCGTATTCTTTCTCGACCTTGGTACGTTCCAAGAGGTTGTACTGGGGCTGCTCCATGTAGGGCTTATGCAGATGGTGGCGTTCGGCGATCTCGTAGGCCGCGCGAATCTCATCGGCTGACCATTCCGATGTGCCCCAATACAGTGCCTTGCCGCTAGCGACGATGTCGCTCATTGCCCACACGGTTTCCTCAATCTTGGTTTCCGGGTCGGGCCGGTGGCAATAGATGAGGTCCACGAAGTCCAGCCCTAGGCGTTCGAGTGAGCCGTCGATGCCCTGCATGAGGTACTTGCGGTTCAGGGTGTTGGTCAGATTGACCTTGCCATCTGAGATTCCCCAGAACAGTTTGGTGGAGATGATGTACTCGGAGCGCCTCCAGCCAAGTTCTTCGATGGCCTGCCCCATGATCTCTTCGGACTTTCCGCCCGCATACACTTCAGCGTTATCGAAGAAGTTGACGCCGGCATCGGCGGCTGCCTGCATGCATTCCTTAGCAAGCCCGGTGTCGATGGTGTCTCCGAAAGTGACCCATGAGCCGAAGGAAAGCTCGGAAACTTTGAGGCCTGCACGTCCAAGACGGTTGTATTCCATACTGTTCTCGCTCATGTTTTAAGCCTACTCTTAGCAGAGAAAATATATGCCCCCACAGACTCCGCTATAGAACTACTGTATGGCCGTATATGTACGTAAATGCATAGTAAACATACGCCCCTACGGGATGATGTCTCATTTACATTCGATCTGTGGGGCAATGGTGGCTAATTATGCGGATATGCGAATAACTCAGTGTTGTGACGAATTATTTTTGACCCCATAGACGCGGTACAATAGAAGTAGGCCTGGTGTTACTTCACAGTTCGAGTTCAGGCGCCGCTACGCAATCTTGTAGAGAAATGAACGAAGCGCGCCTGAAGAACCTGACTACCAAGCGAAACTCTGTGTGAGATCTGTGTGGTTCGTGGTGCTCGAAACCGCGAAGATTCATGACTGACAGAGGATCTATGTGTGACACTGGTCTGCGCACCAATGACTGAGGCGAGGAGGTAAGGGTATGCGTGAAAGTCATCCGTTGTTGCCCCTAGGACCTTGCTCGCATTCGGGCCAGGAAGAACTCCGTGTGCAAGCGACTGGTACTAAATTACAGCGCGAGGGGAAGGCGGCTGGCCGCATCAAGCGGTTCACCGTTGGGTCTGCAGCTTTCGCTTTGGCTGCCGGCATGGCTTTTGCTCCGGCTTTCGGCTCCGAATCGGCACATGCTGCTCCTGGAATGGGTGCAGATAGGGCAGGTGTCGCTCCTGCATATCAGTCTGCAGCTAAGCCAGCGGTCAAGCCGGCGCTGACCCCCATCCCGCTTGACGGGTTGGATGAAAACTCTGCCTACATTGCTCAGTTGTTTAATAACGCAGACTGGTCTGAGCAGGTGGCTTCCATGCCAACCGAGTGGGTTCAGTTGCGCAGGTTTGATAAGCGTGTGCAAGGAACCTTCAGGGGCGTTGTGACTCAACCGGCTTCAGGGGATGTCTCTGAACAGGACGCGGCACCTGCTGCCGGCGTCACGGTGGTTGGCGCCTATGTCAATGACTGGGTTGCCAAGGGCATGGACCGCTTCATGCTACGCAACCCTGGTGTTGGGCGCGAGGCCGCGCTAGCTGAGCAGGTGCGTCTGCTCAAGCAGTATGAAGAGATCACGGGCAAATCTGGCCTCGCTGAAACCAAGATGACCTGGACTGACGACCAGGGGCAATACGTTTTGGCATTCAACGGCACGTTTAATAAGAAGCCGTCCGAAGACAAACTTATCGGTGAGATCGCAGAGAGCGCCAATGACGGTTGCTTCACGAGCGCGTTGGGTAACTCCATCTGCAAGGTCAAAGAGCGCCGCAAGCACGTCAACTTCAAGTACTCGATGGTTTTTGTTGGGCAGGCAGAGAACACCAACTTGACGTGGTCTAGCCCAGCACTCTTGCCGCAGTACGATCTCCCTAACCCAGGGTTGACCAACGTTGCGTGGGGCGCATATGGCTCCTACACGGTAGATTTCACACTCCCTGCTCCTGAACAGCCAGCGGAAGAGCCTGCCCCGATCGCTGAACCATCTGGCGTACCTGAACCAGGTGAGGCAGCACCGGGAGAGAACGAGCCAGGCGAAGAACTCGCTCCAAGCGAGCCTGAGACGGCCGAGGAAGCACCAGGCGAGGCAGAAACAACCGAGGAAACGCCAGACGAGGTTGCGCCTACCCCCGAGCCGACCGAGCCTGCAACGTCTGAGTCCGCTGAGCCAGCGCCATCCGAGGACGAGCCAAGCGAAGAAACGGCTCCATCCGAGCCAGCTCCAAGCGAAGCAGACCCAACTGAGGAAGCTCCATCTGAGCCTGCACCGGGCGAGGAAGCTCCAGCTGAACCAGAACCATTCCCAGCACCAACTGACCCGTTCCCGGAAGAATCGGACGCAAACGAGCCAGTGGATGAGACGGAAATGCGGCCGATCGATCCGCCGCCGCCTTTCTCGCCAGGTGGTTTCCAGCGGCCGCCACGGCTCTCGCCAGATCTGCTGGACGTACCTGAATGGTTCAGGCCAGGACTGTTTGATCCTCCGCATTCCTCCGGCCCGTGGGGTGCCCGCCCTTCAGTGCCGCAAGGCCACCGCCCTTCGGCGCCTCTGGGCAACCGTCCAAACGTGCAGCAGGGCCACCGCCCGTCTGCGCCTCTGGGTAACCGCCCGTCCGCACCCCTGGGCCGTGTTCCGTCTGCACCACAGATTCAGATTCCGCTAGCACCAGGGTTCCCGGCCGAACCGGCTCCTATGCCATTGCCTGAAACTGCGCCAGGCCGGCCACTGGATCCTCTGCCAGCTGTCCCATTGGCGCCACCAGTCGCGCCGGCACCATCGGCCGCCCCGGGTCCGGCAGATGTTTCTCCTGGAGAACCGGAGGCTCCACAGCCATCGGAAGCTCCTGCACCGTCTCAGGAAGATCAAACGCCGGAGGACTCTACGGAGAACGGCGGCGGTGCAGGGGATGCACAGCCAAGTGGTGAGGCTCCTCTTCCAGGTGAACGGCCTGGCGAACGGGGCACTGACCAGGGTGCAGGGGAAGGCACCATCGTTCCAGGATCGCCCAACGATCCAGCAGGCTCCGATGTGCCAAGCATTTTCGAACCGTTCTTCCCTGGAAGCCAAGGCGGGGATGGAAGCAACCCTGAGTCTCGTGACGGCTCCGCTGGTGATGGCGAACGCCCAGCGCCTGTTCTGGACGAACACGGCAATCCCATCGAGCCTCCGGCTGCAAGTGACTTCGGCTGGGTTGAACACCATGGCCAGCAAAACCGCCCACAAGGGCCGCTGGGTAAGGTGACCCCGCGCACCAAGGAGCAGGCCGAAGCATGGGATGCGGAAGAAGCCGTGGGTATCCCGTGGGTTCACCGTGGAACCCAGACTGCAGGTGTTGTAGTAGCTGTGGTCGGTTTGGGGATGCTCGGCGGCGTAGGCCTCATGGTGATGCGCCGCGGGCTCTAATAGGGCCCGGCGAGTAGCCGTGTTAGCTAGGGTGGCATCATGGCTGAGTCTGAAGCACCCGATGCGAAGTTAACCGATACCAACCTGCCTGACGCTAACCTCCCGGTCCAGGTTGTGGGGGAGGGGCCCGTCCCGGTCGTGTTCCTGCACGGTCTGATGGGGCGGGGCCGTAACTTCATCTCGATTGCGAGAGCTCTATCTGAGGTTGCGACGTCCTATCTAGTTGATCTGCCGAACCACGGCGCTGCCGAATGGACTGACGATTTTTCCTACGACCAGATGGCTGATTCGGTGGTCGCAACCCTCAAAACCCGCGACGTTGACTCTGCCGTGGTTGTGGGGCACTCGATGGGCGGCAAGGTCGCCATGAAGGTCGCGCTGCGTCACGGTAGCTGCGCGGCAGACGGCGGCGAATCGGGCGGCAGGGCCTCCGCCGCAGATGGCACGCCTTTTGTGCGCGCGCTCGCGGTCATCGATATATCGCCGCGCCCTGCGGACTATGAAGCCAACAAAGCACCCTTCAAACATTTGCTGGATAGCGTGCTTGATCTAGACCTTCCGCGTATCGAGAAACGCGCTGATGCCGATGCGGCATTGGCATCAGAGGTCGAGGAGCCTGGGGTGCGGGCTTTCCTGTTGCAGAACCTTCAGCGTGATGGCAATGGATGGTCCTGGCAGCCCAACGTAGCGAGCCTGCGCAGCTGGCTGAGTAAGGTCGGTGACTTCCCACTCACATCTGAGGACCACCCGTATGAGGGTCCCGTTGTGTGGGTTGGTGGCTCGGAGTCCGGATACATCACGGATGAGGATACTGCGCTGATGCGGGAACTGTTCCCGGGCATGCGCAAGGTCATGGTCAAAGGAGCCGGACACTGGGTGCATGCGGACCGCCCCGACGTGGTTATACAGATCCTGTCGCGACTCATACAGGAAGCCGCTGAGTAGAAGCGATTCCTGCCGATGAGAAGGCACAGCGGCGTAGAAAAATCCATGTGGTCTTACCACAATTCGCGCGTTCAATCATCATCTGGGCGTAACCATGGAGAATCTGAAAATTTACCTTGATATTCATTTTGAAAACAGGTTGTATAGTATTGAACACGTGATCTAGCTAACAACGATCATGAATCCTCACGGCAACCGGCGCCGCCGAGTTGTATGCACCATTTGAGAATGACAGGAGTGGACATGCGTCTGAAGCGTATCTCCATGGCAGTTGCGGCAACCGCAGCTGCATCTCTGGCACTGACCGCTTGCTCCCCGGGCGGTAGCCAGGATAAAAAGAAGGACGACAAGGGCGGCGATAGCCAGACCGTTGGCGATGCTAAGCAGTTCGAAGGCTCGGGCCGTTTTGAACTCAGCGACGTAGAGACCCAGAACAAGGAAATCAAGATCACTGTGGGCTCCGTCGAATACGGCGGCTACAACGGTCTGACTCCAGATACCTACTCCACGTACACCTCCGCTGTTGCCGGCACCTACATGCCAGGTTTCTGGTACTACGGTACGGACGGCAAGATCTACCAGAACAAGGACATGGGCTCCTACAAGCTCATCTCCGAGGACCCGATGAAGGTCGAATACACCATCCACGAGGATGCTGTATGGTCCGACGGCACGCCGATCACCGTAGCTGACGCGATCTCCGCATGGGGCACCCAGACCACCTTGTCCTCCCCAGACGCCGAGAAGGATGACGACGGTAACGCCGCACCTCTGTTCAACAACGTCTCTAACGACCTCGTAGACATGGTTCCAGACGGCCCACAGGGTGACCCTAAGGGCAAGAAGTTCACTGTGACCTTCAAGGAACCAAACCCAGACTGGGAGCTGCAGACCTGGTTGTCCTTCCCAGCGCACGTCATCGCTAAGAACGGTGACTTGTCCACGGAAGAGTACATCAAGGCTCTCCAGGACCAGGACGGCAAGAAGCTCGAGAAGGCTGCAGAGTTCTGGAACAAGGGCTGGAACCGCGGCGCAGGCAAGCTCCCGAAGGAAGAGGACAACGTCTCCGGCGGCCCATACATCCTCGATTCCTGGCAGCAGGGCGAGTCCGTGACCGTCAAGGCCAACCCTAAGTACTGGGGCGAGAAGCCAGGTGTTGAGAAGCTCACCTTCCGCTTCATCGATGACTCCGCCATGGTTCAGGGCCTGAAGAACAAGGACGTTCAGGTCATCGCACCTCAGACCACCCCGGACATCGCTGACCAGCTCAAGGGCCTCGAAGGCTCCAACGAGGCCAAGCTGTACTCGGGTAACCAGCTGACCTGGGAGCACCTGGACTTCAACTTCCGCAAGGGCAATGTGATGGAGGACCTCGATATCCGCAAGGCCTTCGCCATGTGTGTTCCACGTCAGGAAATCGTTGACAAGCTCGTCAAGCCCATCAACCCAGATGCGACCGTGCTCAACGCACGCGAGATCTTCAGCGATGACGAAAACTACGAAGGCGTTATCTCCGAGTCCTACAACGGCGAATACGATGACGTCGACGTCGAGGGCGCCAAGAAGCTCCTGAAGGATAAGGGCAAGGAAGGCGCAACCGTTCGCATCGGCTACGCTGCACCGAACCCACGCCGTAGCCAGCAGGTCCAGCTGATCAAGAACTCCTGCGAGAAGGCCGGCTTCAAGATTGAAGACGTCTCCGCCAAGGACTTCTTCGATCCGGGCGGCACCCTAGATACAGGTAAGTACGAGGTAGCACTCTTCGCGTGGGCAGGCTCTGGCCAGAAGACCTCCGGCTGGAACATCTACCACTCGAAGGGCGCACAGAACTACGGTAAGTTCAAGAACGCCGATGTTGACGCCGCATTCGACAAGATGAAGAAGGCGACGGCTGACGATGCACACCTTGAAGCAGTCAAGGAAGCAGAGAAGGCTCTGTGGGATAACCTCTACGGCATCCCGATCTTCCAGCACCCAGGCATGCGTGCAGCTGATCCAAAGATCGCTAACATCGCGCACACTGTGACCCAGTCCGGTATTACCTGGAACGCTGACCAGTGGCAGTACGTTAAGTAAGTCACTGGCTTCTATAACTACATCGCAACGCGTTGTGCCCGACCTATAACTCAAGATGAACGCTGAGCGCACGCTCGGCACTTGAATGGCGTAACGTGTAGCCAAAGGTAAGCGGGCCCGGAGTCGAAAGACTCCGGGCCCGCTTACCGAAAAAATGCTTACCGTCCACTTCGCACGAAACCGAAAGGTCTTCGACCGTGCTGACATTTATCCTCCGGCGTCTGGGTATCTCAGTCCTGATCCTGTTACTAGCCACCTTCGTGGTCTATGCACTGATCCAATTCTCAGGTGACCCGCTAGCAGGGATGCGCGAACTCGCATCCGACCCTAAGGTTCGCGTGGCTATGGAAGCCCGCATCAGGAACCTTCAACTCGACACCCCATGGGGTCTGCGATACCTCGACTGGCTCAAAGGCGCTTCGGCCTGCCTCATCGGTCAGTGCGACCTCGGTATTGATGTCAACGGAAACGATGTTGGAGCCCGCCTCGCGGCAGCAGCAGACTCGACCCTGCGCCTCGTGACGCTCTCTGTGATCCTCGCGATCGTGATCGGCATCGGCATCGGTGTTCTGACCGCTGTGCGTCAGTACTCCGACCTCGACTACATCGTCACCTTCCTCGCTTTCGTGTTCTTCTCCCTGCCAGTGTTCTGGGCGGCCGTGCTGCTCAAGGAATACGCGGCTATCAACTACAACAACTGGATAGCCGACCCAAGCTTCTCAACCATGCAAGTGGTCCTTACAGCACTCATAGCCGGTTTCGTGATCCAGCTCTTCATGGGAGGCGCCTGGAAACGCCGCCTGTTCAGCTTCCTCGCAACCGCGGTGATCGTCGGTGTTGCGATGGTCACCTTCACTGCACAAGACTTCTGGCGCTACCCGTCCTTGCCACCGTGGGTCATCGCGCTCATCGTGATCGGGGTTGCTGTCTTCGCGACCTCCTCGGCCGTCGGTATCAAGAACAAGGAAGGCCACCGCCACGTCCTGTTGCCAGCACTCATCTGTGCAGTGCTTGTCATGGTCGTCTTCTACGCCGGCTACAACATCTTCCTCGAGCCAACCGCGCTGATCCTGTTCATCGGTTTCTTGCTCGCGATCGCCGTCCCGTGGCTGCTCGGCTTCTTCCTCGGTGGGCGCCTGCGCGTCCAAGCCATCAGCGCATCGCTGGCAACCGTCGGCGTAGGTGTGGCACTCACCATGATCTGGCACATCTTCAACGCGTGGCCAGAATTCCTGGAAGCCAAGCCACGTCCGATCTCCACGATCGGCTCCCAGACGCCAAACTTCGAAGGCGGCTTCTGGCTACAAACCCTCGACCGTGGTTCGCAGATTCTGCTACCAACCATCCTGTTGACCGTCGTTTCCGTCGCCTCCTACTCGCGCTACACCCGCGCAACCATGATGGAAATCAACTCGCAGGACTACATCCGCACCGCACGCGCTAAAGGCTTACCGGAGCGCACCGTGATCCTGCGCCACGCATTCCGAAACGCACTCATCCCAATCGTGACCATTGTGGTGATGGACTTCGCCGCCCTGATTGGCGGCGCGATCATCACCGAGCAAGTGTTCGGTTGGAAGGGCATGGGTGAGCTCTTCCAGACCGGCCTCAACAACGTTGACCCCAACCCCGTCATGGCTTTCGTAGTTGTCACAGGCGGTATCGCCGTGCTCTTCAACCTCCTGGCTGACGTGATCTACGCCCTCATCGACCCGAGGATCCGAGTATGACGCCCCCGCGTAACGCACACCGCCCAGCGGATGCCCACGCACACGTCACTACCGGACCCGCACGGAAAGGGGATAGGACATGACTCAGAACACCCCAGAAAACAAGAGCAATAAAACCATCGAGGCCTCGACCGATGAGCGCGTCTCGATCTCCGCGATCGAAGATGCCCGCCTGGCGAGCAAAGAAACCAAGTCCCTATCCCAAGGGCAGCTGGTTCTGCGGCGCTTCCTGCGCCACAAGCCAGCGATGATCTCCGCGGTCGTTCTCGCGTTCATCATCATTGTCTCCATCACCTCGATCGGAATCTCCGCATTCGGGATCACGATCCCTGGCTGGTGGCGCTTCGACTACATCGAACAAGGCGACATCGTCGACGGTGGGGCACCATCGGCAACCCACTGGTTCGGACAAGACGCTCTCGGCGTTGACTACTTCGCGCTCGTGATGCGCGGAACCCAGGTTTCGCTCATCATCGCGGTCCTCGTTGGCGTTGTCTCGACCGCACTGGGAACCCTGCTCGGCGCGATTTCCGGCTACTTCCGCGGATTCATCGACGGCCTCATCATGCGTATCGCGGACATCTTCTTCGTTGTCCCGCTGCTGCTCATCGCGGCGATCGTCGGCCGCATCGCAGGGTCGGCAGTGAACTCGCCCTGGTTCCTCGGCCTCCTGCTCGGCTGTGTTTCGTGGGCAGGCCTCTCACGTCTGGTGCGTTCCCAGGTGCTCTCGCTACGTGAACGCGAATTCATCGACGCGGCGCGCGCGATGGGCGCATCGACCAACCGCATCGTGATGAAGCACCTCATCCCCAACACCGTCGGCACGATCCTCGTGAACGCGACCCTGGCCATCGCCGCGGCCGTGCTGCTCGAGACCTCGCTGTCCTACCTCGGCTACGGTGTACGTCCACCACAGTCCTCGCTGGGTCTGCTGATTTCCACCTACCAAAACTCGTTCACGACCCGCCCATGGCTGTTCTGGTGGCCGGGCCTGATGATCCTCACGATCGCCTTGACCATCAACTTCATCGGTGACGGCCTGCGCGACGCGTTCGACCCACGCCAGGGTGCAGGCCGCCGCAAGCGTTCCCTGTGGTCCTTCATTTTCCCTGGCAGCGCAAACCGCCGTGGCGCATGGGAGACCGAGACCGCAACCGCAGGTACCACCAAGTCTGAGAAGGACACGGTCGAAGAGGTCTCTGAAGTGCCGATTGCGCACGAGTCTGACCAAGGGACGCCTACACTGGACGACGTCAAACCAGACACCCCAGAAGGAGACAAGAAGTGAGCAAGCACGCGGACCCAAACAAGCCCGTGGACAGCACTGCCGTCTCCGGAGCATCAGTGAACGCTGACGCGACGTCCGCAACTGACTGCGCAGCCACGTCCGACAGCACGGCGCCTGCAATTGCGTCTACTGCTGCCCGAAAGAGCCGTGACGGTGAAGTTGTGTTGTCATTCGACAACCTCAAGGTCGACTTCATCACCAGCGAATCGCACGTCAAGGCAGTCAAAGGCGTCACCCTCGATGTACGCCGCGGCGAAGTCCTGGCCCTCGTAGGCGAGTCCGGTTCCGGTAAATCCGTAACGAGCCTTTCGGCTATGGGCTTGCTCGCTGACACAGCAGAGATCCGGGGTGAAGCGCACGTTGCGGGAACCCAGGTGATCGGGTTGCCAGCCGAGAAGATGCGCCGTATGCGCGCAACCAAAGTAGCGATGGTCTTCCAGGAGCCGATGACCGCTCTCAACCCGGTGCTCACGGTCGAAAAACAGCTGACCGAGGCGATGGAAGTTCACAACGTCGCATACGGTCAAGCAGCCACTGAGAAAGCTATCGAGCTCCTCGACCGCGTAGGTATCCCGGATGCCGCTAAGCGCATCAAACAGTACCCACACCAGTTCTCGGGTGGTCAGCGTCAGCGCATCGTGATCGCGATGGCTTTGGCGTGTGATCCTGAGGTCATCATCGCGGACGAACCGACCACCGCACTCGACGTGACTGTTCAGGCTGAGGTCCTGGATCTTCTGCGTGAGCTCAAAGACACCCTCGATGTTGCGATTCTGCTGATCACGCACAACATGGGTGTTGTTGCGGACCTCGCAGACCGTGTTGCGGTGATGTTCATGGGCGAGCTTGTGGAACAGGGCGAGGCACGTGAGATTCTCACGAACCCGAGCCACCCGTACACTCAGCGTCTGCTGGCAGCGGTTCCGCGCCTCGAAGACGTCAACATTGACAGCTCCCACTTGGGGGATGAAATCACGGAACTCACCGCACGTATCGAACAAGAACGTGCCAACGATGAGGTTGTGGTTTCTGTCCACGACGTCGCTGTTGAATATAAAGTTCGCCGCGGTAAGTTCCGCGCCGTTGAAGGCGCTAACTTCAACGTCGCAAAGGGCCGCACCACGGCCCTGGTGGGGGAGTCCGGTTCCGGTAAATCCACGCTCGCTAAGGCTGTGCTCGGCCTGCTGCCGATCGCGGAAGGTGAGCTACACATCGGTGGCAAGGACCTCACCAAACTACGCGGACGTGAAGCTAAGGAGATGCGCCGGAAGATGGGCGTGATCTTCCAGGACCCTGCCGCCTCGCTGGACCCACGGTTCCCAATTGGTGACTGCATCACCGAGCCGATGGTTGTGCACAAGGTAGGGGACAAGAAATCACGCATCGAGCGAGCCAAAACGCTGCTGGATGCCGTGAAGCTCCCAGCCGACGTCATCAACCGCTACCCGCACGAGCTCTCAGGCGGGCAGAAGCAGCGTGTCGGTATCGCCCGTGCGCTCGCTTTGGATCCAACCCTGCTGATCGCTGATGAGCCGACATCCGCACTCGACGTTTCGGTTCAGGCTGTGGTTCTGGAGATGCTGACCGAGTTGCAGAATGAATTCGGCTTCGCGTGCCTGTTTGTATCCCATGACCTCGCGGTTGTGGATCACCTCGCGGACGACGTCGTGGTGATGCGCTCGGGCAAGGTCGTCGAGCAAGGCCCGGCTGACCTCGTGCTGCACTACCCTCGTGAGGAATACACGCGTGAACTACTCGCGGCGGCGCCGGTCCCAGACCCAGAGCTGCAGGCGGCGCGCCGCCGTGCACGCCTTAAGCTCGGCTAAACGAGTACCCCTGACGCTCAAGAGATCCAGGCACGCAACAGCCAGCGTGCCATAGTTGACGCGCCATAGTTAATAGGTACGGCCCCAGGGTTCATGGTGCTTTCGAGTATTCGAAACGCGTCAGAACCCTGGGGCCGCACCTACTTGTTGATTAACACGCGTATTCAAGACTCGCCGCTGTTGCGTTCCTTCACATATACTCCCTGCCTATAAGGTGACTGCATGTAACCTACGGATTAGTGTTGGCTACATAAGTCATTAACTCGCGCCTCAGAGGCAGGCTCCTCCATAGGCTTGCCTCCTGAAGCCATTCATTTGGGAGGTAAACGTGAAGAACAACCGGAAGGCGATCTCCGCTCTTTCTGTTCTCGCAATTTCCGCACTCGGCCTGGCCGCTTGCGGTGGCGGCGGAGGTAGCAATGCCAAGGGTGGCGGGGAGGCCAACCCAGACGCAATCATCACCACTAACGGCGTGGAGCCACAGAACCCGCTGATCCCAACCAACACCACTGAGGTTGGCGGCGGTAAGATCGTCGACCTGGTTTTCTCCGGCCTGGTTTCCTTCGAAGCTGACGGCACCCCACGCATGGACCAGGCAGAGTCCATCGAACCAAACGATGACAACACCGTCTGGACCGTGAAGCTGAAGAAGGGACTGAAGTTCTCCGACGGCAGCCCAGTGACCTCCGATTCCTTCATCAAGGCATGGAACTATGGTGCAGACGTCGCTAACGCGCAGGGCGGGCAGTACTTCTTCGAGAACATCAAGGGCTATTCGGCAGACAAGAAGGGTGCCAAGCTCACCGGTTTGAAGAAGGTTTCTGACACTGAGTTCACGGTCGAACTTAACAACCCAGAAGCTGACTTCCTTAAGCGCATCGGCTACTCCGCATTCGTGCCACTGCCAGAGTCCGCGTTCAAGGACATGAAGAAGTTCGGCGAAAACCCTGTAGGCAACGGCCCATACAAGTTCGAATCCGAAGGCGCCTGGAAGCACAACCAGGGCGTTAAGCTCATCAAGTCTGACTCCTACAAGGGCCCACGCGAGCCAAAGAACGGCGGCGTGCAGATCACGTTCTACGAGTCCCCGAAGACCGCATACGCTGACACCCAGGCCGATCGCCTCGACATCCTCGACCAGATCGACCCATCGAACTTCGCGACCTACAAGGCAGACTTCGACGGCCGCAACGTCAACCAGCCAGCAGCAATCTTCCAGTCCTTCACGATCCCGCAGTACCTGGATCACTTCAAGAACGACGAAGAAGGCAAGCTACGTCGCCAGGCGATCTCGATGGCTATCGACCGTGAAGAGATCACTAAGACCCTCTTCGACGGCACCCGTACCCCGGCATCCGACTTCACCTCCCCAGTGCTTGAAGGCTGGGACAACTGGGGTAAGAACGCCGAAGGCAACGACGTCCTGAAGTTCAACCCAGAAGAAGCTAAGAAGCGCTGGGCTGAGGCCGACAAGATCAGCAAGTACGAAGGCACCTTCACCATCGCCTATAACGCTGACGGCGGCCACCAGGAATGGGTCGATGCCCTCTCCAACCAGCTCTCCCGCAACCTCGGCATCAAGGCTCAGGGTAAGTCCTACCCAGCCTTCAAGGGCTTGTTGGACGATCAGGACAGCGACAAGATGACCGGCGCAATGCGCTCTGGTTGGCAGTCGGACTACCCATCTCAGGTCAACTTCCTCTCGCCGCTCTACAAGACCGGTGCCGGCTCCAACTACGGCCGCTACACCTCGAAGGAATTCGACGGCTACCTCGAGCAGGCTGGATCCGCTGATAGCCCAGAGAAGGCCGACGAGCTCTACGCAAAGGCACAGTCGACCCTGCTCAACGACCTGCCAGCTATCCCACTCTGGTACAACAACGTCAATGGTGTCTGGAGCAGCAAGGTAGACAACGTTGAATTCGGCTGGAACTCCGTGCCGATCTACACCGAAGTCACCAAGAGCGAGTAAAACTAGCTCCCATGTGACGAGGCTTCGCACACGTCTGACACCGCTGCGAGCGGACAAGGAACCCTCGCAGCGGTGTCGGCGTGTCTAAGCCGCACCGAACCGAAACCGAACACCAAACCCCGAAACCGAGGCACCCATGCTCTGGTACATCGGCCGACGACTGCTACAGCTGATCCCGGTCTTCTTTGGTGCAACGCTTCTCATCTACCTGATGGTCTTCGCGTTGCCAGGCGACCCGATCGCGGCCCTGTTCGATGGCAAAGCGCCATCCCCGGCTGTCATCCAAGAAATTCGCGAACAATACAACCTCGACAAGCCAGTCCTGATCCAGTACCTCATCTGGATCGGCGGCGTCTTCACCGGCGACCTAGGCACAACCTATACAGGCCGCGCAGTCTCCGACGTCATGGCGGAAGCATTCCCGCTCACCGCGACCCTTGCCGTGCTCGCACTCATCTTCGAAGCGATCATCGGCATCACCTTCGGCCTCGTCGCAGGCCTTCGCAAGGGCGGTATCACCGACAGCGTGGCACTCATCGTCTCGCTGCTGCTGATCTCGGTACCAACCTTCGTCGTCGGTTTCTTGGTCCAGTACTTCCTCGGCGTGCAGTGGCAGATCATCCCGCCATCCATTTCCGGTAACGGACCATGGACGCAAATGATCGCCCCAGCAGCAGTACTCGCTTCCGTGTCCATCGCGAACGTCCTGCGACTCACCCGCGCATCCGTTGCCGAAAACGTCGGCGCCGACTTCGTTCGCACCGCAACCGCCAAGGGCCTCTCACGTGGCCGAGTGATCCGCGTACACGTACTACGCAACTCCCTCATCCCGGTTGTAACCTACCTAGGTATCGACCTCGGGTCCCTCATGGTCGGCGCAATCGTCACCGAAGGTATCTTCAACATCCCAGGTGTTGGTGGCACCGTCTACCAGGCGGTTATCCGAGGGGAAGGCCCTACCGTGGTGTCCTTCGTTGCGGTCATGGTGATCATCTTCATGCTCGCCAACCTGCTGGTCGATATCCTCTATGCGGTGCTTGACCCGCGCATTCGTTACGGGAAGTGATGCTCCATGAAGCGTTATGTAGCCCCCATTGAAGAGACCCCGCTGCAGAACGTCGACGAAGTCGACGTCTCCGCAAAACCGACAAGCGTCTGGTCAGACGCTTGGCGTGACATGCGCAAACGAGTCATCACGTGGATCTGCCTTGTGCTCGTCGCGCTCATCATCTTCGTTGCTCTGTTCCCGCAACTGTTCACCTCAGGTGACCCGGCTGGTGCAGCATGCGAACTTAAGAACTCGCTGGCAGCGCCGAGCCCGGGACATCCGTTCGGCTTCGACAAGCAAGGCTGCGACGTCTACACACGGGTGATCTACGGAACCCGCGCATCACTGACAGTCGGCCTGCTCGCCACAGCGCTTGCAACCCTCATCGGTGCAACCATCGGTGCTATCGCCGGCTACTTCGGTGGCTGGCTTGATGCCGTGATCTCCCGTATCGGCGACATCTTCTTCGCGATCCCATCCGTACTCGGCGCGATCGTCATGATGCAGATCGCGCCATTCGGGCGCGGTGTGGTGATGCTCTCGCTCACGCTCGCAGTCTTCGGTTGGCCGCAAGTCGCCCGCATCATGCGCGGCGCCGTGCTCACAGCCAAGCAGCAAGACTTCGTGACCGCAGGCATCGCACTCGGCGTATCCCGCGGCAAGAACCTCATCCGCCACGTGATCCCCAACTCCCTGGCACCCGTCATCGTGATTGCGACCGTGTCCATGGGTACCTACATCGTCGCTGAAGCAACCCTGTCCTTCCTGGGCGTGGGTCTGCCGCCAGAGGTTATTTCGTGGGGCTTTGACATCTCCACGGCACAGAACGTCATCCGCACCGCGCCAAACCTGCTGTTCTATCCGGCAGGCGCACTCGCCATCACAGTTCTATCCTTCCTGCTGTTAGGTGATGTGGTCCGAGACGCGCTTGACCCGAAGGCGAGGGCACGCCGATGAAAGATCAGAACATGAACGAGAACACCCAGCCAGCCACCGAGAACCCGGACGAGCGGACTCCGCTGCTGGACGTCAAAGACCTCGAAGTCACCTTCACAACGCAAGCGGGCCCAGTGCACGCAGTGCGTGGCGTGAGCTTTGAGCTCTTTCAGGGCGAAAACCTCGCAATCGTTGGTGAATCCGGTTCCGGTAAGTCCACGTCCGTGACCGCGATCCTCGGGCTGCTCGCATCCAACGGCAACATCACCGGCGGTAAAGCGACCTTCAACGGCATCGACCTCACCAAGGCGCCACGCAAGCAGCTCGAAGACATCCGCGGCCGCGAAATCGGCTACGTCCCGCAGGACCCGATGTCCAACCTCAACCCGGTGTGGAACATCGGCTTCCAGGTCCAAGAGACCATCGAAGCGAACACGTCGCTACGCGGAAAAGCTGCACGCGAACGCGTCATCGAGGTGCTCAAGGAAGCCGGCCTGCCGGAACCTGAAGGTCGCCTCAAGCAGTATCCGCACCAGTTCTCTGGCGGTATGCGGCAACGTGTGTTGATCGGCATCGGTATGGCCGCGAACCCGCGCCTGCTGGTCGCTGACGAACCCACCTCCGCCCTCGACGTCACCGTGCAGCGCCGTATCCTCGACCACCTGGGCGAATTGACCCGCGAACACGGGACCTCGGTCATCTTCATCACCCACGACCTCGGTCTAGCTGCCGAGCGTGCAGAAAAACTCGTGGTGATGTACAAGGGCCAAGTTGTCGAATACGGCGACTCCAAGGAGATCCTCGCCAACCCGATGCACCCGTACACCAAGCGGCTCGTCGCAGCGGCACCCTCGCTTGCTTCCCGCCGTATACAAAGTGTTCAGGAGGGCGATGACGCGGCGATGGGCGCAGACAAGACCCTGTTGCGCCGCCACGAGGAAACCCCGGACGTCAAGCAAGCCGATGAGAACCCACTCATCGAATTCACCGACGTCACCAAGGTGTACAAGATCCGTGAACAAGGCCTGAAAACCACCGATTTCAAGGCCGTGGACAAGGTCTCGCTGCAGATCCCCCGAGGAACCACGATGGGCGTGGTCGGCGAATCGGGCTCCGGTAAGTCAACGCTGGCGAAGATGTTCCTCAAACTTGAGGACATCACCAGCGGAACCATGACTTTCGACGGCAAGGACGTTGCTAGCTGGCCGCAAAAGGATCTGCTCGCGTTCCGTCGCCGCGTGCAGCCGGTATTCCAGGACCCCTACGGAACCCTGGACCCGATGCGTTCGATCGGTGCTTCTATCGAAGAACCCCTTGAGACCCATAAGATCGGCAACCGCCGCAGCCGCCGCAAGACGGTCGAAGAACTCCTGAATCAGGTATCGCTTCCGAAAGCGACAGCAAACCGTTACCCAGGTGAACTTTCGGGCGGTCAGCGTCAGCGCATCGCGATCGCACGTGCGCTCTCGCTCAAGCCTGAGGTGCTGGTTCTCGATGAGGCTGTCTCCGCGCTCGATGTGCTTGTTCAGGGGCAGGTCCTCAACCTGCTGGCAGACCTGCAGACCGAGCTTGGACTGACCTACCTGTTCATCACCCACGACCTCGCGGTAGTGCGGATGGTTGCTGACCAGGTCACCGTGATGAAGAACGGTCAGGTGGTTGAACAAGCCTCCACCGACGAGGTCTTTGACAATCCGCAACAGCAATACACGCGCGATCTGCTCGAAGCGATCCCAGGTGGAGACTTCGTATTCGGCAGCTAGCGCCTAGCCCTTAAACGTTTCGGGGTGTTGACCGGTGACCGGTCAACACCCCAGAGCGTTTAAACTCACGAGGTTTAAACTCACGAGCTAAGCGATAACCAACAGCACAACCGTGGCCACCGCAACCACACCGAACATGATCCACTGAAGCGAAAGCCATGTTTTCGTGACCTCAGCGTTGACCGCATCGGCATCAAGTTCACCAGCCTCAACAGCCTTCAACTGGGCGTCCTTATACCGCATGACCTGAGCAGAAATGCCTTGACCCTCACGCAGCTTAGCGGCACGATCCTCAACCTGGCTCGGATCAACACCATGACGCAACAAATCGGCATCAGCGGCCTTGGCACGCAAAGCCTTACGCCGCTGACCCATGCCCTGAACAGGGGCCGACCACACGCGCGTAACCACGCCATCGGTATCTGTTAGCTCAACAAAATACACATCTTGCGCCTCCCGCAACTTAGCCCACGGGATCCTCACCACATTCGTCGCGTTATGGACCACAACCGCCTCCGGCTCCACCACGAGCCTCGGCAAAATCAGTGTCCACGTGATCAGCATCACCAACGCCAACGTGCCGAAAGACGTCGCAACACCCGTATAGAAAAATCCGCGCGCAAACGCATCGATCGCCGCAAAGGCGCCGAAAGCAAGCACCACGATGCCAAGAATCCAGCCAGACACGCTACGGGTCAACGTCATCGGAGAAGTGATCATAGGAATAATCGTGCCATGCATCCCGCACCTGATGCGCAACACCAGAGTAGACTTGCAAGCACGTTGACAATAGACGCTGGTTGCCGGAAGGCGGCCTCACTAACAAGCTGACAAGGAACCCCTTATGGCACGTGCCTCACGCGAGGACCTCCGCAACGTTGCGATCGTTGCACACGTTGATCACGGCAAAACCACCCTGGTTGATGCCATGCTCCGCACCACTGGAGCGTTCGCTTCACACGGCGAACAAGAAGACCGCGTGATGGACTCTGGTGAACTCGAACGTGAAAAGGGGATCACCATCCTGGCTAAGAACACCACGGTGTTCTATAACGGCCCGGCCTCGGATGGTCAGGACGTCACGATCAACGTGATCGATACCCCAGGCCACGCGGATTTCGGTGGGGAAGTAGAGCGCGGATTGTCGATGGTCGATGGCGTGGTCCTGCTCGTGGACTCCTCCGAAGGCCCGCTGCCACAGACTCGCTTTGTGTTGCGCAAGACCCTTGAGGCACGTAAGCCAGTGATCCTGGTGGTCAACAAGACAGACCGCCCGGACGCCCGCATCGACGGCGTTGTTGCCGAAACGATGGACCTCTTGCTCGGTTTGGCATCCGATATCTCCGAGGAGGTCCCTGACCTCGATATTGACGCGATCCTGGAGCTACCGGTCGTGTACGCGTCCGGTAAGGCCGGCCGCGCCTCGCTTGAACAGCCAGCAGACGGTGAACTTCCCAACAGCGAAGACCTCGAGCCGCTCTTCGAGACCATCATGAAGCACGTCCCGGCGCCGTCCTATGAAGACGACGGCGTGCTCCAGGCGCACGTAACCAACCTTGACGCCTCCCCGTTCCTGGGACGTCTAGCACTTTTGCGTATTCACGGCGGAACCCTGAAGAAGGGGCAAAACGTCGCCTGGATCCATCAGGGCGAACAGCGTTCGGTCAAGATCACCGAACTGCTGGAGACCCGCGGGCTTGAGCGCGTCCCAGCTCAAGAAGCCGGCCCGGGCGAGATCGTCGCTGTAGCAGGCATCGAGAACATCATGATCGGTGACACCATCACCGACCCCAACGATCCACGTCCGCTACCGGCGATCCACATCGACGATCCCGCGATCTCCATGACCATCGGTATCAACACCTCGCCGCTGGCAGGCCGCGTCAAGGGCGCGAAAGTCACAGCCCGCCAAGTCAAAGACCGCCTCGACCGTGAACTGATCGGTAACGTCTCGCTCAAGGTCCTACCCACCGAACGTCCGGATGCGTGGGAGGTCCAAGGCCGCGGCGAGCTCGCGCTTTCGATCCTCGTGGAGCAGATGCGCCGCGAAGGCTTCGAACTCACGGTCGGCAAGCCCCAGGTTGTGACCCGCGAGATCGACGGCAAGGTCCACGAACCGATGGAAGAAATCACGATCGACACCCCGGAGGACTACCTCGGTGGCGTAACACAGTTGCTTGCAGCCCGTAAGGGACGCATGCAGGAGATGACCAACCACGGCTCCGGCTGGGTCCGCATGGTTTTCACCGTGCCAGCCCGCGGGCTCATCGGCTTCCGCAGCACCTTCCTGACACTGACCCACGGCGCCGGCATCGCCAACACCATCTCCGCAGGCTACGAACCGTGGGCAGGGGACATCGAATACCGCAACACCGGCTCGATCATCTCCGACCGCGCAGGGGTCGCCACCCCGTATGCGATGATCAACCTTCAAGAACGCATGACGTTCTTCGTCCAACCAACCCAGGAAGTCTACGAAGGCATGGTTGTGGGGGAGAACTCCCGCAACGAAGACATGGAAGTCAACATCACTAAAGAGAAGAAGCAGACCAACATGCGCGCTGCTTCCGCTGACTCCTTCGAAGGCCTCACCCCGCCACGCATGCTCACGCTGGAAGAGTCCCTCGAATTCGCTGCCGAAGACGAATGTGTCGAGGTAACCCCGGAAGCGATCCGCATCCGCAAAGTGACCCTCAACTCCGCCGATCGTATGCGCGAGGCCCGCAGACGTGCAAAGAACTAACCACACGGACCGAGCGTCAACCCCAGCCGTGAAGGGCCCAACCGTGAAGGGACCGTCAACCATCGTGACTGTGGTCATGACGGTGCTGTTGGGGTTGATGTCCGGTATCTCCGCGGTACTGTGGCACACCCACTATTGGGCGGGCCTGGTGAACGAAACGCTCGTGGTGCTCCCATGGGGTTCCGTGCTCTCAGCGTTCGCAGTGTTCGCCGCGAGCCTGTGGTGGGGGAGCTTCGCCGGCCGCACCTGGGTACCCGGAGCTATCGGGGCAATATCGTTTGCGACCATCGGGGCGCTCTCGCTTTCGACAACCAACGTTGTGATCGCCCCGATCAACGAGTTCGCACGCCAAGCCGCACCCGGCGCCTACATCGCCGCACTGACACTCTTCATCGGCGTGATCTTGGCCACCGTGCTCGCCTCGCTTGCCGTGCTGAAAATCCTCAGCCGCCGTGCGCGCGAGGCCCGCGTCTTTGAGGTGGAGGCGGAACAGGCTTAGCGTGAGTGATGCGCGAGGTCGGCACCACCACATCGCCGCGCCGCGTACGCACCACAACAACCCTGCCCGCACCAGCGGGAGCGGACGCTTGTTTGCCAGTATCGAGGGCAGGCGCATCAGCGTGAGGGGTTTGTGCCTCTGCCGCGTCATGACGGTCGGCATCGGGCACATAGTCCTCGCCCGCCCCGATATAGACGATCTCACCCAGCGCATCCGTCAGCACGCCATCCGGCAAGCGATAGCGTGCAACAACACGCGCACCAACACCGAGGGCATCAAACAGATCAGCCATGCAGCGATCATCTCACAGCCGCGCTTTGCCTCATGCCGATGCTTCGGGGCGGTTCCGGTGCATCGCCGGTGCCGGTGAGTCAGGACGGTGTCGGTGCGTCGGCAGGGTGCGGCTGGTGGCGCACGATGCGCGGCGGGCAGATATTCCCAAAAGAACAAATATTGCACCCGGGTGGGTTCTAGACGGCTAGGGAACTTACCCTGGTGGGCATGCATGCCACAATTGCGGAAACCTACCGCCACTTTGCTGAGGCCGAGGCTCGGGGAATCTCCGCAACTTATGACCAATGGGCGCAGGGAGTAGCCCAGGATCCTGCTGTGTTGCAGTTGATCGCCCAGCTGCCAGGTTTGAAGACCCAACCGAACCTCGTCTTCGCATCCGCCCGGCTACTCGGTGCCCCGGTAGGGGACTACGAACAGTTCCGTACCTGGCTGTTGAAGAACTGGGAACAAGTCAAGCCTGAAGTTCTGCAGCGGGCAACGCAAACGAATGAGGCGAACCGATGCGCCGCGATGCTACCGATACTCTCGCGGCTCCACCGGCTGGATGCCCCAGCAACCGCGACCTCTGGAGCCAACACAGCCGCGGCCTCCGATGCGGGTTCCCGGCCCGCTGACGAGCAGGCGCCGCTCGCCCTGATCGAAGCCGGCGCGAGCGCCGGGTTGTGCCTCTACCCGGACCGCTACTCCTACGCCTACACGACCACTGCGGGGCAGACAGTCGAGCTCCACCCGGACGCTGGGCCATCCACTGTAACCCTGCCGTGCGCTATCGACGCGGACTGGGTTCCAGACCATATCCCGGAGGTTGGCTACCGTGCAGGGGCAGACCTCAACCCGCTCAACCTCGCACGCGAGGAGGAGCTCGCGTGGCTGGAAACCCTCATCTGGCCAGAACACCAGGAACGCAGGCGGCGTCTCCACGCCGCCGCTCAGATAGCGCTGGCCGAACCCGCCCGAATCATTGCCGGTGACCTCGTTGAAGCGATCCCGGATCTGATACGGCAAGCGCCCCGCGAGGCCCGCATCGTGGTCTTCCACACCTGGGTTTTGTACTACCTCAGCCCAGACCGCCGGGAAGCCTTCCGCACAGCACTGGCCGAATTCCCAAACATCACCTGGATCTCGTCGGAACCCTACGGAGTTCTGCCGTGGGTTGATCAACGCCATAAAACCCCTTTCGACCACCGCATCACCCTGGCCGTCAACGGCAAGCCCGCGGCACTGGTCGGCACCCACGGGCAAAGTTTCCAAGCACTACGCCGGGTTGACCCTTTCCTCTGAGCGCACCATAGCGCCGGGGGAAACTTTAGGCATCAACGGCGCAGGCTACTAAACTGAGGCTCAACAGTTTCAACCGCTATCCCAGTCGTGGAAAGGTAAGGCGACCAGCGTGACCTACATCATTGCGCAGCCCTGTGTGGATTTGAAAGACAAGGCGTGCATTGACGAATGCCCAGTGGACTGCATCTATGAAGGCAACCGCATGCTCTACATCCACCCGGATGAGTGCGTTGACTGCGGCGCATGCGAACCGGTCTGCCCCGTGGAAGCCATCTACTACGAAGACGATGTACCCGAAGAATGGGCGGAATACTACAAAGCCAACGTCGACTTCTTCGACGAGATCGGCTCCCCAGGCGGTGCGGCCCGTTCGGGTGCCTTCGATTTCGACCACCCGTTCATCGACGCGCTACCTCCGCAAAACCAAGACTGAACCGCTCAGGACAAGGAACACATGAGCACATCTGAGCGGTCAACAGCCCAGCCATCCGCATCGTTCGGGTTGCATCTTCCTGACTATCCGTGGGAGCTTCTAGCGCCGTATCGTGAGCGCGCGCACGCCCACCCCGACGGTGCGGTCGACATTTCGATCGGCACCCCGGTGGACCCGACACCCCAGATCCTGCAGGACGCGCTCGCCGAGGCCACGAATTCGCCGGGCTACCCAACAACGCAAGGCACGGCCGAGCTACGGGAGGCGATCGCGCAGTGGTGGCGCCGCCGCCGCAACGCCACGGATGTGTCCGCGGATATGGTGATGCCGGTGGTGGGCTCCAAGGAGTTCATCGCGTGGCTGCCCCTCATCTTGGGGCTGGGGCCTCACGGTGGTGAGAAAGCCGCCGCTGGCGCAGATGCTGCCGCTGGTCATGGAAACACTGATGTGGTGGTGTGCCCGCGCGTTGCGTACCCGACGTACGCGGTGGGAGCCAAGCTTGCTGGTGCTGAGGCGGTCTCAGCTGATTCTTTAGATGAGCTGGATGACGCGACACGTTCCCGCGTGAAGCTGATCTACCTGAATTCACCGGGCAACCCTACCGGTTCGGTGCTCAGCCGCGACGAGCTCGCCCGTTGGGTGCGTGATGCCCGCGAGATCGGCGCGGTCATCGCCTCGGATGAATGTTATGCCGAACTCGGCTGGGGCGAATGGGAAGACTCTGTTCCCTCGATCCTGGACACGGACGTCAATGGGGGAGACCTCACCCGGCTTCTGGGGATCTATTCGATGTCCAAGCAGTCCAACCTCGCCGGATATCGCGCTGCGTTCGTCACGGGTGCCCCGGAACTCATGCCGGATCTCATTAACACCCGCAAACACGCGGGCATGATGATCCCCGGCCCGGTCCAGCACGCGATGACGGTAGGTCTTGCCGACGATGCGCACGTTACGCAGCAGAAGAACCTCTACCGTGCCCGCCGCGAACTCTTGAAGAACGCGCTCGAGGCGGCCGGGTTCAGCATCGAGCATTCAGAAGCCGGCCTGTACTTATGGGCCACACGCGGTGAGGACTGTTGGGACACCATCGGCTGGCTCGCCGATCGCGGGATCATCGCCGGCCCCGGCGCGTTCTATGGACCGCACGGAACCCAGCACGTTCGCATCGCGCTCACCGCACCAGATGAACGGATCCAAGCCGCGGTAGAGCGGCTAAAGTAACCTCGATGCAGGCGGGCAGTCTGAACCAACCTGGGCACCTCAAGAACTAACACGGGTACCTGCAGAATTGCGCTGGAGTGCTTAGCGTGCGGCAAAAGAGCGCTTAGCCTGTGGCAAAATTAGCGCGCTCAGCTCGCAGCCGTGGCGCGGACAGGATACGGTATAAGGGAGCCACCCGTGTGCCCGGAAGTGACCGGCGCTACACGCGGCACGTCAACTATCTCACTCAGGAGGCACTCCACATGACTGATGCGAATGCACAGTTGAGCTATGCCGGGAAGCAGCTTGACCTCGGCGTTGTGGAAGCGGCAGAAGGCAACGAAGGCCTGGCAATCGCTCCGCTGCGTAAAGAAACCGGCGCAGTCACGTATGACCCGGGGTACATGAACACGGCGTCGACGAAGTCGGCCATCACCTTTATCGACGGTGAGCAGGGGATCCTGCGTTACCGCGGCTACCCGATCGAGCAGCTCGCTGAGAAGTCGAACTTCCTGGAGACCTCCTACCTGTTGATCAAGGGCGAACTCCCGAACGCCGAGCAGTATAAAGAATGGGATCAGAGCATTCGCCGCCGCACCCTCCTGCACGAGGAGATGCGTAGCTTCTTCGACGGCTTCCCGCGCGACGCCCACCCGATGCCGCTGCTGTCCTCGGCTGTTTCGGCGCTGTCTACGTGGTACCAGGATTCTCTGGACCCCTTCGATGAGGAACAGATCGAGCTGTCCACGATCCGCCTCATGGCAAAGGTTCCGGTCATCGCCGCATACGCTTTGAAGAAGTCGACCGGCCGAGCGTTGCTCTACCCGGATAACTCGCTGAGCCTTGTGGAGAACTTCATCCGCTTGTGCTTCGCTAACCCAGCTGAGCCATACGAGCTGGACCCGGAGACGGTGCGTGCACTCGACCAGTTGCTGATTCTGCACGCTGACCACGAACAGAACTGCTCGACCTCCACGGTCCGCATGGTTGGTTCCGCTGACGCGAACCTGTTCGCTTCCGTATCCGCTGGCATCAACGCTCTGTTCGGCCCGGCCCACGGTGGCGCGAACGAGGCGGTTCTGCACATGCTCAAGCAGATCCAGACCGAAGGCCTCGAACCGTCCGAGTTCATGGAGAAGGTCAAGAACAAGGAAGCCGGCATCCGCCTCATGGGCTTCGGTCACCGCGTCTACAAGTCGTATGATCCTCGCGCGAAGATCGTCAAGGAGACCGCACACCGCATCCTCAAGAAGCACGGCTCCAACGAGCTGCTCGACATCGCGATGAACCTGGAAGAGAAGGCGCTCAACGATGATTACTTCATCGAGCGTAAGCTCTACCCGAACGTGGACTTCTACACGGGCCTGATCTACAAGGCGATGGGCTTCCCAGAGAAGATGTTCACCGTCCTGTTCGCGATCGGCCGCTTGCCGGGCTGGATTGCTCAGTGGCGTGAAATGATGCAGGACCCAGAACGTAAGATTGGCCGTCCGCGTCAGCTCTACACCGGCTACACACAGCGCGACTACCCGAACGCGTAGTCGGCCCCTGATGTGAGCGCGAGCCTAACGCTCCAGACCGTATAAACGAGAGGGCGCCACCACGATTTTCGTGGTGGCGCCTCTCTCGTTTTGTGGAGAGCTAGTCATGCCCCGTAGCGGTTCCGGCGTTCTTTCCGGGACTGGTAGAGATCCAACATGCTGAGCGCGGTAGCCAGTGAACCGATCACGAACACGGTTGCGAAACCGATCATTGTGGCGTGGTCCCAGTTGCCGGTTGCCGCCACACTCGCGAAAACGATACCCGTGACCAGCGCGAGCCCGATCGCGGTGCCGACGCGCTGGCCGGTCTGCATGACCCCGCCGGCGGAACCCGCGTACTGGACTGGCACATCGGCCAGTGTGAGGGTCTGGTTCGGGCTGATCACGGCACCTTGGGCGCCGCCGGTGAACGCGAGCGGCAGCATGAGCCACCACACTGAAATGTCCCAGGTTTCGATCATCCAGATCACCAGGATGCTCCCGAGCAGGCCTGCGAGCACCACGAACTGCGCGGTCAGCACCAGGATGCGGCCTAAACGCACGATGTGCCGGCCAGCGATCGCGGACGTCACCGCGGAGATGATCGCAGCTGGCAAGCCGATTGAGCCGGCCGCGAGCGCGGATTCGCCGTGGCCGTTCTGCATATAGACCGCAACCAACAACCAGATGGCCGGCATGCCGGTGAAATGTACGGAGATTAGCGCGGTGCCGTTGGCGAAAGAACGCGTTTTGAAGAGGTTGAGGTCCACCATGGGGGAGCGGCCGCGGCGTTCATAGGCGCGTTCCCAGAAAACCCATCCCACAAGCAACACGAGCCCTACAGGCAGCGCGGCCCAGAACCACGCGGAGGCGCGGGCCTCCATAAACGGCAACATGACCAGCAATACCGACAAACCGAACAGGGTGATACCCACCGGGTCGATGTCAGCTTTCGCGCGGTCACCTGAAACCTCCACGCCCTCACGCTGGATGCCTGCCGGTTGATCAGCTGCGGGAACAGGTTCCCAAGCGCCTGCCGGGAACCATTTCTTGGACATCAGGATCGCGAACGCCGCGATCGGGACGTTGATGAGGATCGAGGCGCGCCAACCCCATTCCGCGCCAAACACAGCAATCAGCACACCGCCCAGTACCGGGCCGATCGCCACGGAGACACCCACGACTGCGCCGAAGAGGCCGAACGCGCGCCCGCGTTTGCTTCCGCTAAAGAACTGTTGGATCAGCCCGATGATCTGCGGACCCAGTGCACCGGAGCCCAGTCCGGTCAGTGCGCGGGCAATGTTGAGCACCGTAGTGTTCGGAGCTAGCCCCGCCAAGAGCGAACCCAGCCCGAACACGGCCAGGCCCGCCACGAATAGGCGGCCGCGGCCATACACATCGCCGGTCCGGCCAGCCGCAACCAGCAACACACCGAAAGCTAGCGCGTAACCGGAGACGACCCATTGAAGCTGGGAATCATCAGCTTCGAAGGTGTGCTTGATGGAAGGGAGAATGACGTTGACAATCGATACGCTCAGAAGCGTCATGAACATGGGGAATAACGTCACCACAAGCAAGTGGCGCTGAACGGTAGAGAATCCCTGATTGTCACTAGTCACGGACAAAGTATGTCACACAGCTCACATAAGAGCGCAGGCATAACGTCTGCATTCAGCTATGTGACTTGAACGTTCTCCATCTTCGCGCGAGCCTTCTTGGTGCCTGGCTGCTTGTTGATGCGGTATTCGGCGTAGCGGGCAACACCGGAGAGGATGAGGCACAAACCGATGTACATCACGGCGCCGACCATCGCTGCAGGGATCAACGGGTAGCCGAACGAGATCTGGTTGCCCACAAGCTTCACCTGATACAGCAGCTCCTGGTATGTGATCACGAAACCAAGTGCCGTGTCCTTGAGCGCCACCACGAGCTGGGAGATGATGACCGGCAGCATCGACTTCACGGCCTGCGGTAGCAAGATGAGCGTCATGACCTGATATTTACGCATACCGATCGCGTACGCGGCTTCCGCCTGACCCTTCGGTAGCGAAACAACGCCCGCGCGGATCGCCTCAGCCAGAACCGAGCCGTTGTAGGCGGTCAACGCGATCACGACGGCGGTGAACGGCGTCATCTTGATGTCCAACGTTGGTAGGCCGTAGTACAGCAACATCATGAGGATCAGCAGCGGGATGGCGCGGAACGTCTCAACGAGGAATGAGAAGATTGCGCGCACCCATGCGTGATCTGAGAGCCGCCCGACCGCGAGGATGAACCCGAGCGCGAGCGAAAGCACCGCCGCGAGCCCGAACGCGGTCAGCGTATTCACAGCGCCTTGGATAAAGCCCTGCATGATGCGTGGCGACTGCAAGAACGCCCACTTTTGGGGCGCGAACTGTCCAGCCGCCGCGAACTGGCTGATGATGAACCACACGATCCCTGCAACCACAACGATGGTGGCCACCGCCAGGATGCGGTTGCGGACTTTGGCGCGCGGGCCAGGCTGATCGTAGAGAACTGAAGCCGCCATGGTTATGCCACCTTCCACTTACGTTCGAAGTACCGCTGCACTACGGAGAGAATCATCACGAGCGCCACGAAGATGATGGCAACCCAGATGAGGCCCTGCAGCTGCGGTTCGGAGCGTTCGGAGAGGTACTGGCGGATCGTACCGGCCTCGACCACACCGAAAGCCGCTGCAACCGTCGTGTTCTTCAGCAATGCGATGAACACCGAGAACATCGGTGGAACGGTTGCCCGGAACGCTTGCGGCAAAATGATTTGGGTCATGGATTGGCCGAACGTGAGCCCGACGGCGCGGGCGGCTTCCGCTTGCCCCAACGGCACAGTGTTGATGCCGGAACGCAACGCTTCAGCAACATAGGTTGCGGTGTAGAGCGTCAAGCCGACGATCGCGAGCTGAACGAAATCCAACTTAGGCAGAATCGAGCTATCGCTGGATGCGAGCTTGGGGTAACCAAGCGCGAAAAACATGAGGATCAACGTCAACGGCGTGTTACGGACCGCGTTGACATAGAACGCACCCACCGCCCGCATCACAGGCACAGGGGAGACCCGCATCGCACCAACAATGGTGCCGAGGATGAGGGAACCGGCGCCCGAGACCACAAAAAGCCAGAGGGTCATCTGGAAGCCGCGTATATATATGTCGCTATTTTCGGTGAGTACTCGCCAGAACTCGGCTAGCGCATCCATCTAAGCGCTCCTTGTCTGCAAGGTAGGAGGGGTCTGCAAGGTGGGAAAGGTCTGCAAGGTGGGGGAGAGTCCGTGTGAGCCCACGGCGTAGCGGTGTCCATAGGAAAGGCGGCTCGAGTTTTCAGCGCCCGAGCCGCCTTCCTTATGAGTCACGCACGACTAGCCGCAGGGAGTTAGTCGCACAGTGTTAGTCGCACTTGGCTGGGGTCGGCTGTTCAACCTTGGTGCCGGACTTGCCAAGCGTTGCGTCATAGACCTCGGTCCAGTGCTTCTTGCCGTCCTCGGAGGTCATCGCATCGGAGAGGGCCGTGCACAGCGCGGTGTCACCCTTAGGGATACCGACGCCGTAGAGCTCCTCAGTGAAAGGTTCGCCAACAACCTTGAGGTTGTCAGGATCGTTGGATGCGTAACCCAAAAGGATCGCCTGGTCGGTCGTGACAGCGTCAACGTTGCCGTCCATGAGGGCAGAGACACATGCGGAGTACTTGTCCATACCCACGGCCTTGGTGTCCTTGAAGTTCTCTTCGATGTTCTGCAGCGGGGTCGAGCCGGTTGCCGAGCAGACCTTCTTACCCTTCAAATCCTTCTCAGACTTGATGCTGTCATCGTCCTTCTTCACCAAGAGACCCTGGCCGGTCTCGAAGTACGGGCCAACGAAGCCGACCTGCTGCTTACGCTTATCGGTGATCGAGTAGGTGCCGACGTAGAGGTCAACGTCGCCGTTGGAGAGCGCCTGCTCGCGGTTTGCGGAGTCAACCACCTTGTATTCGATCTTGTCGGCCTCAACGCCGAGTTCAGCTGCCATCCAGCGCGCGATTTCGATGTCGAAGCCGGAGCGCTCGCCGGTTGCCGCATCGAGGTAGCCAAGACCTGGCTGGTCTTCCTTCACACCGATGACGACCTTGCCGTCCTTGGAGATCTTGTCGAAGGTCTTGGAGCCTTCGATCTTGACGTCCTTCTTAGCGTCGACGTCCACGTGCTCAGCCTGGCTGTCGCCGCCACCGCACGCGGTGAGGGCCAGCGATGCTGCAGCCAGGGTTGCGAAAACGGCGCTGGCACGCTTGGTGCTACGGCGTTTGAACATGAGAGCCATAATGGTTCCTTTCTGGGCCCCAGGGTGGGGTGGTTAATGGGTGATGAGCTTAGAGAGGAAGTCTTTAGCCCGGTCGGTTTGCGGGTTGGTAAAGAACTCTTCCGGTGTTGCTTCTTCAACGATCTCGCCATCTGCCATGAACACGATGCGGTCAGCGGCTTTGCGGGCAAACCCCATCTCGTGCGTCACCACGATCATGGTCATACCGGATTTAGCGAGCTGAACCATGATGTCGAGGACTTCGGTGATCATCTCCGGATCGAGAGCAGAGGTTGGTTCGTCGAAGAGCATGACCTCAGGTTTCATAGCGAGTGCGCGTGCGATAGCGACGCGCTGCTGCTGGCCACCTGAGAGCTGGGAGGGCATCTTGTTGGCCTGGTTGCCCACGCCCACTCGGTTGAGTAGTTCGAGGGCCTGCTTCTTAGCCTCTGCCGGCTTGACGCCACGAACCTTGATGGGACCAAGGGTCACGTTGTCCTGAATGGTTTTGTTGGCGAAGAGGTTGAAGGACTGGAAGACCATTCCGACGTCCGCACGTAGCTTGGCGAGTGCCTTGCCTTCCTCTGGCAGCTTCTTGCCGTTGATGAGGATCTCACCGTTGTCGATGGTTTCGAGGCGGTTGATAGTCCGGCACATGGTGGACTTACCGGAACCCGAGGGGCCAAGAACAACAACCACTTCGCCACGGTGAACGTCGAGGTTGATGTCACGCAGAACGTGCAGTGGGCCATAGTGCTTATTGACCCCTTTGAGGGAGACAACGGGTGTGGTGTCCGTCTCAACTGTTGATGTCATGAAAATAAAATAGCAGTTTTTGTGTGACCTATATCAACTCAGATGGAAGTTGAATTTTTTGTGTCAGCGTGCCAGTTGCGTGCGTACTGGATAGTGTTGAGACATGGACTGCTCTGACCGTTCGCCGCATCAACAGCCACACCGTGGGTCTCAATCTCATCGTGGGTCTCATTCCCATCGCGATGTTCCGTTGCCCGGCCGCAGGCAAGCCGACCACTTTGACCGAGATATGCTCAAGCGTTCTTCGCCGATCGATCGCGGCCGCGAAGCGTGGCGAGTTCTGCGGATGCAGTCCGAATTTGTGACCGCCTATGATTCGCTGAATGAGCTGGGCGGGGCGATCGCCGTGTTCGGTTCAGCTCGGCTCGGCGAAGGCACCCCGGAGTATGCGGCCGCCCGCGAGGTCGGACGGCAGCTGGTCGAGGCAGGTTTCGCGGTGGTGACCGGTGGCGGCCCGGGAACCATGGAGGGCGCTAACCGTGGAGCAGCGGAAGCCGGTGGGCGTTCGGTGGGGCTGGGTATCAACCTGCCCTTTGAGACGGGCTTCAACGAGTGGGTGGACACCCCGGTTCCTTTCCATTATTTCTTTAGCCGCAAGGTCACGTTCGTGAAGTACACGGACGGCTGCATCGTGATGCCTGGTGGGGTAGGAACGCTTGATGAGCTCTTTGAGATCATGACCTTGTGCCAGACCCAGAAGATTAGCGGCTACCCGATCGCGTTGGTTGGTAAGGATTTCTGGAGCCCGCTACTTGAATGGATGCAACAGGTGCTTCTGGGACGAGGAACCATCAGTGAATCAGACATTCAGCGCCCGCTGATCACCGACGATGTTGCAGAAGCCGTTGAGTTCGTGACTGCACACGCCCGCGGCCCAGCCGGGAAGCCGCATGACGATGCGGGCGGCAGTAACGGGAACGCCGCATCGTAGCAACCGCATATCCTAGAGATAGCGGGCCCGACGCGAGCGGGCGCGGCAGGCAAATTTTTTGAGTGTAAGTCGAGGCAGCGCACGCTGCGTTCTGTGAGGTTGATCTGATGCCGCTCTTTGTGGTGTTCATTGCGGTGGCGGCTGCGGCGGCGATCGCTATAGCCGTGTATCCGCGGCCGTCCCAGAAAACCGAACCGTTGGATGACACGCCTCCGATGTTTGGCCTGCCTGAGCCTGACCCGGTGCTCCCGCCTGTTGTGTTGCCTGAGAGCCCGCAGGGTGCAGACGTTGAGGCTTTGCGTTTGCCGATCGGCTTCCGTGGATACCGCTGTGATGTGACCGATAGGGTGCTCGATGAGCTCGCGGCACGGATCGATGAGCTCGAGGTTGAGAACGCTCGCCTGCGTTCCCAGGCTTCTAAATCTGGCCGAAGCAGCTCAGCGCACTAGAGGCTAAAAGTTACCAAGAGGCATCTAGGGTGTGGTCTGATTATCCTTCAATTGGTTGTGACACAGGTTATCTGGGATAATCAAGGTAACCCTTTAGGGGCTCGTACTTCGACGGGGTGAGCGATACCCCAATGGAACCTGAGGAGCGCACGAAAATGGCTGCGATGAAACCGCGTACGGGTGACGGCCCGTTGGAAGTTGTCAAAGAGGGTCGGAGCTTGATTATGCGGGTTCCGATCGAAGGCGGCGGCCGCTTGGTCCTTGAGATCAACGACGATGAGGCCGTGGCGATGCGTGATGCGCTCGTTGGAGTAACAGGCTAAGCCTTCACGTCACTAGGTTTGCAATGCTGGATGCGTCCACCACACCGGTGGGCGCATCCAGTGCTTAAACATTCAGCCTCCGCTAGGTGACATGCGGGTAGGCTAGCCGTCAGATCCAGCGGGTGCGGAGGCGAACGGGCAACGCGGTGCTAGCAGCCAACGCAAGGTTAGTGGCCAACGCGGCCTTAGCAGTTAACGCGGTGCTAACGTTGCTTGACGGCTAGCAGGACCCCGGAACCAGACGGAATGGTCACAGAGAACACGTCCTCGTGATCGCGTAGCCACCGTTGAGCCTTACGGGCCGCGATCGTTGAAGGCTTGCGTACGGCAGGTGCCAACACGCGGTCTGAATCCAGCGCATCGTTGATGATCAAAAGCCCACCCGGTTCAAGCAGCCGTAGCGCCTCCACAGCTTCTTTCGCGACCCGGTTAGGGTCACCATCGAGCAGTACCAGCTGATACGAGGAATCCGCGAGCCGAGGGAGGACCTCCTGGCTGCGGCCATTAATGGTGCGCACGCGGCGGCTGGGGATGTTCTCTTCCTTGAAGGCGTAGCGGGCGGCTTCGAGGTGGTCGTAATCCTTATCGATCGTGGTGAGCACTCCGCTAGGAGCCATTCCACGCAGAATCGCGAGCGAACTGATCCCCACGCCCGTTCCGACCTCAACCGCGGCCTCCACTGCAGCGCTCGCGGAGAGTACTGTGATCAGTTGAGCCACGGCCGGGGTCACTGACTCCACGCCGAGTTCCAAGCCCCGGGCCCGCGCGGCGGTCAGCGCAGCGTCCTCGAGGGGAAGAGCCTCGGTATAAGACCAGCTGCTGTGCTTAGAAACTGACACGGAATCCCTCCGAGGATTGAAACGGGGCAGTGAAGGAAACAGGCGCGGAACTGCAAGGGCGTCTAAGACATCTTATGTCCAAGCGGTCAGCGGGGCCTCAACCTCAAAGGGGAGTGGCGTGCAACAACACCCAAGAGGGGGCAGTTCCTCTTGAGTTCTTTATCAGGTTTCGCTCAGGTGAACAAGGCAAAATGAGGGAGGATCCGGATCCAATTTAGAGCGGAGGTGGCACAGAGGTGACGAGCGAATCTAGCCACGAAGCCGCCTTCAACGCCACTTCCCGAGATGCGCACACGGACACGGTGAGGGGTCTTGGATCGGCTAGGCGTTGGGTTCCGCTCATGGGGGCGCTTGTAACGTTCTCAGCGTTGCTGGGAATCTTGGTCGCGGCGTGGGCTGCTGGGGGAGTCCGGGAGCCGCAACCGGTGACGTCGTCAGCGGCGCATTTCACGTCGCGTGGCGAGGCTCTAGGCGCCGAACAGGTGACGAACTTACGTCACGCCGGCTGGCTGTGCACCGACCTGCGCACTATCGGTTTCACGTGGGAGAGTGCATCGGGCCGCCACATCGGCAACACATACGAGTTGCAGCAGACCTACTCCTCACCCGCGGGTACTGTGGTGATCGTTGAATCCCGCGACGCCCACGGCTCGGCAATCCAAAGCCGTACACAATCAGAAGACGCAGACGCAAGCAACCAAGCGATCCACAGGTTGCGTGATGGCCGAGGGCCGCTGTGGCAAGCCGAACTGAGCACCGACAGTGCCCGTTTCGTCATCGCGGCTGACCTGCCTTCGATCCACGAGAAGATCCTCGTGCACCAAGTGCGCACGCAAGCCACGGACAAGATCCGAGACCTCGAAGCCTCCAGAGCTGGCGGGCTGGAGCGGCTCACCCGTGGATTCGCTAGGCTCATGGAGCCGCGGTAAGGGTCGCTTAGAATACGTGTCAGATTCGTAAGCATCGCGTGAACAGGTAAGCTTCGGGCGTGGAGTTTTTTGGAATTAATGGTGCAGAGTTCCTGGTTCTGGGGATTCTTGCCGTTGTGATCCTCGGGCCAGACAAGCTGCCCGAGTACACCCGAAAACTCGCTGACTTCATCAAGGGCGTCCGCAATTACGCGAGCACCGCCAAGGAACGTTTCCAAGAGGAAATGGGCGATGAAGTCAAGGACGTTGACTGGCGCAAACTCGACCCGCGGCAATACGATCCACGCAAAATCATCCGCGACGCCCTCTTCGAAGACGACGCTCCCGCTAACGCAACGACGAGCACCAACACAGAACCAGCCTCGGCACAATGGAAGCCTCAAGCCCTACCGAACGTTGCAGGCCAGGATCGGCTGCCGGCGGACCAGCCGGCACCGTTCGATGACGAAGCAACCTAGGCTGTCCTGCTAGCGGTCTCACGCCGTGGCGTGGCTAGCGGTGCGGCGCCGTGGCTACCCCGGTGTAGCTACACTGGCCTGGCTATCGGGGCGTGGCTACCGAGGTGTGACGCCGAGCGATCTACCGGCAAGCCCGCGCGGGGCCGAGGCGAGCTCCTGCGCCAGCGCCCGGAGCGCATCGGCCGCTTCAGAAGCCTCAGGGCTCAAGACCACCGGGACACCCTCATCGGACCCGATCCGCAAACGCTCCTCGAGCGGGACCTGCGCGCGTACAGCAACCGGGTAGCCCACCTGCTCGCTCAGATGCTCAGCCACAATCTCACCACCACCGGAGCCGAAGATGCGGGAGACACTGCCGTCCGGCATCCGCATGAAGGACATGTTCTCCACCACGCCAAGCACCTTCTGGCCCACCTCATGCGCCATCGCCCCGGCACGCTCCGCGACCTCAGCGGCCGCGGCTTGAGGCGTAGTCACCACCAGAACACCGGCATGCGGCAACAACTGGCCCACAGAAATCGCGACATCGCCGGTGCCAGGAGGCAAATCCAGGAGCAAGAAATCGAGGTCACCAAAATGCACCTCGTTCACGAACTGCTCCAAAGCCCGGTGCAGCATCGGGCCACGCCACATGACAGGCCGGTTGCTGTCTAAGAACATGCCGATCGACATGACCTTTACACCGTGAGCCACCGGCGGCAAAATGAGGTCATCAACCCGGGTCGGCTTGTCCGTGACCCCCATCAAACCGGGGACCGAGAAACCCAAAACATCCGCGTCGATCACGCCGACCTTATAGCCTTCAGCCGCCAACGCGGCTGCAAGGTTCACCGTGACCGCGGACTTACCAACACCACCCTTACCCGAAGCCACAGCGATAATGCGGGTCAACGTATCCGGCCTCGTCAACGGTGAGCCCGTGCGTTTGAGCGAGCCCACCAACTCGGCGCGCTCTTGAGGCGACATGACATCCAAGACCACATCAACATCGGACACCCCAGCAACACCGCGCGTAGCTGCCTCGACGTCATCGGTGATCCGCGCCTTCATAGGGCAGCCAGCAACCGTGAGCTTGACCGTAACGCTCACCCGGCCGTCATCGGTGACCGTGACGTCACGCAACATTCCCAGATCAACCAGCGGGCGGCGCAACTCGGGATCCTGCACTGACGCGAGCGCTTCCCGAACCCGGTCAGAAAGATGGCCCCGGTCAGAATGGTTGCCTCGGTCAGAAAAGTCAGCTGTTGGCATACTTCCCAGGATAACTAAGGCCACGCACACACAAGGAGCGGTAAATTGGTGATCATGACAGCTACACCGCAGAGCTTCGGCAACATGTTCATGAGTATCCCGCGCGGGCCGGTCTTGGGACGTTTCAGCGACTACCAGGACGCCCAGAAGGTGGTTGACTTCCTCGCGGATAACGACTTCCCGGTCAACAACGTCTCCATCATCGGTAACGACCTCAAACTTGTTGAACGGGTCTCCGGCAAGCTGACCTACCCGAAAGTCGCGTTGCAAGGCGCGATGCAGGGCGCGATGATGGGCCTGTTCTTTGGGCTGATCATGATGCTGTTCTCGCCTCAGGGCGCCAACGTGGCGACGCTGATGTTCGCGGCCGTGCTGATCGGTGCGGTGATGTGGATGCTCTTCGGCATCATCCAGTACGCTCTACGCCGCGGCAAACGCGACTTCGCATCCACCCGGCAGGTGCTCCCGGCGAGCTGGGACGTGATCGTGAATCCACAAGTTGCAGGGCAAGCCCAGGCACTGCTGCGGAAGCTTCAAGACCGCCCGGCGTCCCTCCCGATCAACGACGGCCCGAACTACAGCCAGGGTGGCTTTGGGCGGAGTGGCTATGGTCAGGGCGGCTTTGGACAGAACGGGGCCGGGCAAGGCGGTTACGGCCAGGGAAGCAATGGCCCGGGAACCAATGGTCAGGGAACCAATGGTCAGGGCGCCGCGGGAGGCTACGGAGCGGGCCAGGGTCCATCGTGGCAAGGCTCTGCGGGTCAGGGCTCTTTTGGCCAGAATACGGATGGCCAGGGTCTCGGTGCTTCAGGCCAGCAGGGGAGTGCCGCTAACCGTGAGCAAGGCGCTGAACAGTCTGCGGCATCGACGGCTCCGAGCGATCCGTTCTACGCCGACCTCGAAGACGGGCGTCCACGGTTCGGGGTCCGCCGCGAAGACCTCGCCGCGCAGAAACCAGTCGACGCTGACTCGAATGAGTCAGCGTCGACGGATTCCGAAGCCTCAGAGAAGCCTGAGGAAGAGCAACAGAAGTAGCTCTGCCGCGCCATCTTCACGGAGCGACTTCAAGGGGCGACTTCACAGATCAACTTCACAGAGCGACATGGACGGCGGGGCCTAGCTACGTTGGCCCAGCTACGTCGGCCTAGTTGCGTTTGAGCCAGGCTTCGACCTCGTCCACGGTACGTGGGATGTCTTTGGTGAGGGATTCTGCGCCGTCGGCGGTGACGAGGATGTCGTCCTCGATGCGTACGCCGATGCCGCGGTATTCCTCAGGTACAGCGAGGTCTTCAGCCTTGAAGTAGAGGCCCGGCTCGATCGTGAAGACCATCCCTTCGACCACGATGCCGTCCTGGTACAGCTCCTGGCGGGCCTGCGCGCAGTCGTGGACGTCGAGGCCGAGGTGGTGGCTCACACCGTGCGGCATCCAACGGCGATGCTGCTGGCCGCTCGGCTTGATCGCTTCCTCAGCGCTCACCGGCAACAGGCCCCACGCATCGAGGTGTTCAGCCAGGACAGCGGCGGCTTTATCGTGGATCATCCGGAACGTGATGCCGGGCTTGACGATCGCGAACGCCTGATCAGCGGCATCCAGGACCGCCTCATAGATCTTGCGTTGGACCGGGGTGAACGTGCCATCCACCGGAACAGTGCGGGTCACATCGGCGGTGTAGAGCGAATCGACCTCAACACCCGCATCAACCAGCAGAAGCTCACCAGAGTTCACCTGGCCGTCGTTGCGGATCCAATGCAGTGTGGTCGCGTTGTTGCCTGAGGCCGCGATCGTGTCATAGCCGAGGTCATTACCTTCCTCGCGAGCCCGAGCAAAGAACGAGGTCTCCACAACGCGTTCGCCACGCTTATGATCCACGGCGCGGGCAAGGTTGGCGATGATGTTTTCGAAACCGGAAGCCGTCGCGGCAACAGCCTCACGCATCTGCTCGACTTCCCACTCGTCCTTGATCAAACGCAGCTCAGAGAGCGCCTCGGTGAGCTTGGCGTCCTTCTTATCCTCAGCTTCAAGGTCGGTGATGCCAGTGTTGATGCGGGAGGTGTCCACGAGCGCATCCACGGTGGGGTCCACGTCACGGACCACACGCACACTCAAACCTCCGAAGGCTGGGTGTCCAGCGTTCTCGGTGATCGCATCCTCAAGTTTCAGGTCCATGTGCTCGGTCGGCAAACCGGTCTGGGTCGCCATCGTTTCGAGCGTGTGGCGGGCACCGATCCAGAACTCGCCGGTGCGTGCGTTGGAATAGAACTCTTTGGAGTCCCGGCCAGCCATCGGGCGGAAATACAGTGTGGAAACGTGCTGGGAGCCGTCATCGCCGGCGCCTTCTTCAACAGGCTCCATGACCAAGACAGCGTCCGGTTCTTGGTCTGTGCCCAGACCGGTCATATGAGCGAAACCGGAATGTGGACGGAAGCGGTAATCGGTGTCATTCGAACGCACCTTGAGCGGGCCGGCTGGCAAAACCAGACGCTCGCCCGGGAACATCGCGGACAAAGCGGCGCGACGTTTCGCGGCGTAATCGGCTGAGGCCGAGCGGGTCACACTGTGATCCGACTCTGCCCAGCTCGATGCCATGAACTCACGGAAAGCTTCAGAATTAGGTCGCATGGAACGGTTGTTAACCCTTTCCTCAATAGGCTGCTCAGAAATAGGCTTCTCAGAGCCCGCACCGCCAGCAGCTGCGGCGGGTGGCTGGGCAGGGGACTGCGAATCAGAGATCTCGTTACTCACACCTCTATCGTGTCACTCGCCACTGACAGTTTCATCCTGAAACATGCGGGCTGTGCCGTAAGCTGAGGATCATGCGCATCGACCTTCACACTCATTCGTGGATTTCAGACGGAACCGAATCGCCGGCCGACGTCATCAAACAAGGCCACGCGGCCGGCCTTGACGTGATCTCCCTGACTGATCACGATGCGGTCGAGGGCTGGGATGCCGCCCGCTCGGCCGCCCTTGAAATGGGGATCGGTTGGCTCGGCGGCATCGAGGTCAGCTGCCGTGTCCCGGATACCGGCGTCACGGTGCACATGCTCGCCTACATGCCGGACCCGGAAGACGCGGCACTGGTTGCCGCGATGGAGGAACAACGGAATTCGCGTATAGTAAGGGCGCGCATGATCGTTGAGAAGCTCGCTGAGGATTTCCCGATCACGTGGGAGGACGTGCTCGCACAAACGAGTGATGGCGCCACGATTGGCCGCCCCCACATCGCCGATGCGCTCGTTGCCGCCAACATCATCCCGGACCGCAGCTCAGCATTCAGTGACCTGCTCTCAAGCAAGAGCCGCTACTACGTTGCTCAACCCGCCCCGAGCCCGGTCCGCGCGGTAGAGATGATCCGAGCCGCCGGGGGAGTGCCCGTGATGGCTCATCCCGCAGCCCCCGCACGCGGCCGGGTGATCCGTGCCTCCGATCTTGAAGAATGCGTTGACGCCGGGCTTGCTGGGGTTGAGATCCATCACCGAGACAACAACCAAGCCGGGCGGGAATGGCTCCACAAGGTAGCCCGCGAACGCAACCTCATCATCACCGGATCCTCCGACTATCACGGCACCGGAAAACCGAACCGGCTCGGTGAAAACCTCACCGAGCCGGAACAGCTACAAAAAATCCTTGCCCAGGCCGCGCCCTCCAACCGGAGCGCCTATACCGCCGGACTACCTGCAGAATGGGTGCGCTGAGCTCACGCCGCAGGTTCAGGCGCTACTCGGCGCCTTCGCCCGAACGGGTGCGGCGGCGCTGACGGCCACCTGAGCGGCGCCGCGAACGGCCCCCGCCACGCGAACGCTGCGATCCAGAATCACCCTGCGCGCCTGCGTCTGAGGCCTGCGCTGAGTTCTTACCTTGCGTTGGGTTCTGTTGCGTTGACTCGGCGCCTTCGCCCGAACGGGTACGGCGGCGCTGACGGCCACCGGAACGGCCGCTACGGCCACCCTCACCACGACCAGAACGCTCGCCGCGCTTGCTACGGCCACGTTCGCCACGGCCACGGCCGGAGCGAGCCGAGCGACGGGAACCGGAGCGCCCCGAGCCAGAGCGGCCACCGCGGGACTTACGGGAATCCGGGCCACCCAAATCCTCAACGTGCTCGGCATCCAAGCCAGCCAGAACACGCTTATCCCGAGGCAAGCGGCCTTTTGTGCCCTTCGGGATGTTCAAATCCTCAAACAGGTGCTCCGAAGAGGAATAGGTTTCGCGAGGCTCCTCAAAATCAAGGCCTAACGCCTTGTTGATCAGGCCCCAACGGGGAACATCCTCCCAATCCACAAACGTGACAGCCGTACCTTTGTGGCCGGCGCGGCCCGTACGGCCCACACGGTGCAGATACGTCTTCTCATCATCCGGGCAGTACAGGTTGATCACGTGCGTGACGTCCTCAACGTCAATACCGCGAGCGGCAACGTCCGTAGCAACTAGCACATCGACCTTATTGTTGCGGAACGCACGCAACGCCTGCTCGCGCGCACCCTGCCCTAAATCGCCGTGTAAAGCACCCGCCGCGAACCCACGGTCCTTGAGCTCCTCAGCCATCCGGTCAGCCTGGCGCTTGGTTCGCGTGAAAATAATCGTGCGGCCACGGCCTTCAGCCTGCAGCACGCGCGCAACAACCTCATCCTTATCCAACTGATGCGCGCGGTACACCAGCTGCCGGATGTCCTTCTTCGTGATATTCGCAGACTCATCGGGCGCGGACGCCCGGATATGCGTCGGCTTCGACATGTAGCGGCGCGCCATCGAAATAACAGGCCCAGGCATCGTCGCAGAGAACAACATCGTCTGCCGAACTTCAGGCACAGCAGCAATCAGACGCTCAACATCCGGGAGGAACCCCAGATCCAGCATCTCGTCAGCCTCATCCAAAACAACAATCCGCACAGCAGACAAATTCAGGTGACGCTGCCGGTTCAAATCAATCAAACGCCCAGGCGTACCGACCACCACATCGACACCCTTAGCCAACTGCTCAATCTGCGGCTCATACGCACGCCCACCATAAATCGTGGCGATCCGCACCGAACGTTTCGACGCTGCCAACGTCAAGTCATCCGCAACCTGAACCGCCAACTCACGAGTCGGCGCCACAATCAAAGCCTGCGGAGCCCCCGGATGCGGCAAATCCTCATAACCATCCTCACCCGGAGCAACAACACGCTGCAGAGCAGGGATACCAAAACCGAGGGTCTTACCCGTACCGGTCTGAGCCTGGCCAATGATGTCGTGGCCGCCCAAAGCAACCGGCAACGTCATCGCCTGAATAGGGAACGGGTGCTCAATCTCCTTGGAAGCTAAAGCCTCAACAATGCGAGCATCCACATCGAAATCAGCGAAAGTCTGCTGAGTGGTTTCAGTCATTCAATACTCTCTATTACGCCTGATGGGCGAAACCGACCGGGCCGGGACGGCGGCCATCGAAATCAACATAAGCGATCGAATCGCCAGGCACAGCGATCTTACGGCCCTTGACACCGCTCAACTGCAGCAGCGAACCGTTCTTGACGGCCTCTTCAATCTGAGCAACCACATCGTCATAGCTGGCATCAGTTTCAATACCAACCTCGCGGGCCACGTGTTTCACGCCGATACGAATTTCCATGTGAAGAACCTTTCGCCTCTGACTCACAGCCGCGAAAGCGACCGTCAATATCATCGATGTCCACCACGCGTGTGGTAGGAGGCATCGTGCTTATTCCCTACGTTACGGCATCTGTGTGGTTGAGTGTTCGAGATAGCCATCAATTCCGCGCCAAGCTAAGCGCCACACAAGCTCGCTTGCGCGCTCCCGGGTCATCTCATCCGAGGTCTGCTGCCACAAACCAGCGGCACGCTCCGCAGCCGCCGTGACAGCAAGCCCCAAATATGTGGCCTCAAACTGATCCAAAGACGTGAACGTAGCGAGCTTTTGGCCAATCTCGAGCCCGATCGTGTCGCGGAACTGACGCAAACGACGAGCAATTGTGGCCTCATGCGATAGATCAGACTCAAAAACTAGCTCGTGTGCGGAACCTTCCCGCGCCACGAAATCGAAATACGCCTCCACCGTAGAACGCACCGTAGTGAACGGATCATCAGACGCGTTCAACGCTTCACGGACAGCGAGAACCAAACTATCGAGCTCATGTTCAAGCAACGCCACATACAGGTCCAGCTTGCTGGAGAAATGCTGATACAAAACCGGCTTAGAAACCCCAGCGTTCTCAGCGATCAGATCCATCGACGCCGCGAAATAACCGTGCTGAGAGAAAGTTCTTTGCGCAACACCCATCAGTTGTGCGCGGCGTTCATCACGAGGCATTCGCCTGGCTGCTTGAGTCATGTCGATGTGTCCTTCCGCCTCAGACCGATGCGAACGGTTCGCAACCCAATGTACCGAATCTACCGGAGGAGCTAGTGCAGCGGTGGGGCCGACGAAGTGGTGGCGGCGATGGGGCGGAAGGATTGAGGCAGTGGTGGGGCGATGAGGCGGCGGGATTGAGGCAGTGGAGGGCTTGTGGTTTCGCGGAACCTCGTGTTGCGCACGTGCGGATGAGGTTAACGTGTACGTGGGATCATGGCCGCATGGAGAATCTAGCTAGTCCAGACCCTACGGCTTCTGGCCAAACAAGCTCGGGACTCGATGCGCGCGAGGCGCTCGTCTGGCTGGGCGCGGAAGCCGAGTTCACGAGTTCAGCAGCGACGAGCATCGACGGCCTTGCCACCGGTGTCCGTATCCTCACGACAACGCGGTTGCGGCAAGCCCAGCTGATGATCGCCCGGCCGGATGCCCGCGTGGTCTTGTGCGCGCCGGAGGCCGGTGAAAGCGAATGTGAAGCGCTGATGCGCGTGGGTGCCGAGCAGGGAACGCAGTGGGCTGTCATGGGCCTGCAGGCCGCAGTCGATGCCGGAGCCGAGAAGCGGGTCGCTGAAGCGATCGACGTAGGCGTGTTGATGCCCGCCCCGCTCCAGGCGGCACCGGAAGGATGGAGCCTTGATGCGGCACGCCAACGCGAGAAAGACAGTCAACTGACAACCCAGGATGTTGCGCTGGCATGCGAAGCCGCCGTCGCGAACTACCTGGACGGACACATCCACGCACCGCTCGCATGCCTGGCAACCGCAACTGCGGGCACGAACGGAGCTCGCGTGAGCGCAACCGCAGCCGGGGCAGGGCCCGTGCGAGCTGCAGTCAACGCGGTAGTGGCCAACGGAAGCCGCACACTGCGGCAACGAGCCGCAGGCCGCGTCGAAACGTTGGCTCAAGCTGAACAGCTCGGGGAACGCGCCGCTCAAGCACTCCTGGACGCAGGCGCCTAGGCGGCTCCGCCGTAGGTCAGCGGCCAGCTCCCATCTACGCGGGCCGAAGGGTTCTTGCGGCGCAAGAAGTCCTGGAAGTTCGCGGCCCACTCCTGATGCCACTGAACCTGTTGCGAATGCAGTAGCAACGGGTCGATCTGAACTTCGGCAGGGTAGCGGCGGGCAATCTCATCGGCCACACCAACAGCGGCTAGGGCATCCGCATCGGCGGTGTGGGCTTTATTCAACGGGACGTTATAGAACTCGCTCATTACGCTCAGCGTGCGTTTACCGCGGCGGAACCGGTCCAGTTTACGGTCCAGAACGAGCGGGTCGATGACCGGGCTCGCATCAATGGTTTCAACTCCGTGACGCTGAGCTTCCGAACGCAACACGGTGAAGTCATATGGGGCGTTGAACGCGATGACCGGCATGGTCTGGAAGAGTTGCGATAACAGCTCAGACATCTCGCGTACAGCCTCAACCGGATCGCGGCCGTCGGCTTGAACATCGGCGTCAGAAATCCCGTGGATCTTCGTGGTTTCTGGCGGGATGGGAACCCCAGGGTTCACAAGCCAGTTGTGCGACTGCATCAGTTCAGCCTTGCCGTTGATGATGCTGATGTTCGCTGAAACGATGCGGGCCTCGTGTGGGTTCGGAGACGTCGTCTCCAGATCGAACGCGGCACGCGGAAGCTCATGCCAAGGATGCGGTGCACTGTGAGCAGAAGATGAGGTCATGCATCTAACCTACCTGGGCTGTTGCGCGGCGAGGGCGGGTGGTTTGCGTGCTGTGGTTTTCTCTTAGGCTGTGCGGCGCGGGAGTTTCAAACTGTCAGACCCCTGTGATGCAGTGTGAGTGGAATCAAAGCTGGGCGTTGAGAGGAGGCCGCGATGAGTAACGTTCCTGGCGGCCGGGCACGGCCAGATAGTGCTGCTCGGGGTGGGGCGCTTCTGTCTGGGGAGGGCAGGCGCGATCCCGAGGTGGTGGATGAGGCCGTGTTTCGGGTCCTGGAAGCGTGTCCCGCCGGCAGGGTGGTGGCATACGGAACCGTTGCGGCGTGGCTGGGGCTTTCCAACGCTCGGAGGGCAGCTGCGGCAATGCGCCGTGCCCCGGAAGGCATCCCGTGGTGGCGGCATGTGCGTACCGATGGTGGGCTGATCCCTGAACTTCTGGGGTGTGCTCGGCGGCACTGGGAAGATGAAGGCACACCCTATGGCGCGCGTGGAGTACGTGAGGCGGCGTTCTGGCATCCGGACAGCCGCGAATGGAGCACGTTGAGAGACCGGATTGCGCAGCTTGAAGCGATCGACGCGGGCGAAACGGATGCGGGCGAAATGGGTGCGGACGAAATGGGTGCGGACGAAACAGACGCGCGCGGAACCGCCGGCAACGTAACCGCCGCAAGTGAAGCAACGGAGGAACCACGATGCTGAAAGAAGCTCCGCCGGAGGTGCCGGAATGGTACGAACTGCCGGAGTACGTGAAGAACCCCGGTTGCGGTCCCCGTGTGATTCTCGGTGAACCAGGAACAGGTAAAACCGAGCTCGCTTTGAGCCTCGTGGTCCACCGGATACGTGCCGGGATGGACACAACCGCGGGCATCATCTTGGTTCCTGACCGTGCCGCCGCGAACCGTCTGCGTGACCAGCTGGCACTGCGCAGCAACATCACGTTCTCTTCCCCCGTAGTGCGCACGTTCGCAGGTTTCGCATATGACGTTCTATCCCAAGCGTGGGAATCCGGTGCGCTCGCCGGGGTGCCAACCGCGCCCCGCCTTCTCAGCGGTGCTGAGCAAGACACTCTTATCGAGGAGCTTCTGGCCGGTCACCAAGAAAAAGGTGGCGGGCCAGCTTGGCCGGATTCCCTCGGCGATGCCCCACGCACTCGCGGTTTCCGTAGCGAGCTACGTGAATTCATGGACCGCTCCGACGAATTCAGTGCAAGCCCCGAAGAAATCCAGGCGGCAGGCAGGCGGCTAGGGATCCCAGAATGGGAAGCGACAGCCCAGTTCCTTCAAGAGTTCCGCGATGTAGCAAGCCTCCAACACCCGGAAGCCTTCGCCCCCGCTGAGCTCATGATGCAGGCGATCGTAGCGCTGGAAGCCAACACGGAGTTCGCGGCACGGTTCCTCGCGGATCTTGAGCTCGTCGTCATTGACGATGCTCAAGAAGCGACCCCGTCACAAAACCGGCTCATCAGCCTACTGATGAACACACCAAGCCGCGCCGGAGCCCGCGATGTCATCGCGCTCGCATGCCCCGATACCGTAGTTCAAGGTTTCCGCGGAGCACGGGCAGACCTAGTCGATGACCTCATTTCAACAGCGAAACAACGCACCGGGGAGAACGCGGTGACCGTGCTGGAAACCTCCACCCAGATGAGCGCCGCCCGGATGAGCCCAGGCATCCACAGCATGTACCGCGCCATCGTGAACCGGCTGCCCGCCATCGGAGCGGATGCGCTACGGCGACCCTATGAAGCACAGTTCGATGCCAGCGCTGAGGTTTCACTGGTTTCCAGCGTGGCTGATGAACACCGCCTGGTGGCCCGGCACGTCATCGACTCACATATTCGCAGGTCCGTTCCATACGAAGAAATCGCGGTTATCGCGCGCAACCAAGAACACGTATCCCGGCTCGCGCGCGCCCTGGAACTCAACGGAATCGCGACCGAACTGCCGCCAGCATCACGGCCGTTGAAAGAAGAAGCCGCGGTAGCGCCGTTACTTGACATGGCGCGCATCGCGCTGCGGCCAACGGAACTCGGGCCACGGAACGGAACCCACGAAGCCAACAAGACCAACGCGGCGCGCGCCGCGGCCGTGGAACTCCTCCTGCTGGGCCGCTACGGAGACGTCACGAGCATCGACATCCGCCGTATTCGCCAAGACCTACTCGGCTACGACCGCCTCAGGAACGCCCACCTCTACAACCAGGAGGACGGCCCAGGCATCAAACCGCCCACGAGCGACGAACTCCTCGGAAACCTCCTGGACGCCGACTACACGCAAGAGGACTATCAAAGCTGGGGTGCCGCTGGCCACGCCGCGTTACGCCTCAAAGGAATGATCACGGCAACACGAGAACACCTCACCGGACCCACAACACCGGCAACCGTGCTGTGGTCACTGTGGGAGAACGCCCGAATGGGTGAAGCCTGGCGCAGCACGGCACTGAAAGACAACGGCCTGCGCTCCAGCCGAGCACACCGTGACCTCGACGCAGTGATGGCACTGTTCCAAGCCGCCGAACGTTTCGCGGAACAAAACCCGAAAGGGTCCGTGATCCGTTTCATTGAAAGCCTCGAAGACCATGACGTCCCCACGGACTCACTTGCCCAACGAGGCTCCTCAAGCGGGCGAGTCAAAGTCCTCACCCCAGCGGCAGCCGCCGGAACCGAATACAACACCGTGATCATCGCAGGGCTGCAAGAAGGCGTTTGGCCATCCACCGGGCTACGCGGGCAACTCTTGCGTTCGCAAGACCTTGCGGCAGTGCTCGAACACGGGCCGGAAACACTGCACAGCACCACCCTGGCAGACAAGCTCAAAGCCGTACGTGCAGACGAGCTACGCCAGCTCGCCTCAGCGGTTTCCCGAGCCAGAGAACAGCTCTACGTCACCGCCGTCATGGACGAGGACATCACACCATCCACGTTCCTCGATACGATGCGCGGGCCACACGCCAGCAAACTCACACCCATCCAAGTGCCGCGGCCAGCCACACTTGCGTCCCTTGTTGCGGTGCTGCGCCGCACCGCAGAAGCAGGGGAGAGCGCGGACCTGATCGAGGACGCCGCGACCGTCCTGGGATACCTCAGCACAACAGGAGAACGGGGTAAAGAGCCAGCGGACAGCACAGCGCCAGTACGGGGTGCGGCACCGGAAGAGTGGTGGGGTTTGGCACCATTGAGCTCACATGATCCGGTGATCGCACCCGGAAACGAGATCAAAGTCTCCGGCTCGAAGGTAGAAGACGCGATCGAACGCCCGCAAACCTGGTTCATGCGGGCCGCCGGAGGAGTGAAACCCACAGACTTCGCGAGATCCCTCGGAACGCTGATCCACCGGATCGCGGAACGCTTCCCAGAAGCCAACATGGATTCGATGCTGAGAGAACTCAGCAGCAGCTGGGAAGAGCTCTCTTTCGACTCCGACTGGGAGAGCAAACGCGAATACGAATACGCGCGGGAAATCCTCGAGAAATTCGCAGCCTACGTTGGCTCACCACCGAGGGAATCAGCGAAAGAGGAACACGGATTCAAGGTAGCGTTGCCGCCAGCTGAAGGCGATCAACACCCGATCTCCATCAGTGGCTCAATCGACCGCATCGACCTAGACGACAACGGCCGCCCCACCATTACCGACCTCAAAACAGGTAAGAACCTCCCCACCCAAGAGGCAGTCAAAACCCACGATCAGTTACGCACCTACCAGTTAGCGGTCATCCACGGGGCACTCATGGAGCTCACTCAGATCCCCGAGGAACATCGCAACAGACCAGGGGGAGGGCGCATCGTCGGCTTGGGAGGAGCATCTAAAGGCCCTGCGCTGCGTGAACAGGAAAGCATCGTGGAAACAAAGCAAGTCCAGGACGCTGAACAGCGCGTGCGCGAAGCCGCAGCGATCATGTCTGCCGCAGACTTCTTGGCTCGGCACCTGCCCGGTGGATTCCCCTGCGCAAACCCCGGAACATGCCCACTGTGCTCTTCAGGAAGGCAGGTAACACACCCATGAGCGCCGAAAACTACACGCCAAGCCAACTTGCCGAAACCCTCGGAGCACACGAACCAACCAGCGAACAAGCCGCAGTCATCTCGGCCGGGATGGAGCCGTTGCTCGTCGTCGCCGGAGCCGGTTCCGGGAAAACCGCCACCATGACAGACCGCGTGCTCTGGCTTGTGGCAAACCAAAAAGTACAACCCGAAGGGATCCTCGGCCTCACCTTTACACGCAAAGCCGCAGGCGAGCTCGCCGAACGCGTGAGAGGACGCCTTGAAGACCTCCGTCGCCGCACAGGCGAAGAAATCGAAGGCCTCCAGAGCGGGTTAGGCCCCGAGATCTCGACCTACCACTCATTCGCGCAAGCACTCGTACGCGACCACGGGATGCGCATCGGGATCGAACCCGACGCCACACTCATCGACGAAGCACACCAGTGGATGCTGATGACCCGGATCGCCAACAGCTACGACGGCAACCTCGATGGCGTCGCTTACGCTAAAGCGACACTCATTGAAGCAGCCCTGAACTATTCCGGCCAGGCCGCCGAACACCTCGTTGAACCAGCTGAAACAGTCGACTGGCTCCACGAACACGCCGACCGTATCGCGGAACTTCCACCAGGAGCCACAGCCCGGACGAAAAACCCAAGCCCACTGATCGGAAAGCTGCGTAGCAAAGCCGTCATCGCGGACCTAGCCGGCCGCTACCAAACACTCAAACGGGAACGGTCCCTGCTCGATTTCGGCGACCTCATCAAACACGCCGTAACCCTTGCCGGGTTCCCGGAGATCAGTGCAGCCTACAGGGAACGCTTCCCCGTAGTGCTCCTGGACGAATTCCAAGACACCTCCCACGCGCAAATGGAGCTCTTCCATCGGCTTTTCGGGCACAGCAATCGCGGTCACAGTAAACACTGCATCACCGCGGTCGGGGACCCCAACCAGGCCATCTACTCCTTCCGAGGCGCATCAGCCGGCCAGCTTGAATCCTTCAAACACCGCTTCGGCACTACCGAAGAAGACGGCACGCACACACCCGCGCCGCAGATGGAACTGACCATCGCATGGCGCAACGGCCACAGCATCCTCGATGCCGCCAACCGCATCTCCAAACCGTTACGCGGCGGAGACCATGGCAGTGATCACGAGGCTGAAGCTGACCTGGAGACGACAGCCGATGCGAGCGGGGGAGCTGCAGGGCCCATCGCCCGTCGCGAGCGTGAGATCACGTTGCCGAGCCGAGGCAGCCTCCACGTCTCGCCACTTCGGGCACACGCGCACGCCGAGACCGCCGAAGTGCGACTAGCGTCCTACCTGCTTGAGCGAGACGAAGCAGAAGGGCTTGCTGACGCGATCCAGACGGAACGTGAAACGCATTACGCAAGCCACGGGACCTGGCCGAGTGTTGCGATGCTGACTCGTGTGCGCTCCAACCAAGAAACCTACGCCGAAGCACTACGCGAACGTGGAATACCGGTCGAGGTCGTAGGGCTCAAGGGGCTCACGGAAACCCCCGAGGTCCAAGACATCATCGCGACCCTCACCGTGATCAATGACCCGGGCCGTTCAGACTCCCTCATGCGTCTGCTCGCAGGCGCCCGCTGGAGGATCGGTCCCGCCGACCTCATGGCGCTCAACGATTACGCCGAATACAGGGCCAAGCGGCGAGCCTACGCAATCCAACACCAGCTCCCGGCCGACTTCGAATCCGAAGACGGATCCAAAGAAAGCGACCGCGGATTCGCATCCGACACCGGCGAAATCGTTGAAAGCGCAAGCCTCATCGAAGCGCTCCACAACCTTCCTCAACCCGGGTGGGTCTCCAAAGCGGGACGCACGCTGAGTGAGGCCGCGCATCGTCGTTTGACCCGCCTCAAAGAAGAACTCACTTACCTGCGTTCGCTCGCCAACGAAGATCTACCGACCCTCGTCACAGAAATCGAGCGAGTCCTCGGCCTCGACATCGAACTGCTTGCCCGGCCATACGCTCATGAAGCGAGTGCGCGGCGCCACGTCGATGCGTTCATGGACCTCGTCGTGACATTCGAAGCGGCACAAGAAGCCCCAGACCTCACCGCGTTCCTCGAATGGCTCAGCATCGCAAGCGATCACGGAGGCGGCATCGAACAAGCCCCCGAACCCGCGACCGACGGGACCGTGCAGATCCTCACGGTTCACGGATCAAAGGGCCTCGAATGGGACGTCGTCGCACTCCCAGGCATGCGCGAAGGAGACTTCCCAAGCGACAGGGCAACGAACTGGGTTACAGACGTCAGCGAGTTCCCGTGGCCGTTGCGCGGCGACCGCGATGGGCTGCCTCAGTTCACGGCGTTAGAAGACCCTCAACAATGGGTGGAGAATCAACGCGACCTCACAGACCTGAACTCCCTACCTAGTAGCAGTAAGAAGAAAAAAGAGGGTGCCCCGGAATACAAGACCGCCGTAGCCGAGCATGCAGTCAATGAGGAACGACGCCTCGCATACGTTGGTGTGACGCGTGCCCGCAGTCTCGTGCTGTGCAGCTCAAGTCGGTTCAAAGGCACCAACAAGAAACCGAGCGAGTCCTCGCAATTCTTCACCGAACTCACGAACATGGCCAACAGCGAGGGGGCAGGCTCGAACGTCCAGATCGCGCGAGGCCTCACGGCGGAAGAGGGGCAGGCCGCTGAAAATCCGGAAGCCGCCACCATCGTGGAGGCTGCGTGGCCTTACGATCCGCTCGAAGGCCCAACCATCCGCCACGTTCAGCCTGCATCCCTCGACGAAGACCTCGTGTCACAAGCGCAAGCCGCACAGAGCTCAGAGCCACGCGGCTCCGTGCCCCACAATCTAGTGCAACGCGTTATTGCGGCACCGGCCGCGGGACGCCGCGCCGCAGTGGAAGCTGCCGCGGATCACGTGCGTAGCGCCGCGCGAGGTCTTCAAATCAGCGGTGTGAACGGTGAAACACTCGCTGAACACATGAGAACCGAGGCTGGCAGAAAATGGGCCGAAGAAGCACACCTGTTGCTGCTGGAGCGCGCCGCGTCTGAACAGCAACACACATGGAAGCCAAGCCACGTACGTGCCTCGCTGTTAGTCGAAACGGAACAGAACCAAGACAACGCTTTCCGCAACCTCGTCCGGCCTGTTCCTCATCGGCCTGGCATCGCCGCCCAGCAGGGAACAGAGTTCCACGAATGGGTCGAAGAGCACTTCAACAAAGCATCAGGTTTCGGGCTTGATGACCAACTCATCCCGGATCTGGACGTGTATGCCGATGCGGAAGATTCAGCGACGCTGGATGCCCTCAAAGAAGGTTTCCTCGCCTCGGAATGGGCCGGCCGGGTCCCGCATCAAGTCGAAGCTCCCGTGGAAACCGCGATCGCCGGAGTCAGTGTCCGCGGGTTCATCGACGCAGTCTATAAAGAGGACGACGGCTGGCTGCTGGTCGACTGGAAGACTGGCCGTGTTCCCTCGAAAAAAGAACTGCCAGCCAAAGCTAGACAGCTTGCTGTCTATCGGCTTGCCTGGTCGCGTCTCACCGGTACACCCATCGAGAAGATCAAGACCGCGTTCTACTATGTGGGGCACGGCACCACCGTGTGGCCGGAAGACGAACAACTCGCAACAGAAGCCGAACTCGAAGCCGCACTACAACGCACCCTGAACCCGGAAACGAGCGGGGGAGCAGGGCCAAGCGCGGGACCTGAAAGTTAGCAAGGCGGGGCCGAGGGCCGGGCCTCACGTCAGTTGATCAAGGCTTCTCGTGCGTGTCCGTGGTCTCCGTGGCGTCCGTGGTCTCCCCGGTGCGCGTGGGTGGAGTGTCGCGTTCATCCGCGGAAGGGCCTGCGGACGCATCAACAACGGGGATTGCGGTGGTATCTAGATCTTCAGCCGCTCCCAGCTGTTCTTCCTCCAGGCGGCGCTGTTCTTCTGCGCGGCGCCGTTCCTCTTCTTGGCGTTGCCGCTCTTCTGCCTGGCGTTTTTCTTCTTCGATGCGGCGGCGTTCAGCTTCTTCCGCGGCACGTTGAAGCTCAGCTTCATAGCGTTGGACCGCCAGAATGTTTTCGTTCAGCTGGTTCAGCGAGGCTTCGGCCTGGTCGATTTGGGCCTGGTCAGCGTGAGTGAGTGCCCCGGAAAGCCAGGAAGCTAACGCGAATTCGGCCGCAAGTGTTGCACGGTTACGTAGGTCGTCATCGCCCAGCTGTCCGCGGGCTTGCCCGTACGCTTCGAAGATCGCATCCACCGTGTCAGGGTTATCGATGCCTAAGACCCACGCCAAGTCAGTGGCCGGGTCACCAACGCGTAACGCAGACCAGCCGGTGACCGCCTGCAAGCGCCCTTCGTGAATGAACAAACGTTCCTCATGAAGGTCGCCGTGGATCACGGTGGGGTTGAACCTCCACCAGGCAACGTTTTCCATCATCTCTTCCCAACGGCGCAACAGTTCGGGAGGGACCTTGCCTGATTCTGCGACGTGGTCCAGCTGAGACAGCAAGCCGCGGCGCAATTCCTCAGCTTCAAACACCGGAAGCCTGGAAGCCTCAACCAGTTCGTGTTTGAGCCCGTGAATCGCGGCGATCGCCTGGCCGACGCCTTGTGCGAGCTGGCGCCCGCCATCGGCTTCGAGCTCTTGCAAATCCAGTACGTGCCCCAGTAAGTGGTGGTAAACGAAGGTACGCAGTTGCCCCTGGACTACGGTGCCTGCGATTGTCGGCACAGAGAACGGCAGGGTTGCTCGCGCGGCCGCGGTGAGCGTGTCGAGCGCGCTTTGCTCCGTTTCAAGTTTCATGCTCGCGTCCGCGTGGCGGGGGCTCGTCACGCGCCACCGTTTCCCTTGAGAGTCCACGATGAGCGCAGAATCGAAATCAGCAGAGTCTTCCGGTAAACGGCCCGCTTGGACGGCTGAAAGCCCGGGGACTGCGGCTGTGGCGATGGCGGCGAGGTCGAGCGTACTGCGTTTCACCCTCATAACGTTACGTTGTTATGAGGCTCTTTGCTTGACTGGAGACACCCTGAAGGGACACCTATTTTTTGCTGGGCGCATCGGGTGTACCGGCTACGGTATGTGTATGTCTTTTCTGTCAGTTCCGTTCTCGGGGTTCGCGTGGGATCGCGGTGGTATGGACCGCCGTGAGCACGCCTGGCTTGAGGCTGCAGTGACTGATCCTGCGACCCGGGTTGTGGTGGTAGAACGCAACAGTGTCTTAGTGGATAACAGTGTCTTGGCAGCAAACAGCGTCTTAGTGGACAGCGATGTCTTGGCGGACAGTCCCGCGCAGGGTGACGGGGTGCGTCTTGCTCAGCTGACGGTTGGTGACCTGCACTCGCCGGATGTCCTGCAAACGGCGGGTGTTGCATCTGCCGCCGATGCGCCGGTTGCCTGGCCTGAAGCCGTGTGGCTTGGCCACGTGGAAGGCCAGGATTGGGTTGCGGTTCCGGCCGCATCCGGCCTTGAGACCACGGTGCCTGCGGGTGTGGCGTGGGCGGATGTGCGTCGGGTTGCGGCTCAGTTGTCGGGGCAGGATTCGGCGTTGGCGGCAACGTCGGTGGCGATTCTGGCGTGGAGTGCCGCGAATCGGTTCTGTTCCCGGTGTGGTGAGTCGATGCGTGCAATCGACGCCGGTTGGGTCCGGGTGTGTGGTGCGGGGCATGAGGAGTTCCCGCGGCTTGACCCTGCGGTGATTGTGCGGATCACTGATGATGCTGACCGGGTTTTGTTGGGGCATAACGCGGCCTGGGAGGCTGGACGGTTCTCGATTTTCGCTGGGTTCGTTGAGCCGGGGGAGTCCTTTGAGGACGCGGTGCGTCGGGAGATGCGTGAGGAGGTCGGGCTGGAACTGACCGAGATCACGTATAGGGGTTCGCAACCGTGGCCTTTTCCTCGTTCGCTCATGGTTGGGTTCACGGCACGGGCCGCATCGTGTGGTGTTGTGACCCAGCCTGATGAGATTGATGAGGCCCGGTGGTTCAGTCGTGATGAGTTGCGTGAAGCGGTGGCTGGTGGTGTGATGCGTTTGCCGGGGTCGTCTTCGATCTCGTATGCGTTGTTGGCGGACTGGTATGGGGAAGCGTTGCCTGAGAGGGAGGCTGATGGGCGTGCATAGTCCGAGCCCTGAAGAGATTTTGGATCGCTTGGATGCCGAACAGCACGAGGTTGCTTCCAATATTCATGGGCCGATGGCGGTGATCGCTGGCGCGGGGACGGGTAAGACTCGTGCTATTACGCATCGGATTGCGTATGGGGTGGCAACGGGTGCGTATGTTCCGAATCAGGTGATGGCGGTGACGTTCACGGCGCGCGCGGCTGCGGAGATGCGGGCTCGTCTGCGTGCTTTGGGTGCTCACGGGGTGCAGGCGCATACGTTTCACGCGGCGGCGTTGCGGCAGTTGCAGTATTTTTGGCCGCAAGCTGTGGGCGGGCAGCTTCCGGCGTTGATTGACCATAAGGCTCCGTTGGTGATGGAAGCGGCCCGCCGGTTGCGGGTTTCGGCTGATCGTGCGGCGGTGCGCGATATTGCTGGTGAGCTTGAGTGGGCGAAGGTTTCGATGTTGACGCCGGAGGCTTATGCGTCGCCTGCGTTGAACCGTCCGTCGGTTGGGAATGTTGATCATCAGGCTTTGGCGCGTTTGTATGCCTTGTATGAGGAGGTTAAAACGGACCGCGGGATGATCGATTTTGAGGATGTTTTGTTGTTGACGGTGGGCATCCTTGAAGATGATGAGCGGATTGCCGCGCAGGTGCGCAGCCAGTATCGGCATTTCACGGTGGATGAGTATCAGGATGTTTCCCCGCTTCAGCAGCGGCTTTTGGACGCCTGGTTGGGTACCCGTAACGACGTGTGTGTTGTGGGGGATCCGTCGCAGACGATTTATTCGTTCACGGGAGCTACACCGCGGTTCTTGCTGGATTTTCGTTCTAAGCATCCGGATGCCCGTGAGGTGCGTTTGGTGCGGGATTATCGTTCGACTCCGCAGGTGGTTTCGGTCGCTAACCGTCTGCTCGCACACCGTAGGGTTGAGCGCGGCTTGGATCAGCGGGGCGCGGTGTGGGCTGAACCGCTTGAGTTGATTGCTCAACGTGATGCGGGCCCACAGCCTGAGTTTCACGAGGCCGCAGATGACGATGCGGAAGCGGAGTTCATTGCCCAGCGGATCAGCCAGTTGCACGAGACCGATGGTGTCGCGCTGAAAGACATCGCTGTTTTGTTCCGCACGAATGGGCAATCGGAGGCGTTCGAGCGTGCGTTGAACGCTCACGGGATTAGCTTCCAGTTGCGCGGCGCTGAGCGTTTCTTTAAGCGTTCTGAGGTTCTGCAGGCGATGGCGCAGATTCGCACGGCGGCACGGCAGGCCCCGGATCACCCGGCGCCGCAACTGGTGCGGGATTTGTTGGGGTCGATGGGCTGGTCGGCTAAGGCCCCGCAGGCTACAGGTGCGGTCCGCGACCGCTGGGAATCGTTGTCCGCACTGGTCTCGCTGGCAGAGAGCATGGGTGCCTCGTTGGGTGAGGGCGAACAGATCACGATGAAGCAGTTCGCTGATGAGCTGATGGAACGCGCTCAGACAGCACACGTTCCGCAGCTTGAAGGTGTCACGTTGGCGTCCCTGCACTCTTCGAAGGGTCTTGAATGGGACACCGTGTTCCTCGCGGGCATGACTGAAGGACTCATGCCGATCTCTTTCGCTGAAGACCAAGCGGGCGTGGATGAGGAACGCCGCCTCATGTATGTGGGTGTAACGCGTGCCCAGCGCCGGCTCATCATTTCCTGGGCTCGCTCCCGCACCACTGGTGGCCGTGGCCGCCGCCGGCGCACACGCTTCCTCGACGGGATCGCGCCAACACCACAAGGCGGCACCTCCGCTAGGCCAACAAGGCAGGCCCATCGCAAACCCACGAGTGTTCTGCGCTGCCGGGAATGCGACGGCATCCTCACCAGCGCAACGGAACGTAAACTGCGCCGCTGCGATAACTGCGCGCCAGAAATCAACCAGGAACTCTACGAATCGCTGCGTGAATGGCGCACCGCAACCGCTCGTGAGATCGGGATGCCCGCTTTCGTTGTGCTCACTGACGCATCGCTTCTGGCGCTCGCCGAGATCATGCCGGACGGGCCTGAGGAGCTTTTGAAGGTCCCAGGTATTGGGGCTGCAAAGATGCGGCGTCATGGCGAAAGTATTTTGTCGCTGCTCTCGGACTACCGCTGATAGCCTCACGGCGCGTGCCGCTGACACCTTCACGGCGCGTGCCGTTGACGTGGGCAGTTGCATGAGGCCGGCTGGTAGGTTATCGCGGAGGTTTTAGCGTCGATGCTGATGCTGTGGTTGGTGCTCGGTGGGGGTATGCGCTCATCCAGGATGTGGAGGGCGTGCTGAACGCCGATGGCCGCCACGACGTTGGTTTGCGCTGTTTCTGGGGCGCTGAGGTGCGGGCTGCTCAGTTCGGTGCGTTCTTCTCGTAGCGGCCACGTGTTGGTTACGCATTCGGCACATAAGAGCGGGGAAGCGCTATCACCGGCGTGTGGGGTGCGGATGAGAGGCCCAATGCGTGCGTGATCGTGCAGCAAGACGATGGGCAGCACGGGGATGTTGAGGCTTGCTAGCTGGCTCAATTCGTCTGTTGTGAGGCCGTCGTTGCGTATATAGATGACCGCATCGAGGCAGTGGGCTACGTGGCTGAGTTCGAGTGCACCGATCACGGTGGTGTGCGGATGTATCCGAGCCAGCTGCCGTTGAAGGGCTGTTGCGCGGCTGAGCCCGAGTTCGGTGAGCCGTAGTGGTGTGGTTCCAAGGTCCCAGGATTGCACGCGTTGGGTGTCGCCGCTGAGGATCCGGCCTACCCCGGCGGCAGCGAGCCCGAACGCGACGCTCATCCCGCATCGGTCGAGGCCGTCAATCCACACGCTGCGGCGTTGGCGTTGATAGGCGCCCGGTAGTTCTTCTGCGTCAGCTTTTTCTTGGCGGCCTGCTGTGCGGTGCTGAACAGGTGCTTTGTGGAGGTAACGGGCGTCGTTGATGAGCCGCTCCCCAAGTAGCCCTGGGGCAGGAAGTTTAGGTTTGGGCAGCGCCGTAAGCAGCTGTTTGAGGGATGCCAGTTCCTCGGCGCTGACGCCGGTGATCTGTGTGGTTTCTGGTCCGTCGCCGAGAGTGATCCGGCCGTCCGGGTAGGCGAAAACCCGGGTATGAGGCGCTGGGGCGTGGTCTAGCTCGGGGGCTTTCGCTGTAGGCAACGCTGTCATGGGTCTGTCCTTCGCATTGAGGGAGCTGGTGTGGTTATCGTGCCAGTTTCGCGCAGCAGGCCAGCGAGTCATCCACAGGTTCGGATGTCCACAACCGAACGTGGGGGAGGATCAACGACAATGGATGTACTTTCCCCGATGCCTTGCGGATTTGGAGTTGTGTAGTGAGAACCGAGCACCACATCACCGTGGATGAACTACCTGTCTTGGTGCGTCGTTCATCGCGCCGCCACAAAACCGTGAGCGCGCGGTGGGAGAACGGGATCCTGTGTCTTGCGGTCCCTGCAACGATGAGCCCTACCGCTGTTGAGACGTGGGCGCGTACGATGCGGGAACGGCTTAGCTCCCGTGCCTCACCGGCCGCTCGCACGGATGAGGAGTTGATGCGGCGCGCTGAAAAGATCGCCCACAGCGTGTTCGATGGGCGGGGCATCCCGACCTCGATCCGGTGGGTTACGAATCAGCGGATGCGGTGGGGCTCTGCGACGCTCTCAACGGGAGCCATCCGGATTTCACACATGCTTGAGCACATGCCGCCGTGGGTTATCGACTACGTGATTGGCCACGAGATGGCGCACCTGATAGTGCCGTATGACGGGCACGGGGCCCAGTTCAAAGCGCTCGAGCATCAGCTTCCGCGAGTAGCGGAGGCTAAGGCTTTCCTCGATGGCGTCGTGTGGGCGCGCAGGCTCGGCGACGGCGGCGCCCCTGATGTCGCCGGAGGGAAAGCTGAGGAGTCCTAGCCGCTATTTAGCGGTTACTTCTCGGAATCGTCCTCGCCCTGGTCGTTGTCGCTAGCGCCACCATCGGAAGAGTCGCCACCATTGGAGGAATCGCCGCCATCAGCAGAGGTGCCGTCGAGCCAAGCGCTCACGGCGGCGTCGAAGTCTTCGTCTGAGGCATCGAGCAGCGCGCGGCGTTCGAAATACCCGGTCGGGTCGTCGAGGTCTTCAGCGGTAGGGAGGCTCGCCATATCGGCCCACGCTTCGTCGCGGGCCTCGTTACCGCGTTCCTGGGCGATGAACTCCCACACAGCGGAGGCGTCGCGGGCGCGGCGGGGGCGCATCTCCAAACCGACCAGCCCCGCGAAAGCCAGCTCTTTAGGGCCCCCGGTTGCCCTGCGGCGGCGGATCATCTCCCGTAGCGCGGGAGCGGACGGCAAACGGTGAGCCGCTTGCGTCACTACCGAATCAACCCAACCTTCAATCAGGGCCAGCGTGGTCTCTAGCCGTGCCAGCGCTGCTTCTTGCTGAGGGGTCTTGGTTGGCTCCAGCATCCCGGACTGCAGGACTTCTTGGAACGCGGACGGGTTGAACGGGTCGATCTCGTCGAGTTGTTCGTGGATCGCTGAGGTATTCATGCTGATGCCTTCAGCGAAGTCGGTAACGAGTGCCACCACGTGGTCTTCGAGCCACTCGACCGAATTGAACAGGCGCACGGTAGCGGCTTCACGCATCGCTAGATACAACAGGACTTCAAGATAAGGCTCGGCGAGCCCTTCACCGAAGGCTTTCGCGTTCGCCGGGACGAGGGCGAAACCGCGGCCGGCCATCGGAAGACCAACGTCCGTTCCACCGAAAGTTTCAGACGCCATCGAACCCACGGCTTGGCCCAGCTGGGCGCCGAACATGGTTGAGCCGAGCGAGGTCAGGAACGATCCCGCTTGCCCGAGTAGCGCGCGGGCTTCCTCCGGCATCTGATCGTTGAGTGAGTGGCTTACGGCTTCGGATGCGCGGCGAGCTACAGGTTCGGTGAGGCGCTGCCAACCAGGCAGTGTCTTTTTGATCCATTCGGAACGGCGCAGAATCTGGGGTTGAGCAGCTGGTGCCTCGAAAGAAGTGACTTCGTTGAGCCACATGCCAGCCAAGTGGGCGGCCTCTTCAACATCGTGGCGTTCCTCGTCCGTGACCTTCGGGTCATCGCTACCGAGGACCTGCTCAGCGGATTCCGTCGCGATATTCCAGTTGACGGGCCCACCCGAATTGCCTTGGGCTAGGGCCCCGAAGATGTGCTGGAGCTGCCCGAAGATCGCATTGAAATCGGGTTGCTGACGGGGGTCATCGTCACCTGAGCCGCTACCCATGCCTGCCCCCATTCCGGGACCCATATGCATCGAGAAGCCCTGCGGTGCGGCCCCGCCGAAGAGTTGGTTGAACATCTGGCTCAGCGGATCGCTCGGGCCGTTGGCATCACTGTTGCCGTTGCTACCCGCATCGTTAGCACCTGCGCCGCCCGCGCCACCAGAGCTACCAGCGCCGCCCGTGCCAGACTGAGAACCGTCAGCGCCGTTTTGACCGGTACGGTCTGGGTGCTCGCGGTTGTTGTCGCGGTCATCGCGGCGTTCGCGGTCCTCGTTGTTCTCGCGGTCGTCGTGTGAGCGTGGATCGTCAGCCATACTCCTACGCTACCTGGCTATGGGCGTGAGCACCGGGTGGTTTCGCTTGTGGCTCAGCGCGCCACAGGCTCGTGTAGGCCCGCGTTGGCGGTCGTGTCAATCCTTGCTGTGTAGTCTTTCAGTTATGAGCAGTGGCATGGCTGAAGATTTCCCGGGCGAGAAGGGCACAGGCCGCCCGGGCTTGCAGGGAACAGACTCCCCGCGTGAGCAGAAAACACAGGGCGCGCAGGAGACACAGCGTACGCAGGAAACACAGGGGCTCCTGCACGGCGCTGGTTCGGGCCAGCCGCGGCCTCCGATGCGCCGGCAGCGTAAGGAACGGTATGGTTCGCGTGTTCAGTGGCTTGCCGGGTTGGCTGCGATGGTTTTGTTGACGGTGCCTTTGTCTTTGCCTACGGCGTTCATGATTGAGAAGCCAGGCCCGGTGGTGGACACGGTAGGTGAGATCGAGGGTGTCGACATCATTTCGATCGATGGGCGTAAGACGTATCCGACGGATTCTTCGCTTGCATTGACCACGGTGTCTGTCGCGGGTGGTCCGGGCCGGCAACCTACCGGCTTTGAGGCTGTTGCCGCGTGGTTTGATCCGGTGACGGATATGCAGCCGCAGGAGTTCTATTACCCTTTGGGTGTCACGTTTGAGCAGCGCAGCCAGCAGAGCGAGTTGCAGATGACGAGCTCGCAGGTCACCGCTGAGGTTGCCGCTGTTAAGCATCTGGGTATCGATTTTTCGATGGAGACTCGGATTGTTGGTTTCGCTGAACCCTTTAATGAGGGCACGTTGATGGCCAACGATGCGGTGGTTGCGGTGAACGGGAAGTCGGTTTCGAGCGTCACACAGGTTCAGAAAGCGATCCAGGCTTCGAAAGTTGGGGCTGATGGCGGTTCGGTTGAGTTGGGCATCATCCGTGAGGGCAAGAAGATGACGGTTCAAGCGCAGACCAAGGTTTCTGCGGAGACGGGTAAGCCTTCGTTGGGTGTGTTTATTTCTCCGCATCCGCGTTTCCCGTTCGAGGTTTCTTATGCGATTGAGAACATCGGCGGTTCATCTGCGGGCACGATGATGGCGCTGGGCATTATCGACAAGATGACGCCTGGTTCGTTGGCGGGGGATACGAAGGTTGCTGGCACCGGGACAATCGATATCGATGGCAAGGTCGGCCCGATCGCAGGTGTCGCTCAGAAGATTGTGGGCGCCCGGAAGGCGGGAGCGGAGGTGTTTTTGACTCCGGAACAGAATTGCGCGCAGCTGAAGGGCAGGGTTCCGGAGGGGATCAAGGCGTATTCGATGAAGACGTTGGATGACGCCGTGAAAATCCTTGAATCGGTGGCGCAGGGGAAGGAGCCCGAGGCGCCACGTTGCGGGGCTTAGCTGCCCCGTCATCTACCCTGCGGCGTGTGGGCCCTGGCACTGTTTGGCAGAATGGTAATGGATGTGTCTGATCCCGAGTTTGGTTTGGGCATCTGATCAGCTGTTCGTATTCGATTGAAGGATTGTCGTGACCTCAGGCCCCGCGTTCCCTTTCCCATCCCGTGATTCTGGCGGGGATGGTAAGAATGATTCCGGTTCACGGAACCAGAATGAGAGCCCTAAGATCCCTGCGTTGTTGCCTGCACTGATTATTGTTGCAGCGCTGGTGGGGTTGTTTATTCTTTTCGCCCATTTCTATACGGACGTGCTGTGGTTTAACCAGCTCGGTTTCGCGGACGTGTTTTGGACACGGACTCTGACGCAGGCCGCGTTGTTCGTGATTGGTGCGTTGATTACGGGTGGGGCTGTGTGGCTTCACTTGAATAATGCGTGGCGTAAGCGTCCTAAACAGTCGGGTTCGGCTGCTGGCCAGACGGTGAAGATGCTGGAAGAGACCCCGATGTTCCGCCGTTTGGGGCTGATCTTGGTTCCGGCTCTGTTAGGTGTTTTCTCGGGCATCACGTTGACCTCGGGTTGGCAGATTGTTCAGTTGTGGCTGAACCGGACTCCGTTTGGCGCCAAGGACCCTGAGTTCGGCTTGGATATCTCTTTCTTTGTGATGTCTTTGCCGTTCTTTGAGATGGTGGTTGCGTTCCTGATTTCGGTGACGCTGATCAGCGGTATCGCTGGCGTGGTGGCGCATTATTTGACAGGTGGGATTTCGTTCTCGGATTCGGGGAAGATTTCGGTGACCCGTGCGGCGGGCCTGCAGTTGGGTATTGCGGGTGCGCTGGTGCTGGTCGCATTTGGTCTGCGTTTCTGGCTTGAGTCTTACAGCACGGTTTTGAACCAGTTGGGCCGTGTCCCGGGCGCGTTGTATTCGGATGTCCACGCAGTGATCCCCACTAAGTTCATTCTTGCTGGGGCCGCGTTGATTGCTGCGGCGTTGTTCGTTGTGGCTGGTTTGCGCGGTAAGTGGCGTCTGCCGTTGATCGCGACTGCGATGTTGGCTGTTGTGGCGCTCGTTGCGGGTTTCGCTTTCCCTGCCGCACTCGAGCAGTTCAAGGTCAAGCCTTCGCAGAAGTCGATGGAGCGTCCTTATATTCAGCGCAATATTGATGCCACACGTGCAGCCTATGGCTTGGAGGACGTCAAGCTTGAGAGCTATGACGCGAAGACTCAGCCGGAGAAGAACGCGTTGACTCGCGATGTGGCGACGACTACGAATATTCGTTTGTTGGATCCGAATATTGTCTCTCCTACGTTCGCGCAGTTGCAGCAGCAGCGTGGCTATTACACGTTCCCTAACACTCTTGCGGTGGATCGTTATGAGATCGATGGTGAGCGTCAGGACACTGTGATTGCGGCGCGTGAGTTGGCTGTGAATTCGCAGACGGTGACGAACTCGTGGGTCAACCAGCACATCACGTACACGCACGGTTATGGTGTGGTTGCGGCTTATGGCAATAAGGTGTCGCAGACTGGTGACCCGCAGTTCATGTTGGAGAACATCCCGTCTGAGGGTGTTTTGGGTGATGACTCGACGTATGAGCCTCGTATTTACTTCGGTAAGTCTTCGCCGAAGTATTCGATTGTGGGTGGCCCTGAGGATTGGGAGCCTCGTGAGCTGGACCGTCCGGCGGGCTCGGATGGTCAGGGCGAGCGTCGTAACACCTTCTCGGGTGATGGTGGCCCGAACGTTGGTTCGTTCTTGAATAAGTTGTCGTATGCGATCAAGTTCGGGTCGATGGACATCATGCTTTCGGGGGATGTGAACTCGGAGTCGCAGATTCTTTATGATCGTCATCCGCAGGAGCGTGTGAAGAAGGTCGCTCCGTTCCTCACGGTTGATACCTCCGCCTACCCGGCGATCATCGATGGCCGGGTGAAGTGGATCGTGGATGCGTACACGACCACGAATAACTACCCGTATTCGACCTCGCAACAGTTGGGTGATGCGGTGCGGGACACTCTCACGCGTGGCCAGGGTGCTGGCGCGGACCAGTTCGCTGACAACGTGAACTACATCCGTAACTCGGTCAAGGCCACGGTCGATGCGTATGACGGCTCGGTTGAGTTGTATGCGTGGGAGCCGGATGAGCCGTTGTTGAAGGCTTGGTCGGGTGTGTTCCCGAACGCGATTAAGCCGATGAGCGAGATGTCTCCGAAGCTCATGGAGCATGTGCGTTATCCGGAGGACATGTTCAAGGTTCAGCGTGAGCTGCTGGGTAAGTACCACGTCCAGAAGGCTGATGACTTCTATGAGGGTAACGATGCTTGGCAGGTCCCGAATGATCCGACTGCTGGAGCGGAGAACCCACCTAAGCAGCCGCCGTACTACATGTCGCTGCGTCTGCCGGGGGAGAAAGAGGATTCGTTCTCGTTGACTTCGAGCTTCATTCCGGAGCAGTCGGCTGGTTCGAGGAACCAACGCAACGTGATGTATGGCTTCTTGGCCGCGAACGGTGATGCTGGTTCTACGCCGGGTAAGGTCAATGCTGATTACGGCAAGATCACGTTGTTGAAGTTGCCGACCCAGACTACTGTTCCTGGCCCTGGTCAGGCTCAGCAGAACTTCAACTCGAACCCGTTGATCTCTAAGGATCTGAACTTGCTTTCGGGTACGGGTGGCTCGACGAAGGTTATCAAGGGTAACTTGCTGTCCCTGCCTGTTGGTGGCGGTATTCTCTACGTCCAGCCTGTGTATGTTCAGTCCACGGGTGAGACGTCGTATCCGTCGCTGCGTAAGGTTCTGGTTTCTTACGGTAATTCGGTGGGTTACGCAGATTCGTTGTCTGAAGCCTTGGACCAGGTGTTCGGTGGCGATTCTGGTGCCCAAACCGGGGAGTCCGGCCCGATCAAGGGTGAAGACTCCGAAGGTGGCAAGGACGGTGAAGGGTCCGGCTCTGCACCGGTTGATGCCAACGCGAAACTTTCGGATGCTTTGAAGCGCGCGAATAAGGCCATCAAGGATGGCGAGGATGCGCTCGGTAAGCAGGACTTCGCGGCTTACGGTAAGGCCCAGGATGAGCTGCAGAAGGCTCTTGAAGACGCGACCGCGGCTGATGAGGAGCTGAATGGGACTGCCAACGATGCCGCTGATGCTGAGCCGGAAGGTGAGGAGCAGGGCGATGGTCAGCAAGGAGATGAGTAGCAGGATCAACAGCAGGGCGATCAGTAGTCTTGTGAAGGCTCAGCTGGCTGCCTGGGTGCACGATGCTGAGGCGTCGTTGATCTGATGCGTGGGTGGGAACTCGTGTTGAGTTCCCACCCACCGCTCGTTAGGAGTGATGAACGGCACTCGTGGATTGTTTACTTCTGATTTGCTTACACATGGTGGCTCCCCTATAGTGGAAAGCACGCCGCGGGGTGGAGCAGTTCGGTAGCTCGCCGGGCTCATAACCCGGAGGTCAGAGGTTCAAATCCTCTCCCCGCAACGAGAAAGAAGGCCCTGGACCTAGTACTTAGGTCCAGGGCCTTCAGCTTTCCTGTCAGGTATTCCTGCGGCTTAGCCTATTTGCCAATGTCGTTGAGCAGGTTTCGTACCGAGTTGTTGAACGGTGTTGACAAAACGTAGCGTGGCCCAGAAATACTTGCCCGTGAGGTCACCCCGAAAACGTATCCAAGGTCTTTGGAGGTACGCTTGCTAAGCCATGGCCCGCCGCTAGCGCCACCGCTCATCGCGCACGAGGACATTCTCATATCGTTGAGAAGCCGGTGGCGTTTGAAGGTGTTTCCATCGCAGTAGTGGGCGCGTTCCCCGTAGAACGGCTTCTCACCTGGCCAGCCCCAGATGCGGACCCCGTTCCGCCGGTGGCCCAAGTTGTAGGAGATGCCGTTTCCGCCGACGGCCTGCACTAGGGTTTTACCCCTCAGTTTGTGGACGGTGAAGAAAGCCTGGTCACGTGACGGGTCAGAGTGTTGCCTCCAGCCCTGGAAAGTGGTGGCTCGTTTCCAGTTCCACAAGCCACGCGGTGCCTTGCCGTTCCTGTAGGCCGGAGCGAACGCGATATTGGAGTGCCATCCCTTTCCTTTACCGCCGTGTACGCAGTGCCCTGCTGTAGAGACAACACTCTTGTTGGCAGTGTTAATAACTGATCCTGAGCAGGCGTAGTCTTTTCCCTTATATGTGAAAAATACTTTGCCTGCGGTAGAAGGCACTGGCGCTGAAGAAGCTCGCGCGGAATTCATCTCTGTCGAGCTAGAGTTGCTAGGCGATACCGGGTGGGAATAGTGCTCCTCTTTATTGTTTCCGGAAGCCTGCAGGTCGTCGCTAGCTGGCGCCCTCAACGGCACACTGCTTTGAGGGGCAAGGGCTGCGTTAGCGGAGGAAAAACGGTCAGCTGGAATCGCAGACCGCATCTTTTCTTCAGTCCAGTACCCAGCCGGGTCAGTCGTGGTAGCCGATGACTGAGTGCTGGCAGATGACTGAGTGTTGGCAGACGACTGAGTGCGGAGGGATGACTCAGCGTTGGCGTTGCGGTGATCCGGTGCTGTGATGGATACAGCTTGGTCGTTCTCGTTATCTAGCTGCCGTGGTGCCGCTTGAGCGGTGGCTGTTAGCGACGTTGAGAAAACGGCGGTACATAACGCGTAAATGCCTACCCGTACAAAGGGTTTTCTGTTAAACATGTTTTCCTATCCTGTGTACTGCATTCGGACAGTCTCAGAATAGCTATGAATTGTCTGTTAGAAAACTTTGAATGTACTTTGGGCGTGGCTTGAGGGTGATGATTTGAGATGATAAACCTCTGCCCGGGGCGGTGCCCCGGGCAGAAGCGGCTATGAGACCTCTCTATCAGTCCTCCGTTAGGAAACGTTCGGCGAACCTAGGCCCCGGCTTCACGAAGACCGTGTCCGGTTCAGGAGCTTGCAGGTTCGGGTCATTCTCGGCTGCCGCCTCAAGCGCTTCTTGCGGTACGCCCAGCTGCGGCTCGAAAGTCCCGTCCGGCAGCCAATAGTAGACGTTTCGGCTCAGCATCCCGCCGGGAGCATCGAAACCGGCTTCCGGGGTCAGAGCGCTGAGAGTTTGGACAATCGGGACGAGGTTATTGATGCCCGCATCGGGGTCGATGCGCGAGTACAGGATCGCTGAACGGTTAGGGACCGCGACCATCAGGCCCTCTGGCGCTTCAACACCCAGTTGCTGCAACAGGGCAGGTATGTCTGCGACCTTGGATGCGATGAACATCGAATCTCCGGTCACGAAATGCACACCGTCCTTCTCGAAGCCCTCCTCGATGGGTTCGGCGTTCGTGTTGCGTTGACCTTGGGCGAACAGTTCCTCGAGTGGCACTCCAAGGTCTTGGGCGGCACCCTGTGTCAGCGTGGTCACGTGCGTGGGATGGTCAATGCACAGAACCTGCAGCAGGTCGCCACCGAAAGTGCGTGCGTATTCGAAGCCATCGGCATCTAATTGAGATTTTTCGAAAATACGGGTCCTGATCCGAGCAGACAGCTCTTCGGAGCTCAGCTCAGGCTCACTGCTGGTGTTCGCGACTGCCGTGGAGAAATCGAGCCACCGGTGCAGGGTTTCTTGCCAGTCCTGTTGCGGGAGGCGTTGCATCTCGTCAGCCAAGTTATCCATCGATACTGAGCCGCCAGTCTCGAATTCGAGGATGTGGCCTTCTTCGGTAGTAAGTGGTGTGACGGTGATGCCGCGTGTTCCGAGCTGCTGGATCAGGAACCCGGCGGCTGTGTTGAGGATGTACTCCCTACTGATTTCTGGCTGTTCACTCATACTGTGTTCTCTCGCTTGTCTTGTGGTGTGTCTTGTGAGGGGCGCTGTGTCGTTTCGTTGGTGCCTTGTTCTATTCTGCTGGTGGGCGGTTCAACATGTAAAGCACCATTTTCGCTTTGGTTAGCGCTTTAACGGCGTGCGGTAGGCGTGTGGTGAAATGCACCATGCCGCCCGGGTGCAGGGTTACCGTTTGGTTGTTTGCAGTGATTTCTAGTTCACCTTCGAGGGCCTGCACAATCACAGGCATCGCGGCTGTGTGTTCGGATAGTTCTTCTCCTTCATCGAACGCGAACAACACCACGTTCACTCCTTCGGAGCGCATGAGCTTGGCCGAGGCAGTTGAGTTCGGAGAATACTCAATGTGCTGTGCAAGGTTGTCGATGTACCCGAGTGCAGCGGTCTGTGAAGGTGTGGATTCACTCATGATTGGGTTCCTCTCGTGTGATGCTGACGGGCTTTCCTAGACGGGCAGGGTGAGCCGTTAGCCGATCCATCCGTGGCGGCGAGCGATCTCAGCTGCTTCGTGCTTGGATCTGGCGCCTAGCTTGATTTGAATGTTGGACAGATAGTTGCGCACGGTCCCGTCTGCGAGGTTGGCACGCACGGCGATGTCGTGGACGGGCAATCCGAGCGCGGCGAGTTCCAGAACGTCTGATTCGCGGGCAGTTAACGGTGAATCACCTGCGGCGATCGTGTCCGCGGCAAGGGTAGGGTCGATCGCGCGCTTACCTGCGTGGATGTCGGTAATAGCGCGTACCAGATCGTCAGCCTGCGCGTTTTTCGGTAGGAATCCACGCACGCCGGCTTCGAGCGCTTTCTTGAGGTAACCGGGGCGGGCATGTGAAGTGAGGATCATCGTCGCGCCAGCAGCCCCACGAGCCATGAGCTCTTTGGCAGTCTCGATGCCGTTGATCCCACCCAGCTGGAGGTCGAGGATCGCTACATCGACCCCGTCCATGGCCTCGATGGCTTCCTCCCCGGAGGAATACTCGTCTACAACAGTGAGCTCCTCATTGAGGGAAAGTAGCGAGGCTAAAGCCGAGCGGACGAGGTCTTCGTCATCAACGAGCGCAATACGCAACATGGTCTCCTCGCCTCTGTCTCCGCCTCATCGTGGTTCGCATTAAGCATCGGTCAGTGCCCAGGCTTACTTGCCTAGGCCTGCTTACCCGGGCTTACTTGAGTGGCCACGCCTTATTCCGACGCATATGCCTATTTCCACTGTGCCGAGAGAATGAACGTATCGTCCACTGTTTTAGCTGAGAGCGTGGTGGGGGAGAGGCGGCGTTGCAAGGCAGCAAGCCCAGTCCAGCCCTGCCCAGTCCAGGCCTGCCCCGGCCTGCTCTGCCCCGGTCTGCCTCGACGCGACTTGTTGTGCGGCATCCCGTTATTGGTGATCCTCATGCCGGCCCCGTCCACCTCGACGGTGACCTTAGTGGCGTTGGAATGTTTGAGGATGTTGGTGGTGGCTTCGCGGATGATGTACGCGGCCTCGGTCTCCTTGGATGCAGGGGGCTTCCCGTTCACGGTGACTCGGGCGCCGCTTGCTTTAAGCAAGGAGACAGCGCCGGGAAGTTCGCTACGCCATTCCGGTTTCTGGTAGGTGGAAACCATCGCCCTCATGTCGGTCGTAGATCTGTTGGTCAGGTCCACGATGGCATCCAGCGGAGCTGAGGGGTCGGAGCCTCGTTGAACCAACTGCTTGGCCGTTTGGGCTTGCAACGAGATCGCTGCGAGGCGCTGGCCCATGACGTCGTGCAGATCGGCGGCGAACCGGAGGCGTTCCTCGGCCAGCCGCATCGTGGTTTGGGCCCGGGCTGATTCCTCCATGGTGCGCAGGATGTCTAGGTACCAGACGGAGGATTTGAAAGTGACCCACAGGGCTAACGCGTAGATGATGTAGCTGAAGTACAACGGGTTGGGGACATCGGTGATGACGGTGTAGGCGATCGCGGTGCCTACGGGGACGATTCCCGCCCACAGTGGGCCGATTGAGGTGATGAGCGACGCCGCGGTGAGGAATGAGGCTAACAGTCCGGCAGGGATCGCTTCGGGAGTGTTCGTCCATGTGAAGGCGATCGGCGCGAGCGCTATGGGCGCCAGAAGGGCAACGGCCTGGCTCCATGAGGAGCGCAGGTCGATGCCCTTCATGATCCAGGCGCAGTAGATGATGCCCGTAATCGTGGTTTGGATGCCGATGGCTGCATAGGCCGGGGCTTTCGTGACTGCTTCGGGGTGTTGCGGATAAACAAACACCCACCAGGACAAGACGGTGAGGATGGGTGCCGAGATGACGAGAGTCCACTGGAATGACCGGTAGGCGCGCCGGCTCCGGCTAACCTCGAAGGACTCAACTGGTCGAAATCGCCACATTTGCCCTCTCCTGATTTACCCTCTCCTGGACCAACGGAACTTTGTGGCCACGATCATAGCGGTTAATACTATCCAACCGACAAGGATAGCCATCGGTTTGCCGGCATCTGCGAGGTCGCCGCCGAACCAAGCGATAGACATGACGTCGGCCATCGCGGTGGTCGGGATGAACTCGGTGACCGTGGTCAGGGTGTCATTCAAGATGTTGCGCATCGGGATGAGGCCGGGCCCGAGGGTGAGCAGCATAATGACGGGCATGGAGGTGATCTGTGCGGACTCTGCGGTGCGGGTGAAAATCGTTGTTGCTAGCCCCGCTAGCAGGAACAGCACCACGGTTGCGGTGACGCACGCGGCAAGCAGAGGGATGTTGGTGGGGATGGGGAGATCGAGCACCGCGATTGCGACGGCGAACATGCCCACTGACATGATGAGGCCGAGGAAGAAACCTGGGCTGACAAGGGAAGCGAGGATGGTGCCGTCCCCGACTTCACCGGCCCTCAACCGGGTCAGCACTTGTTCTTCGCGTCGATTCACGGCCGCTGAAAGCGTGTTGTAGTAGGACACGAATGTGAGCCCGATGGCGAGGATTAGGGCGACGAACATCCCGAGGAACTCGCCCATGCCCTCACGCTTAGCCATTTGCGTGAACATGAGAGGCACGGCGAGCGGCAGCGCGATCGCGTACATGACTTGCATGGTGTTGCGTCGTAACAGGGTGAACTCTGCCTTAGTGAGGCTGGTCCATTGGGAGAACGCGGATACGGTACGGGTTTCGGTCGTAGTCATCGTGGTCTCCTTATCTGTTAGGCGCCCCGTGCGGCGGTTGGGTTGGTCTGTGTAGCAGCTGAATCAGCTTGTGCGGCTGAGTAGCTCGCTGGGTCGTCGGCAATGCTGAGGAATACGGATTCCAGCGAGGCGTGACGTACGTCGATGTCGGTGAGGGTGACGTCGTTGTGGCGGGCCCACACGAGCAGCTCGGTCAGATCGTGTTGCAGGTTCATGGTGCGGATTTCGGTGACGCCATCGTGGGTGGACATGTCTTCGAACCGGGGCAGGTCAGGGCGGGCGCCTACCCGGATGGTTGAATGGTGGCCGGCAACCACGTCCGAGAGTGTGCCGGAGGTTGCGATGCGTCCGCGGTGCATGATCGCGAGCCGATCGCATAGCTGCTCTGCTTCTTCCAGGTAGTGGGTCGTGATGACGATGGTGGTGCCGTTTTCGTTGACCTTACGTAGCAGGTTCCAGGCGAGCCGGCGGGACTCCGGGTCGAGGCCGGTGGTTGGTTCGTCGAGGAAGAGTAGGTGCGGCTGGCCGACGAGCGCGCAGGCGAGGTCGAGGCGGCGCCGTTCGCCGCCGGAGAGCGCCGAGACGCGGACGCCGGCGCGGTCGGTCATGTCCACCATCGCGAGCACATCGTCCACGGGGAGGGGAGTGGACAGCGTCCCGGCCCACATCTTCAGGGTCTCTTTGGTGGTGAGGTCGGGTGGGAAACCGCCTTCTTGAAGCATCACGGCCTGGTAGGGGCGGATCTTCTTGCGGTCCTTCACGGGGTTCTTACCGTAGACCCGCACCTGGCCTTGGGTGGGTTTGGCTAGCCCTTCGAGGATTTCGAGGGTCGAGGTCTTCCCCGCACCGTTGGTGCCGAGGAGCCCGAAGACTTCACCAGGGACAACATCGAGGTCAATGCCGTCCACGGCGGTGAAGTCTCCGTAGCGCCGGACGAGGTTTCTTACTTCGATGATTGAACTCATGTTTCAACCCTATGGAGGCATGCTGGCCCGCCGGTAGGGCATGCGCACACGAGAAAATATGAAGATGTGTGGGGTAGGGGATGACAAATGTCACCGGTGGCGGTGTGGTTGTTCGATACGATCAAGCTCTAGGCAGGATGTCCACGACGCGTCCGATGGCTCGCTACCGGGTGCCTCATCTGCCTGTTGTGTATGTGAAGGCTGACTAGAGGCCGGCAGAGAGTCCAGGCCATGGTTGGGGACGTGAATTACGCCGCTGAGCAGCGTGAGCGGATGCAACGGGTACAGAGGGCTAAGAACTACGCTGATTCTCTGCGCAATTCGGAACGGCCGGACACGATCATCGTGTGTGACTTTGACCGTTTCCGTATTCACGATCTGGACTCCGATGATCCGGAGCATAACTACGAAGAGTTCCGTTTGGAGGAGCTGCCGGAGCAGTTGTATCTGCTCGATTTTCTGGTGGATCCAGAACTGGAGCGTCGCCGGCGTGAAGAGAAGGTGTCGATTGATGCTGGCGAGCTGATCGGTAAGGTCTATGACCTTTTGCGGGCCCAGTACATTGATCCGGATTCGGAAGATTCCAAGCATTCGCTCAACGTGTTGTGTGTTCGTTTGGTTTTCTTGCTTTTCGCTGAAGACGCCGGGCTTTTCGCGAAGGATGCTTTCTATAACTACCTCAAACCGGTTCCTGCGGACCGTGTTCGTCCGCCGTTGACAGAGCTTTTTGTTTACCTGAGGACCAGGCCGGAGGAGCGTGCCCCTTACGCTTCTGATGCGTTGAAGGCTTTCCCGTACGTGAATGTTGGGCTGTTTGAGGCGGATGTTGAGGTTCCGCAGTTCACTCAGCAGATCGTCGATGTGCTGTTGGAGGAAGTCAGCGACGGCACGGACTGGTCGCAGATCAGCCCGACTGTTTTCGGCGGTGTTTTCGAGTCCACGCTGAACCCGGAGACTCGCCGTTCCGGTGGGATGCATTACACGTCGCCGCAGAACATCCATAAGTTGATCGGCCCGTTGTTTTTGGATGAGCTCAAGGCCGAGCTGGACGGGATTCTCACGGCACAGGGTGTGGGGGACCGTAAGCGACGTAACGATCTAAACCGGTTCCACGACAAGATCGCGTCTTTGTCGTTTTTTGAAACTTTCATTCCACGACGGATACAAATGCGCTCACCGGTCCAATCGCGGCCTTCAACGAGATCATCGGATGCACCATCGACGACCCAAAGGTCTCTCAGATAGCAAGTGATGTCGGCGCGCCTTACACAGTCTGGGAAGACGAAGAACTCCCCGACATCCACTGGATTTTCGAGGGCAAGGGCCTGGAATTTTGCTTCGATGATGAGATCCTTACAGCCATCTTCTTCCAATTCATCGCGGAAGATGTCTGGAATGTGGGCTCCTGGTCGGGGTCGCTCATTGACGGATTTGTGGCACCAGATATCACCCCAGAACAAGCCGATGCCACCTTCGGGGAACCTGAAGCTATCGGTTGCGGGAGCCCTACGTGGCGGCGCTACGAGATCGGCGACCACTTCATCCACTTCGATTTTGGTGAAGAGGGCCTACACAAGATCACCCTCCTCCTGGAAACCCCCCGAAGTCCAGAAAAACTAAGCACGCGCCGTACCTGTTTCGGCTAGTCGGCCTGAGCGGCCTCCGCAGGAAGCCCCGCCAGCCAGGGGAATGTGTATCTGCTCATTCAAACCGATGGCAGCCAAACCGATGGCAGCGATGCCGAGCGTGAGGCGCAACTGGTGCTCGAAGTGGTCGAGCGGGCCGGTGGGCGGGCCGTGCTCACCACCGACCCCGAGGCAGCCGCGTTTGGGAGACGGCAAGTGAAATGTTTCAGGCGGCACTTGCACTCGGCGGCACGCTCTCGGGCGAGCACGGCATCGGCCTGCTCAAACGCCGCTGGCTCGGCGACGAGCTGGGCGATCGGCAATATGAGTTGCAGCGGCAGATCAAGCGCGTCTTTGATCCGAAAAACATTCTCAATAGGGGCAAGGTATTTGCTGAATAGTGACTATTGAGTGCATTTGTGAATTGTTGATGGTGCCGACTCGTTAATTTCTCATCGAACCTGAAGATAGCGAGGTAGCTGCGGGAGTACACTGAGCTTGGGCGTTATCGTCGCCGATCGGCGCGTGATCCGTGCCGACTCATCTTCCAATTAGGAGGTCGTAATGAAGGCCGCACGCTACTACGGAAATCACGACATTCGCATCGAAGACATTCCCGAGCCGAAGGTCACCCCTGGCACACTCGGTATTGACGTTGCCTGGTGCGGTATCTGCGGCACCGACCTGCACGAATACCTCGACGGCCCCATTTTCTGCCCGCCCGCGGGGCACCCACACCCCATCTCGGGTGAAGAGTCGCCCATCACGCTCGGGCACGAAATGTCGGGCGTTGTCTACGAGGTGGGCGAGGGCGTTGAAGGATTCGAAGTTGGTGACCACGTTGTCGTCGAACCCTACATCATCGCTGACGGCGTCGACACTGGCCCCGACAGCAACGACTACCACCTGTCAAAAGACATGAACTTCATTGGCCTGGCCGGTCGCGGCGGTGGCCTGTCAGAAAAAATCGCGGTCGAGCGCCGTTGGGTGCACAAGATTTCGAAGGATATTCCCCTCGACCAGGCCGCGCTCATCGAGCCGTTCTCGGTAGCCGTGCACGCGGTTGAGCGCTCGGGTGCCAAAGCCGGCGACGTCGCTATCGTCGGCGGTGCCGGGCCGATCGGTGTGCTCTGCGGTGCTGCGCTCAAGGCCATCGGAGCCACCGTCGTGGTGTCTGAGCTGAGCGAACTGCGCCGCCAAAAGGCACTCGACTCGGGTGCCGCCGACTACGCCTTCGACCCGCGCGAGGTCGACGTGGTCGAGAAGGTGCGCGAACTCACCGACGGTAAGGGCGCGAATGTCGCCATCGAGGCCACCAGCGTGCAGGTCGTGCTTGACACTCTGATGGATGCACTGCGTCCCACCGGTGTGCTGCTGATCGTCTCGATCTGGGGCCACAAGGCCGACTTCGACATGCACAAGCTGGTCATGAAGGAGATCGACATGCGCGGTTCGATCGCGTACGTCAACACGCATCCCAAGACCATCAAGATGGTTGAGGAAGGCAAGGTCGACCTGAAGCCATTTATCACCGGCAAGATCGGCCTCGACGACCTCATCGACAAGGGCTTCGACACCCTCATCAACCGCAACGAAACCGCGGTAAAAATTTTGGTGTCGCCCTCGGGTGAGGGTCTCGAATAGTCCCAACGAAGTGCGTGCATCCTGATGCGCACGCTGAACGCCCCGCAGTTTTGCTGCTGCGGGGCGTTCGCTTTGGGTCCGGGTGGGCTGCTGGGGCTGTTTTGTGACACTAGGCTTGGAGCATGTCTGAACTGTCTTCGCGCGCATCCGCAGAAATTTAACTCGTAAACGAACACGGCACCAATAACTACGGCCCGCTGCCGGTGGTGCTCGCTGAAGGCAAGGGTGCCTGGGTCACCGATGTAGACGGTAAGCGCCACCTCGACGCCGTCATGGCATACTCGGCCGCAAACTTCGGCCACTCGAACGACAAGTTCATCGATATCGCCTGCGCCCAGATGCGCAAGCTCGACGTCACGTCGCGAGCGTTCTACGCCACCGGCTTTGGCGAGTTCGCCGAGGCGATCACGAAGCTGTCAGGCCTCGACCGCGTGCTAATGATGAACACCGGCGCCGAAGCCAACGAAACCGCGATCAAAGCCGCCCGCAAGTGGGGCTACAAGGTGAAAGGCGTGGCCGCCGACCAGGCCAAAATCATTGTGATGCACGGCAACTTCCACGGCCGTACCACGACCATCATGTCGTTCAGCGATGACGAAAACGTGCGGGATGGATTCGGTCCGTTCACACCGGGATTCGTGAGCGGAAACCTATATTCAGCTGCGGAAGATGGAGAACAAGATTCTTTCCGAGCTGCATAACGATCAAACGATGCTCGGGTTATCTGAACAGCATTCGCCGTTGAAGGTTTCCCTGAAGCAGTTTCACGGGATTGAAATTAATGATTTCGCAGTGAACGTGGCTAAGACTGCGATGTGGATCGCTGAGCTGCAGGCTAATGCTGAGGCCGAGACGGTGGTCTATAGCCAGATCGAGGACCTACCGCTACAAGACTCGGCGCACGTGGTGCACGGCAATGCGTTGCAGATCGACTGGGCTGAGGTGCTCGACCCGTGCGAGTGCAGCTGCATCATCGGCAACCCGCCGTTTGTTGGTGCGCGCTATCAGTCCAAAGAGCAGAAAGCTGATGTGCTCCGTGTATTCGGGGGAGCCCGCAACGCGGGAAACGTTGACTTCGTGGCGGCCTGGTTTATGCTTGCTGCCCGCTACATGGGAGATCATCCTGTGCGTGCGGCGTTCGTATCGACGAATTCGATCTGCCAAGGCGAGCAGGTAGCGAATGTGTGGTCGCCGATCTATGACCTGGGTGTACGTATCGACTTCGCCCACGACACGTTCCGTTGGACGACCGAATCCTCCGGTGCTGCGGCGGTGTTCGTCGTCATCGTGGGTTTCTCCAAACGCGGTGGCGCAACGCGTCTCTACCACTATTCGACGGTCGATGCGGAGCCCGTGCTGGAACATCCGGACCAGCTGAACGCCTACCTCAAAGATGCCCCGGATGTCTTTGTATGGAGCCGTAACAAACCGCTCTCGGACGTACCGGTGGCGGGTATTGGTTCGCAACCGATCGATAACGGAAACTATCTCTTCACCGCAGGCGAGAAGAAAGCGTTCCTGGCAGCAGAGCCGAAAGCCGAGCGTTTCTTCCACCGATGGTTCGGTTCCCAAGAGTTCATTAAAGGTATCGAACGTTGGGTCATGTGGCTAGGTGAAGCCACACCAGAGGAACTCACTGCTATGCCGCGCGCTATGGAACGAGTTCAAGCGGTCCGGGAATATCGTTTGGCATCTTCGCGCGAAGCGTCCTGGGTTTAGTTCCGCTTCTTTTACGGCCCTGTGTTGGTGGGCTGGGTGAGATAGTACTCGGTTTCGACTTCCTGTGGGGTGGCGTAGTCCAAAGCTTCGTGAAGCCGCTTAGTGTTCCACCAATGCACCCACCGCAAGGTGGCCAGTTCGACTTCTCCGACCGATGTCCACGGGCCTTGGGCATGAATCAGTTCCGCCTTGTAGAGGCCATTGACTGTTTCGGCAAGTGCATTGTCATAAGAATCGCCGACTGTTCCCACACTCGGACGGATTCCGGATTCCGCTAGCGCGGTGGAATACTTCAGTGACACGTACTGGCTGCCCCGATCGCTATGGTGAATTAACCGGTTTCCATGGATTCGCCCTGCAGTCGTTAATGCATGCTCCAAGGCCTCCATGGGCAGCGCATCGGTACGCATCGTCGAGCGTGTAGCAACACCAACAATCTTTCGGCTGTAGGCATCCACGACAAACGCGGTGTAGGCGAATCCCGACAGGGCGCGAACGTAAGTAATGTCAGCAACCCACAACCTGCCTGGCGCTTGTGCACGAAAGTTTCGCTGCACTAGGTCCGGGCGATGATCCGGTGTCTTCGGGCTAATCGTTGTCACGGGCGTTCGCCCACGCCTGCGGCCGGAAACACCTGCTAGCTTCGTTAATCGGGCGGTCTTATCGCGGCCGATATGAAAGCCTTCACGGTTCATCGCGTGCCACATTTTGCGGATACCGTAAACCGAGAAATTCTCCGCATGCACACGTTGTATCTCTGGGATGAGAAGGCTGTCGCTTAAGGCCCTTGCACTGGGAACACGTGTGGTGGCTTTGCGGTAGCCACGTGAAGTAATGAATCCACGATCTGCTTGTTTGAGGACTCGGCAGATGGCCTCGACCCCAAACTGATCCTTGTATGCGTCGATGTAGGAGATCATTTGGTCGTGGGTCGGTCGAGTTCCGCTGCGAAAAAAGCCGAAGCAGTCTTAAGAATCCCGTTTGCTCGTTTCAGCTCGCGGTTTTCGCGGCGCAGACGCTTGAGCTCTTATTCCATCGTTTCGCCGCCAGACGCGCCAGAGTCATCGCGTACTGAAGCGCTGTCACGGTACCAAGCCCGCAACGTATGGTGAGACACTCCAAGCAGCTCACCAACCTCCGTGTAGGCGCGTTGCAGTGAGCAGGACTCCAGGCGGACCATTTCGATGATCTGATGGACCGCCTTCTCCTTGAACTCGAGGGAATACTTTCTAGGCATAGTTCAATCCTTCCTTAGCTGAGGTAGGAACTAAACCCAGGACGCTTCAACTCGTTACCATTTCGGGGTCATCCAATCACGTACTCATAATGCCTGGATGCGAGTGGTAGCGGGACGGTTGAAGTCCGATTACCGCTATTCAATCGGTATGGTCTACAACAACTTCGTGTGGCCGGAAGTGACTGAGCAACAGCGCGCTGAGATTGCTCGGCTCGGGCAGGGAGTGCTCGATGCCCGCGCACAGTACTCCGGCGCCACCATCGCACAACTGTATGACCCTAAGAGCGATTTCCTGTACCCCGACCTCAAAGCGGCGCATGAAGCTCTCGACGCTGCCGTGGAACGCGCCTACGGGCTCGAACCGGGCTGCCCCGAGAGTGAGATCGTGGCCCTCTTGTTCAAGCTTTACGAGCAGGCTTCCAATCAAGCATGATTCTGTGTGTAGCCCGAAGGCAACTGGAGGTAGCAAGGTGACTACACCCGACATCGAAGTTGATTACGATTCCGTGGATTTAATCCTGGACGTCATCGGCCGTTGCTTGCGTGTGGACCGGAAACTCAACCAGCGTTCAACCGTGCACTGATCGTGCGGCCATTTTGAACTAGCACCCGACCACGCTTATCTGTACCCCGGACTCAAAGCGGTAGGGCGTGCACGCATGAGAAAAATGAGAATCTGTGGGATAGGGGATGACAAATGTCATCGGTGCCGGTGTGGTGAACGCAGGTTACTGTTCTTGATGTGAAGCGCGGTTGCGGACTTTTCGGATGAGTTCTACGTTTGCTTCGAAGTCACTATGACTACGGCCAGGGTAGTGGGGCATGCCCCCGTTACGCAGATCGGTGAGGGATTTCCAGACGGTAGCTTCCAGACGTTGTGTGAGTAGGAAGCGCCAGTTGTCGAGTGACAGACTTGCGACGATCTGATCAGGGGTTGCTTCCAGCCCTGCTTGCTTCAGTCGGTTCTTGGCTTTCCGGACGTTATTCCGGAAGCCACGGATCTGGTATTTCGGGGAGTCCCACCAACATCTGATGCCAGCAGCAGCGCGTAGCCTCACGTCAATGAAATTTCGCAGGAGCACCTCGATATGGCTGATGTCTTCCAAGAAGGCTTTCGAGATCCTGGTGTTCCACACGTACCAGGTGTCGACCGGTTCGATCCGGTAGCGGCTGAGCCTGGCAGGCGAGAACCACTCCTGCAACGTCTCACGACTCACAGCGGGAGCGTGATAAGATGGAAGGCGATAGGCCTCGGGAAGGTCAATGCCGCGAAACATCGGTATACCCCCGAGGTCATTGTTTTTCTCGGAATGTTCGTCGTAAGACATGGGGGTGTCGTGGGCTGGTGCCACAGCACCTCCTATCGAGTTTAGCTATCCATATTCGGCGTTATTTCTAAAGCGGCAGAGGAACTAGTTTCAGCCGGCTATGAACTTTCATCAAGCATACTGAAAATCTAAGGCAGGATGAGTTCTTGAAGTGTCCCGAGTTTTGTTCCTAGGCTTGTGCCTTAGTTTCCATTGACGATTTCAGCTGCCAAGTCTTTCGGCATCCGTTCAAAATGCGTCTATCGCGTCGAGCTGCCTGTGTCCACAGCCTGGCGGTGTGCCATGAAACACCCAGTTTCGGCGCCACAATCTTGCACGCATTTTGCATAGAAAGGTTCTCTGTCAAGAAGCGATCCTCAACAAGGCGGACCACGCGATCCTAGGCATCTTGATCAAATTTCTTTGGCATATTCCAGACTTTCCCATCTACTCAAACCGAACAAGACCTGGGACACTTCAGGTTCATGTGTGACCCCGCAATGTTCGCGTCTGGCTGCTCGCCTACAGGTGTTCAGCGTTTTCCTCGCGTGGTTTTCAGCTCCGAAAATCGTGGGGCGTCTTCGCCTTGGGAACGCTCCCAACATGCGGCAAACCACTCCGGCGCTGGTAGCGGCGCGAGGGGAACTCCCAGCCCAGGTTCGTACTTGCTACCGGCAGCGTTGAGGCGCATCGCAAAGGGCTCTACTTTCCAGCTCTCCAACGGTAGATGCGGTGGAACGGCTTCAACCCAACTACCTTGGAGGAAGAAACTGCGTCTGGAACGTGACCGTTTCGCTTCAACAACGACATCCAGCGCGAGCAATTCCTTGCCCGCCGCGGTGATTTCCGCCTTTTGCCAGCTATTCCAGCGGCGCACATTCGCATCCGTCGGATCCGGCCACGCCAAAAGTTGCAGATAGTAGCGTGCAGCGTCCTCACTCACACCCAGCGTGGTGCTGGCTTTAGCCACGAGCTGCGGGACCACAGCGAGTGGATCATGCGGATCGCCGCCATCGTATTTTCCACGCAGCCACTGTGCATAGGTGGAAAGCCTGCCGGAAAGCGTCAGGTTGAGAGCTGTCAGTGTCCCCATATCTCCATAGTTTTCAGTACACCAGCGGCGTGCTAAGTGAAGGTCTGGGTCTTCCGGATCATCGATGCCCGTGAGGTCTACGCGCAGACGGTCACGGAGCGTACAGTCGGTCGCTTCGACTCGGAACCGGCTGGACTGCAGAGCGTCATCGATGGTGAATCCCATGGTCCGCTGCAAGTCGGCATCATCAAAAATGCTGCCAGCGTTGACATCGTCCAGGCCGCTAGGGGAGTGGATCAACTCCTCAACGTAGCCAGCAAGGGCGGCGCGCCGGGCATCGGATAGGTCCAGCTCGTGGGCCAGCCAGAGCACTGCTGCGACTTCGGTTGTCCAGTCTTCTTCACTATGTTCACCTGCCAGGACAGACTCCACCGTCTTGCTCGGTAGGTGTTTTGGTATGCGATCAAGACACTCAGGGGGCGCTGCACCCAGGGCAGTTCTTGTTCCAGGCCAACGAGCAGCCATGGCGTGAACATCAAGACCTTGATCCAACAGTTCCGCGGGATCCTCGGGGACACCGGCGGCGAGCACACTCAGGAAGTCCCCCTGGAACTCGTTGAGCCTCGCCCGAGCTTCTGTAACCTCATTCACCTTCAGACCCATTGTTGTGCGCAGCTCTTTGGGCACGAAATTGACAAAGTCCGCGTTGAAATTGGGGAAGCCCACCATCACCAAATGTGCGTTAGCCACGGGCATTCCAGTAGCTTCGGCGAACGCGATTCCTGGCTCAGGTGACCACGGTGCAGGCCCGTTTTCTGTGACACGCTCGAGTAAAGCATCAAAGATCGGCTCCAGATCCGTACGGCCAGGCGAAAATTCACGCCGGTTCACCTCAGGGCAGGTGTTCCCATCGATCACGACGGGCCCGTCGCTGGCTTTGCGCAGAAGCTGCAGGGGCCTTCTAGAGTAGTCGCTGATGAGTACGGATGAGGGATAGCTGAAGGTGTAGTCCACCGCCACGTCTTCGGGCGGTTCAATCTCGTCCACGACCAGGTCAGTAGCATCCACTACACCGGCTGTACGCATCACGAGCCACAGTTCCTTCAAGCCTTGAATCTCCTCGGCAGTGCGGTCTGGGAGCGCTGCTAGAGCAAGAAGACCGTCCGTGGCGCCGAGCAGCTCAGACCAGACGTGGGTGCCGCTAGCGCCAAAATCAAGCGATTCATTGGCGCTTGTCTCAGTGGTGTTCGTTTTGGACAGTGGGTATTGGTGAAGGCCCAGCTTAGCTGTATCGTCCCAAATTTCTTTGACCTTGATCCGGAACCAGTAGCGGCTCAGAAGCGAGGTAAGCGGTGCGTGATGTTGCTCAAACGTGGGTGCGTCCGGCAGGGTGTCAAGTGGACCCGCAACGTCTGGTTGTGGCCAGGACTCCAGCACGTTATGAGCATGCTGGATAACCGCCGAGCACAAGGCTGGGGAGTTCACGCCAAGCTTGTTGGAGACTTCTGCATACAGCCTTCTCCGCTGCTTAGAATCTCCAGCTGCCGCTATGTTCGCTGCGATGTACTCAAGAGCTGGACGCACGTGGTCTGCGGTGATCGTGCGCAACCGCGAACTGAGCTGAGGGTCCCGTGGCCGGGTATGGTGCCACCACAGAGCGGTGTTGAAATCTACTCCGTAATAACGCGTGGTTGCTCCGTCCTCAGGGTGGAGGAGCGAGTAGCCCCAATCTGTGCGAAGCAGAATGCGCGGTTGCCCATCAGGCAAGCGGACGACACCCGATGCTCGCTGTGCATCTTCGCCTGTAATCGGGTACTCAGTGCCATCCGTGTCAACGATGAGCGCGAAAACCGGGGAATTAGGGCTGTAGAACACTGCGTGCCGGTGATACCCCTGCGCAGTGGAGAAAGGGGAATCGGTGGTCGCCTCGGTGACAGGTCGCAACTGTGAATGGAACGGTTGAAAAATAAGGTCGGGGTGGCGTTTACATTGCTCTTGAATCCATTCCGGCATGGATTGAGGGCCTTCGGCACCGGTTTCCGGATCGATTTCAACGAGTGTCCGATCGTGCTGGAGAATCCAGATGCGGTCTTCTTCTACGAAGAACTGCGCGTTTCGGTTATTCCAGGTGTGGTGATCAGGGCGAATAACTGTCTTTGAGTCGATAAGACGACCGCCCGGAACGGGCACAGACCCGCCGGGAAGATGTCCAGAGCCTGAATGCTGCTTAACCGGGAGGCGCGCGCCGGAAGCAGGCCAGTTGATGTGTTCTTCGCCGGTTTCTCGGTCCAAGGTCAACAGTGCAAACTGTCCATCAACCTCGGTGGCCCCGATGATAGGTTCATCAGTCCCGTGAGGGATATCCCGAGTGGTGCGGCCAGACACGTATGTCGCCTGGTTGTTGTTATAGACCACCACGCCCGGCCAACAGTCCTGAGCGCGGTTTGTATTGGAAAAATCGTGTGACTCTACAGAGCCGTAGGCTTTCTCAAACTCATGCCACCCCAACTCCTCGAGCAGTCCCCGGCGCAGTGTTTCCGCCAGTACCTCGGCAGGATCCTTGTGGTAGGTCCGTACACGGTCCAGTAAGTTCTGCACTTGTTCATCGTCAACTGCTTCGAAGCCACGGACATACCGGGTTGCACCAACCAGCCGATCTACGGTTGGTGCGCTGGCTTCAAGAAGCTCGACCTTCGCGGTGAGGAGTTCAATCACCAGCGGACGGAGGTAAGGGTCCGCGGCAACAGCAGACATGACGTCGGGGTCCGTGAGATTCTTGTCGATGCCGTTGATGATGTACTGCCGGTACTGTTCATCAGCAATCAGGTGTGGAAGCGGGGCCCGGTTTTCACTGTATGCCCAGTTCGCCACATTGATGAATGGCTTGAGGGGCCCACTATGCACGGTCAACCTCACGCCGTGGGCCGCAAGTTGCTCACATGCTTCAGGGGGTATTTGACTGAGCGTTCCCCGCTCCACCCCCATGGAGGTGCATCCAGCTTGTGGAAGAAGTTCCGCAAGCAATGGCGCCAGTTTCGCATTCGCTTGTGTGCGGCCGCTTTTGTGCTGTGAAGCGAACGTCAAAATGAGGGGAACGAACTCGGGGTGGGTGCCCTGCTTGACTAATTCGAGTGAGCCAGTTGCCTGAAGCAGGTCAATCCAGGCATCAGGTTCTGCATTTCTCGGTTGCAGTGTTAACAGATGCTCGCGTAGTTCCGCATCGTGCTGTGCTGCCCTGCGTATAGCGGGATAGTAGTTCTTCCAAAAACTGGGGGCAGCGTACTCGACCGAACTGGTGCGTAGCAGCTCGCGGATAAGGCGGGCTTCTTCCTCAGCAGGGTCCAGTCCGGCGGCCTTTGCCAGCTTGGCTACATCTTTCTTCAAGCTGGCGTGGGGAGACAAGCCGCTGTGGGCACATTCGATGCATAGGGTTCGGAATCTCTCCAAGGCTTCAGCCGGCTCAAGCCTCCGGGACAAACTGCTCGCCTCAGCGGTGAGTTCTTTATGGTTGATTGCCCCGGCGTAAGCGAATTCTAGGAAGACGTCACGGTGCCGTGTTTCGTCGATAGGCACTGCATAGCGGCGCTCAATCTCGCGTGCACGAGTGAACATGTGCGCAGCATATGGGATATTTCCTGCGCGGAGGTAGGCGCGTGCTGCCTCTTCTAGGAATGTTGGCAGGAAGTGTGGCGCGCTCTCCTCCAACGTGGTGGCCAGTGCGAGAATATTTGCTTTGGTGGTCCCTGGTTTCGACTTGGCGAGGCGGGTTGCTCGTTTCAGGTCCGCAACAAGGTTCAGTGCGTGCCGAGCATTCTTCGGGTCGGTGAGGACAGGCCATGCTGGGAACCCGGTTCCACGGCGCTGAATGTGGCCTACGCGAGTGCTGCCCTTGAATTCGATGCCAGACACCGCAAGAGCGAGGGTCTCTGCTTCCAACAGTGGTTCCGGAATGAGTTTGACGATGTTGCGGCCAGGCAGCATAGCATGGGCGAAAGTTGCCGCGCGGAGCGGGAACGATGCATCGTTAGGCTGCAGCGTGATGCCGCCGTGTTCGGTGATAGTGCGGTCATCAGTCATTTTCTTTCACCGTCCCACCATCGTGAATGCGTGTGGCCATGCGGACACCTTCGCTGTATGCCACGGGTCCAAGCTCCCTCACCGGAATGGTCTTGCCATTAACCAGCCAGGAGAGCTCACCCGTCCACGACTCTTCTGTGCGGTTGTTCGCGGCCCCAATCCGATACTGGGCCAGCACCAGGCGCCCGTCCTCGTGGATGTGGGTCACCGCGAAGTCACCTTGAATGCTGTAGCCAGCTGCGTGGGCGCGGGCGACGGCAAAGAGGCCCTGATCGAAGCGCGCGCCTGCCCACGTGTCTAACGCAGTCACAGACTCATCCGGAAGCGGGCCCGGCAGTTCATATGCCGCGCGATGCAACTGATCGAAGCGCTGCTGGATGCCTAGACCCGCAGCTAGCTTTTGAAGACTAGCCAGATCCTCAATCAACGTGGGGTGGGGGATGAGGATCGCCTCGGACACGAGAGTGCGCGTCTGCCCGTCTCGGTTGAGGATGCGCAAACTGATCTGATCATTAGCGGCGTTGACGTCCTGCAAGAACCCTGCCGTCCCCGCATTAGACGTTCCGCCTTCGTCAACAGGCTGAATGAACAGGCCGCGTAGCCAGGACTGCCATGTCTCATCCGGCCAGACCGCTGCAAGAACGGTGGAGGGAACCGGCGACGAGCGCACTAGCCACTTCTGCACTGTCGCCCCGCACTCAGCATCGTGGTCCTGCAACCAGGTGCGCAGGTCCTGGAGATCAAGAAAGATCTCAGTTTTCTTCACTGCGGCCGGCACAGATTTCAAAACCTTACCTTTGGAATTGCGGGCCAGAATCACGCCATCTGCAATGGTCAGCGCGTATCCGTTGGGTGTATCAATCCAGGTGAGATCTGGCGGTACGGTCATGCGTCACAATGTACCTGACTCACAGCCTTGAGGGGCGGGTGGACTGCTCTAGCGTAGCGTGCTTATCCAGCTGTTACGTCTAGCAGGGGGAAGTGAGCTGGGATAAAGTTCAGGCATGCCTATTACTGCATTCGCGACGGTCAAAGACGAGGTCCAAGGACCGTATTCGCAACAGCGTAGTTTCGATACCCCGGAGATGGAACAGCAGCGGCGTGGCTTCACCGGATACGTGTGGGAGCGCGGCGGTCAGGAGATGACACCGAGCATGTTCGGGCTCATCCGTCACATCGCGGATACGAGGCGCCAGTATGTGTTCGAGCGTGAGGACCTGCGCGGCTTGGAGGACTGGGCGGAGCGAACTAATGCGGTGTTCTTGATGCCTGACGGCGCGGTAGTGAACGTCCATGGCGAGGACATCATCGCAGGAGGCTCCGTGCCGTATCATCCTGCGGCTTGGGAACGGGCACAGCGTGTGCGGGCAGGAATCACACGGGATACCGGTGTGGAGTTGCCTGAGCATCATCCTCCGGTGCGTAGCGAGTTTGAGGTTGTGGTGCGCGGAGAGCGCGAGATTGCTCAACGGTTCATTTCGCTCATTGCGGCTACTGAGCTGGCGGGCCACTTCTTTACTGAGGATGGGGCGCCGTTGGAAGCGATTCGTGGCGTGCTACCTGGGGCGTTTGAGACGCTGACACCAATGGAAGCGCGGTTTGTTGAGTTGCTCGAATCCGGAGCGACGGCCCAAACCGAGACGCCTGCCGGTGCGGAGGCACGGAACTTGGCGGCGCAGCTGGAGTGGCAGGTCGAAGCGGCGCAGATGCTCGCGCATGTGGTAGGCCTCTGGGAGCTTCCGGAGGGTGAACTTCAGGTTAGCCCGGGGCCGCTAGTCACATGGGTTGCAGACAACGGTGAGGCCGCTGTCTATGAGAATGTGACCTCGCTGGCCGCGTTGACCGAAATGTGCGAGAAGTACGAGTTTGTTCGTTCGATGCGGTGGATCGCCGACGATGAACGGGCACATCCTGAACGGCAGGCTACTATCGACGTCCCGACCGCCGGCACATTGCTCGAATGGCACCGTGCGCTGTCTTGGCTGTTCAACCCGGAAACAGACTGGGACGAAGTAGACCTATCGACCTAACGGTCGAAACAGGCCGAGCGGAGCTGGCTTTTATTCCTGGACGAGCAAAAAGCAGGTTTGATGCATGCATCACATAGAAATTTATGTGAGTGATATAGCCAGGAGTAGAGAATTCTACTCCTGGCTACTAGAGGCACTGGGATTTTTCATATACCAAGAATGGGAAGAAGGCTTCTCATACAAGAAAGACGGACTGTATCTTGTTTTCGTTCAAGCCCAAAATAAATATGTGGCGAACGGATACAACCGATGCAATATAGGCCTGAACCATCTGGCTTTTTCTTGCACTGACCCTGAAGAAATTGATCTTCTGAGAGAAAAACTTTTAACCAAAGGGGTCACTTTGTTGTATGATGACAGGTACCCCCATGCAGGTGGAGGTGAAAGCTATGCAGTCTTTTTTGAGGATCCCGATCGAATCAAATTAGAGGTAGCTCTGGCCGATTAAAGCGGGGAAGCAAGATTCACCCTGAGCTAGATGGTCCCCAGCAACCGACCGCGCACCGTTGGAGCGCCTGCGCAAGTACTAGAGGATCGCCTGCGCTGGGCATCCTCAACGCCGGGTTAACGCTGGTAGGGGAGATCATCGCTGTTCGGTACCGGATCAGGGTGCTCGATCACGTACTGCACTGACGCGGCCTCGATCGCCTTGATCGCATTCTTGTCAAGGAGCCCCCGCCTCAATGACGCGATGGCCGTCGCGCGCGTTCCTACGATGTTCAACCAGGTATCGCACATAGCGCGGTAGTCGTCGTCCCAGTTCCCGCCGCCGTTATTGAACAGCTCGCCGCCTATCCTGCCCGCGATGCGCACCACTTCACCCTGCACGGTCTCCGCGGGCCCGCCCATAGGAACTAGGTAATCCCACAGCCACGAGAACTGTTTCCGCACCGGAAGGTCAGGGACTTCGATGCGGCTGGTTCCATCGTGCGCTTCGATCAGTTGCACCGGCGGAACCCCGGAGAGCCGGTACAGTTCCGCCATAGCGGCGTCGACGGCTCGGGTCCCGTCGGTGCTCTCCTTCCTCAACCGTGCGGTCTGGGCATGTTCCTTACCGATCTGCCTGACGAAGCCGCGGCCGTCGTCGGTCAGGTGCGCGCCGGAGTCGAGCAGGAAGGACAAAGTCTCCACGATGTAAGGTAGCTTGTAGCCTCCGTAGGAGTGAGCCACGGCCTTGTCAGCTGCGGTGCGACCGTGCGGCCATTCGAGGGCGTGGATGTCGGCGCCGTGCTCGAGGAGCAGACGTACGGCTTCGACGCGGTACGAGTTCGCCGCGATCATGAGCGGTAGGTGCCTGCTTTCAGGATTGGGGTTGGCGCCAAGCTCCAGCAACAGCTGCATACGTGGGATGTTCCATTTGCTCGCCGCAGCAGCCAGGGGCGTGTAGCCGAAGTGGTCCTGAATATCGATGTCAAGACCCTGCTCGAGCAGCCAGCGCACCAACTCTGGCGGGGATTCAACCAACGCGAGCGCTGTGCGCTTGTAATACCCGGTTGTCGCCTCCAGCAGGCACGTATTGTAGACGGCCTTCATCGCATCGAGGTCGCCGCTTTCGAGGATCTCAGTGAAGTTCTCCGGCAGGGTTTTACGCTTGCGAGCCATACGTTGATGCTAGCAAGCAGATTGCCAGGTAGGGGAGGGGCAGCGGCGGTGGGAATGGCGTAGTGGATCCCCGTGAGCGAGCCATCGGCAGGCCTCATCTGATGCCAACGCTTGCTTGTACACACATCCGTGCCGGGCAGGCCTGGGAACCTGCCCGGCGCACGAACACTACTTAGTTAGGCGCCGAAGACGGCGCGCAGGGCAAGCACGCTCACCGCGCCCAAGATTGCTGCGACCGGAACCGTGATGACCCACGCGAGCGCGATCGGCTTCATGAGCTTCCAGTTAGCGGCCTTGTTGACAATACCGACGCCCAACACAGCGCCAATCAAGATGTGGGTCGACGAAACCGGCAGACCCATAACCGACGCCAACATCACGATGCCCGCCGCGGAAAGCTCTGCAGCGAAACCAGAAGCCGGGTGCATCTCCGTCAACCCAGAGCCGACAGTCTTGATCACAAACCGGCCGATGAACCACAGGCCGACAATCAGCGCGACACCAGCGGTCAGCATCACGGCAGGCGGGACTCCGGCCTCATCGTTGATCTGACCGGTCTTGAGAACATCGAGGATCGCCGCGAATGGGCCAATCGCATTAGCGATGTCGTTGGAACCGTGGCTGAACGCGAACGCGGACGCCGTGAAAACCTGCATCCAGCTGAACAACACGAACGTCGAACGCGAAAGATCACGCTTCTTCAGTGACCGCGCGAAAATGAAAACCGCCATCCACACGGTCGCCGCGATCATGCCCAAGATCAAGAAGTTACCCACCGAGCTGAGCTCAAAATTGAGGTTCTTCAACCCCTTGAACAGCATCATCGAGCCGATCACCACAGCACCGAACGCCGCGAGCAACGGAACCCACGTCTCCAAAGCTCGATGCGCCTGAACCTCCCGAGCACGCGCCTCCACACTATGCAGGTCCCGGTAGTACTCGGATTCGAGCTCTTCCGGATCCAAATCCTCACGCTGATACACCGAAGCGTCACGGGCCATCGCGTTCGTGTAGGAAATCTTCTGCAGCTCGTCGAGCCGCTCAAAAGCCTTCTTGTGGCGGGTACGCAGTTCAGCACGTTCACGTTTCAGCTCACGCAGCTTCACATCCACCTGCTCGTTATAAACCAGGATGTGCTTCTTGATCTGCCCGAACAGAACCCACGCAACAATGCCACCCAGCAGCGGCGACAACACCCACGAGAGCACGATCTTTCCGATCTCGCTCCACTGCACCATTTCGAAGCCACCGGTGCCGGTCGCGAAACCCAACGCGAGCGCCGCGCCAACAATACCGCCAACAATCGAGTGCGTCGTCGAAACCGGCCAACCCATGCGGGTAGCAACCAAAAGCCAGATCGCCGCGCCGAACAGCGCCGACATCATGATGAACACAAAGTCCATCGGCGCAAGATCGATCGCGTTGAGGTCTACGATGCCCGAACGCACCGTCTCCGTAACCTCGCCGCCAGCGAGCACCGCGCCACTGACCTCGAAGATTGCAGCGATGATGAGCGCCTGTTTCATCGTCAGCGTTCCCGCGCCAACACTGGTACCGAACGAGTTCGCGACGTCGTTACCGCCGATGTTGAACGCCATGAACAATCCGAAAAGGATCGTCAGAACGAGGACGGCCTTGTTCGCGCCCGGATCAACATAGGTGAAGGACCAGCTCATAAACACCGCGAGCGTGACGGCCATGAGAGTTCCGAAAGACAGATGCCACCACCGGTCTGGGCCTAAGAAACCGTGTTTGCCTGGAAGCGCTGAAGAATCTTGTCGAGGTTTGAGTGACTGCGCCATAGAAAGCCTTTCCCCAGAGCTGGGATGCTCTAGTGGCAATATCGTGGCGCAGACGGTTGAAATACAGGGCAGGAATACGTGAACACCGCGTGACAAGCTGGTGCGGACTAGATCCAACCGTTCGCTTTAGCGAGGTGGGCGGCCTCAAACCTGTTAGCTGCACCCGTTTTCGCCATAATGCTGGAAATGTGGTTACGCACCGTGCCAGTGGAGAGATGCAAAGCCTTCGCGATCGCGGGCGCGCTCTTGCCTTGGAACAGCTGCTGGCACACCTCAGATTCCCGCTCGCTCAGAGGATTATCGGGTACCAATAAGCTGTCACGCGCCAGGGTTGGGTCTATCACGCGCAACCCGGAATGCACTCGCCGGATTGCGTTAGCCAGTTCATCAGGTGGTGTGTCTTTGACGATGAAGCCGTCCACACCCACCTTCATCGCCCGTTTCACATACCCGGCTTTACCGAACGTCGTCACAATCAGGCAGCGGCACGGATGCCCAGCCAACTTTTCGGCAACATCGAGGCCGTTGAGGCCGGGCATCTCAATATCCAGTAGCGCCACATCAATGGGTTGTTGCTGTACGAGGTCTATAGCCTCGGTCCCTGTAGCGCATTCCGCGACAACCTCGATGTCCGTCTCCGAACCCAGCAGCGCAACCAACGCGCCGCGTACCAGCGACTGGTCCTCAGCGATCAACACACGAATCCTGTTCACTCGCTCGCCTCCCGCACCACAGCGCCGTCACGCATCAGTTCGCTATCGCCGCTCATCGTGATCAGAACCCTACTCAGCCCGTGCTCACGGCGCACGATGAGACGCCCGCCAGCGGCCTCAACCCGCTCACGCAGCCCAGCCAGCCCGCCCGCGCGGTTCTGCACGGTATCGGTGCTGAACCCGCTGCCGTCGTCAGTCACCTGCATCTTATCTGCGCTCACGCTCACCCAGCAGGTGTTCGCCCCAGAATGGCGGACCACATTCGTGGTCAACTCCCGCAACCCCCAAGAGAACACGTTCTCGTGAGTACCCACCGGGGTGAGGCGTTCAGGAAGATGCGCGGTGATGCCTTTCGTTTCTAACGCTCGGCGCGCGGCTTGTAGCTCACCAGCGAAGGTTGGGGTGCGCATGCGCGTGACCGTTGCGCGAACCTCGGCAAGCGCTAGCCGGGAGAGCTCGCTGATCTCTTTGAGCTCCCTTTCGGCCTGCTCAGCGTTGGTGTGTAGAGCCCGGCGGGCCACCTCGGATTTCAGGTTGATCACCGTGAGCGAGTGCCCTAGAAGGTCGTGAACATCGCTCGCGATGTCCTCCCTCTGCTGCGCAAGGTCAAGCTCGTGTTGCAACTGGTAGCGGGACTCGTCGTACTGAGAAAAAGCACCCACCCCAACCAGTAATAGGGGCATGAAGAACAGCAGGAAAGATGCCCAGCCCAGATCTTGCGGCGATAGCCGCCATACCGCGAAAGCGCCGGCCGCCCCCGTAGCTACTACGATGGGGAGGGACTTCTTCCACGGGACAGCGAAACCCAGTACCGCCGCCAGATACGGTGCGTAGGTCACCACTCCCGTTTTGATGACGGGCACGCTCGCCAGCGCAATGACGAACAGGATGCCCCACCTCAACAATGCGCGCGGAAACTGGCCCCAACCGCTTGGGAACGTGTCCATTGAGCCGAACGCATAGAAGTAAAGCAACCCAAACACGGTCACACAGACTGTCATCCACGCCTTGTCGAGGGCACTGAACTCGCCGCTCACATATACCTGAACCAAGACGGAGGCGAGGAAAACAAGCCATATTGAGCCGAAGATTGCGTTGTTGAACTGGAAGTCTTTGAATAGGCGCATCAGCTTCGGTTCTTGTCGCGCTGGCGCATGATCAGGCAGAAGCCCACGAAGATCGCCGTCCATACCGAGATGCTAACCCAGGCATGCCACATCGGCTCGAACATAAACCCGGTGCCAGCAATCTGCGCTCCCTCGGCCAACGGCCACCGCACCAGCATCATCGCGCCGTACATCGGCGTAAAACGACCTATGTCCAGCAACGCTCCGGTTAACGGCATGAACACATTAGCCGCGAAAGCGATGATCACGATCGAGCCGGTAGCGATCCCTACCGTGTTTTCTTTAGGTACCACGAGCGTCCACGCCAAGCCATAGAAACCAAACGGGATCGAACACAGAACGCACGCAATGAACGTCAACGCCCACTGTTCGGGCTGCATTTTCGCGCTCGTGAGTGCCCCGACAATGAATACCGCGGCGATCGGCAACACCGCACGCACAGCGATACTCACCGTGTTAGCGAAAGCCAACTGCCACGGACGTAGGGGAGTCAGAGCGAGCTGCCGGCCCCACCCGCTACGGCTATCCGTCACAGATGAACCGGCCGCACCAACCGCACCGACCACGCCAGCATAAAAAGCCATGCCCAGCATCACGTATGCGGCGAGGTTACCGCCGTTCATCTCCTGCTCACCGTAGCTCTGCAACGCGCCAAAGATGAGGTAAAAGAAGATCGGTAGCCCGACGCTGAAGAAGATCGTGGTCATGTCCCGGCGCAGACGCAACAGCTCATGCCCGGTGAACCTCAACGTAGTGCTCAACATGTGCTTAGTCCTCCTCGTTGTTCTGGGTCTGGCCGCTGTTCTGCGTCAGGGCGAGGAATGTGTCCTCGAGGCCGTGGCTTGTCACTTCAAGGTCACAAGCGTCAGTTTCGGTCAGTAAGTACCGGGCAAGCGCATCGGAATCCTGGGTTGTGATGTGCACACGGTTGCCGTGAGCCTCAACGCTTTCCGCGCCTGGCAACCCCGATAACTCCGGGACCCCGCCTGGGAACGTGGCGCTCACCGTGCGGTTGGAGCTCATGTTTCGCAGCTCATCGGTGGTGCCGTCCGCGATGACCTCGCCCTTGTTGATCAGCACGATGCGTTGGGCAAACTGGTCTGCTTCCTCCAGGTAGTGGGTCGCGAAGATGATGGTGCGGCCCTGCTCAGCCTGATGCTTCATGGACTCCCAGAATCGATGGCGAGCGCCGGCATCCATGCCGGCGGTCGGCTCGTCAAGAATGAGGACGTCCGGGTTGCCGAGAATCGCCAACGCGAAACGGATCCGCTGCTGCTCACCGCCGGAACACTTGCCGACGCGGCGTTTATAGATCGGTTCCAGATGCGCCTGCTCGATAACCTCATCCAGAGGCAGATGGCGCGGGAAGGTCGAAGCGATCATCTTCAACGTGTCCTTGACCGTGAGGTCGCTGAGCAGGCCACCGGTTTGCATGAGGGCGCTGATCTTTTGCTGATACACCGCTTTTTGAGGGGCCTGACCCGTGACCTTGATAGACCCGGACGATGGGGTGGTGAGCCCCAGAATCAGGTCCACCAGCGTGGTCTTGCCGGCCCCATTAGTGCCCAGCAGGGCAATGATCTCACCGGGCTGGACCGTGAGGCTAACGTCCTTCAAAGCGTGCACGGGATTGCCTGAACGCGCGTTGAAGGTTTTGTTCACTCCGCGCAGTTCTATAGCTGGGGTGAGTTCTATAGCGGGAGAATTCTGTTCCCTCGTCAGGTGTGTTCTCTTCATGCAATTCACGCTAATGAGCCAGCGAGGAACGCACGCATAGCAGGTGTCACCACTTACCCATGACAGTTGTCATGGGCCGCGAACACAGCAGAAGGCCGGTTCCCTCGAAACATGAGGGAACCGGCCTTCTGGCTGTGTCTATACCGGGCTTAGCCTTCGAGCTTACGCAGCGCTTCGAGCTGCTCCGGAGTCAAGTCCTCGTCGATCTTGCCACCGCTAGCCTGCCCGCCGCCAGCCTGGGACTCAACAGCCTTAGGTGCGCCCTTGCCAGCGCCATGCTTGAGGGCAGCGAGACGCGCCTCAACCTCAGTCTGTTCGCCGAGGTCCTCAAGCTGCTCAAACTGCGAATCGATCGAGGATGCGTGCAGTTCCTGCTGGCCGCGAACCTGTGCCTCCTGGCGGCGGATCTTCTCCTCAAAACGGGAGATCTCGCTGGTCGGATCCATGATGTCGATCGAGCCGAGAGCCTCGTTGACCTTGCTCTGAGCGTCAGCGGACTTCTGGCGGGCAACAAGCTGGTTGCGTTTAGTGCGCAGCTCTTCAAGCTTGTTCTTCATCTGAGCCAGGCCGTTCTTCAGCCGCTCAACCACATCCTCCTGAGCCTTGATGCCCGGCTCAGCGGCCTTCACATCGTTCTCAGCAGCCATCTGCTTCTGCAGTGCAACCTTGGCGAGGTTATCGAACTTATCAGCGTCCGCGGAATTACCCTGAGAACGGAACTCATCAGCCTTATTCGACGCAGCGAGAGCCTTCTGGCCCCACTCCTGAGCGGCCCTAACGTCAGTCTGGTGGTCCTCTTGAGCCAGGCGCAAGTTACCGATCGTGGTCGCGATAGCCGCTTCAGCTTCGCGGATGTTGTCCGTGTAGTCGCGGATCATCTGATCCAGCATCTTCTGCGGATCCTCCGCGTTGTCGATCATCGCGTTGATGTTCGCACGGACCAACTGGCCAATACGGCCAAGGATCGACTGTTTCTTTGCCATGGTTCTCCTTCAATGATGGTGGCGGAAAGCTGATGAATGATCAGACGAGAAACATCCAGATTTCAGACTAGTGTGCTTCTTGATCGATGAGTAGAGGCCGCGGCGCAAAGTTCGCTAGCGGCGCGAAAATCGCCAGCGTCAACGCGCATAACAACGCATATCAATGCGCGGTTGCTAACGCCCCAGGGCTGCATCAGTACGGGCGGCGGCGTCTGGAATTGCGCCGGTTGTCGTTGGGATAACCGTAACCGAACGTGATGCGCGGAACCCCGTTGCGTGAACCGGAGAACGTCGGGTTGAAGATGTTATAGACGCTCTCAAGCGGGTCATCTTGATCACTACGGCTGGCGGTTTCCGCCTCGGCGTTACGCGCTGCAGCCTCAGCGAGCTTGAGCGCACGGTCAGCGTGCTGAGCCGCCGTCACTGGGTCAGTAGCGCGCATATCCATCGCCTGGTTCAAGAACCGTTGCGCCTCAGAAAGCCGCGTGCGAGTGGTGGAACCCACCTTGTTGCGGTTCGCGCGAACATAATCCTCAACAGACTCGATACGGGCAGCAGCACGGTTCGCCAGATCATCCAGGCGCGCCTGAGCGCCCGCACGCTTCTCATCTTCCGACTGCGCTTGGCCGAGCGGATCACTCAACGCATCATGCGCGGTTGCCAGCTCATCCGTCAGCGCAATCGGATCATGCGGGCCAGCATCCATTTGGCTATAGATCTTCTTGATCACCCGGTCCAAACGATCAGCCGGGCCCTGCAACGCGGAACGGCCAGCATCCACCATCGCCCGTGCCGCATCGATATCCTTCTCAGCCTGATGAATATGCTGCGGCAACTCCTGCTGGGCGGTAGCCAGCCGTTGCTTGACCGTCTCAACACGAGTGACCAGGGCCTCGGCATCCACCTGCGCGGTTTCGGCTTGAACAATCGCAAGTGCCGCGCTCGGCTGGTTCCCGGAACCCCACGCGGTACGGGCATTATTCAACGCTGCAGAAAGGTCTTCCAAACGGCCCGTTGCCCGCTTGACAACACCATCCACACGCTCACGAGCGCTCGTGGTGTATTCCTGTTCGATACCACCCAAATTCGCTTGGCCCTGCTCGAGCCGGCCCACTAGCTGCATCAACGCGGCATTGAGCTCATCGATACGCTGCGGCGCATCATGCTCCACGTTACGGAGCTGACTGAACTCGTCAGCGCGAGCCTGCAACGTGTCGATAGCTCGTTTGGTGCGCTGCAGGATCTCCTCAAGCCACGCGTTCTGATCCTGCGGGGAATCAGGGGTGTCATCGTCAAGTAACTGCTGCCGCTCGAACGCAGCAGACAAATCAGCACGGGCCTCATCCAATGATGCGCGGAAAGACTCAACTTTCTCCTCACCATAGGCAGCGACCGCGAAATCAACCTCCTGGCCTGCGGCACGAACCGCCTCATCGGCGGCGATCAAGGCAGCGGAGGCGTCCTTACGTTTAGCATCCAGCTGCTCAGCGGACAGAACCTGCGGCGCATCCTCCGGCACGCCACCCACCGGCAGGCCGGTAGCGCCCCAGCCTGGCGAGTTCCGCCACCTCTCACGCCGCTCCCTGCGCGCCTTCGAACCCTTCATGTTGAAAACAACGGCCGTGATCACAAACCCGATAATGAAGAAAATCAACAAGCCGAACAGAGACGAACTTGAAGCGGTACGTTCAAAACTATCCCGAATCACGGCATCCTGCGCCGCGTTGAACTGAGCTGGAACAGCGTGCGATGCGAAGGCCTGTGCCGCGGTCACGGTCGAGGAATCAAGCATGTCGATGAGAAGCGCCATATTCAAAGTTTTCCACATAACGGCCCCTCATCAAGCATTCTTTCGGTGAGCTTCAAGAAACCGCGGATTGACCGTCCAGCCGCTTTTCAGGGGATATCGCTACTCTGTTCTTAGAAGTTTTGATCATCTCTATGAGAAAGCCCGCAGATGTCTAATTCTTATCCAGCCGGCCAACAGGGCTACCCCGGCAATCAGAACCAGCCAGGCCAGCAACATACTCAGCCGCCTCCACCAAGCCCCGGCCCGCAACAGCAACAAGAGCCGGGACAGACTCAACATCCAACGCAGGCTCAGCAGCCAACACAGACCCAGCAACCAACACAGGCTCAGCAGTCGCCGCAGTATTACACACAGCAGGTGGGCCAGCAGCCACATGAGTCGCAATTGTCTGGTGGGCGTAAGAAGAAGGAACGCGGCACATCGCGGCGTCCCGGTTGGGGGATCGTTGCGGGGGCTTTGATCCTGGGTGCTGTTGCAGGCGGCGGCGCCGGCGCGGGTGTGGTTGCACTCAACCACTCTGACTCCGGACAGAACCCGGCAGCGAACAGTCCTGCCGCGCAACAGGCTTATCAGGAACAGTTCGGTGGTGACCCCAAGTCCGCGACCCCGGTTTCACTCGCGGCAGCAACCGCGATGCCATCCGTCGTCACGATCTCCGCAAGCGATGGCAAACAGTCCGGCACAGGCTCGGGTGTGTTCATCTCTGAAGACGGCTACGTACTCACCAACCAGCACGTCGCAACGCTCAGCGGTGCTTCAGATAAAGCGACCATCGAGGTCCAGACCTCGGACGGAACAACCTATCCAGCCAGATTGGTGGGCCAAGACCCGCTCTATGACCTCGCGGTTGTGAAGATCGATAACCCTGGGGATACAAAATTCACCCCGATCAAGTTCGCTGATATGAACGATGTGAACGTGGGCTCGGAAGCGGTCGCGATCGGTGCGCCGTTGGGGCTTCCGAACACGGTGTCTACCGGCATTATTTCTAACCGTGAACGCTCGATCTCGATCGCATCTTCGGCGGTCAAATCGACCCCGGAAGATGACCCCAACAATAAAGACCTGCCGGAGTTCCGGATCCCCGGGCAAGAACAGCGTCAGCAACCTTCGGGGCGTATCTCGATCAACGTGCTGCAGACTGACGCCTCGATCAACCACGGTAATTCCGGTGGGGCGCTCGTCAATGACAAGGGCGAGCTGATCGGGGTGAACGTAGCGATCTACTCGCCAAGCGCCCAATCCGGTTCTATCGGCCTTGGTTTCGCCGTGCCAGGCGACATCGCCCAGCGTGTTGCCCAAGAGCTCATGAGCAACGGTAAAGCGACCCACGGCCAGCTCGGTTTGATGGCGCGTGCCCAGCCTTCAAACGCAGGCCGTTCCACGATCTTCACGGAAGGCGCGGTGGTTTCCGAGGTTGTACCTGACTCACCGGCTGCGAAAGCAGGCATCCAGAAGGATGACGTCATCACCAAGGTGAACGATAAACGCATGAATGACGCCGTTGACCTGACCGCGACCATCCGTTCCTACCCGGAGGGCGCTACCGTCAAGGTGACGGTCAAACGCAACGGCGAGGAACACACCATGGACGTCACATTGGGTGGCGCTGACGCATAAATCAACGAGCGCATTCGCATCAATCAGCCAGCGTGGACGCCTACTTTCTGGCTGCGGGATGCCACGATGCGGGCGGTGGCTTATACGATGGACTACGGAAGGCATCGTATAAGCCACCGTTTTTTGTTCATCGAGAGCAGTTTGTGTTCATTGCGAGCAGGAGTGAAAACATGAGTACAGCCGAGACGAGCCCACAGCATGTGATGGTCTTGGTCAAGTACGTTCCTGATGCTCAGTTTGAGCGGCAGTTCGATTCGGAGAACCGCCTGGTTCGTGAGGAGTCGATCTTGTCTGAGCTGGATGAGAACGCCATCGAGGCGGCTGTCGCGTTGTCTGAGGCTGCTGGCGGGGACAAGGTGTGCCCGGTCACTGTTGTGACGATGGGCCCAGACGGAGCTAAAGCCGCGTTGAAGAAGGCCCTGCAGATGGGAGCAACACGGGCCGTTCATGTTCTGGATGACGAGTTGGCTGGTTCTGATGCGTTGTCGACCTCTCGTGTTTTGGAGGCCGCGATCCGGGGCGAGAACCCGGATGTTGTGGTTTTCGGCATGGAATCCACTGACGCGGAGATGGGTGTCATGCCTTCCCTGGTCGCCGCGCGTCTTGGCTGGCCGCAGCTGACGATGCTGGATTCGCTTGAGCTTGATGCGGGCCAGTTGCGTGGCCGCCGCCAGGGTATCGGCGAGGTGCTTGAAGTTGCTAGCGGCTGGCCGGTGGTGGTTTCGGTTACGGATCAGGCTAATGAGCCGCGCTACCCGAACTTCAAGTCGATGCTTGCCGCCCGGAAGAAGAGGACGGACACGGTCACGCTTGCGGATCTCGGCTTGTCTGCTGACTGGGTGGGTTCGTCTGCGGCCTCTGCTGTTGTGACTGCTGCGGAACCGGTTCCGGCACGTAAACCGGGCCGTGTGATTGTTGATGATGGTGCAGCTGGTGAGGCGCTGGCTGAGTATTTAGCTGAAAATAATCTGCTCTAACCCTCGTGCGCGGCAGGCGGGGTGTCTGCGGCCGGCAGAGTTTCTCGGTATCGGGTTTTAGACGTTTCTGGAGTTTCTTGTGACTGTTCTTGTGTATCTGGATTCTGTTGGGCCGCAGCTTTCGGCTTCCCAACAGGAAGCTTTCGGTGTTGCGGCCGGTTTAGGGCCCGTTGCTGTTGCCGTGGGTTCGGCCGTCTCAGCCGATGCGGTCGCGGTGTTGGGTGCCGCGGGCGCTCAGCGGGTGTATGCGGCTGAACAGGATCCGTCGGGCTCTGTTGCGGTGGGGCAGGCCGATGTTTTGGTCGGTGCCGTGCGCGCAAGCGAGGCCGTGACGGTGCTCAGCAGCATCGAGCCGATCGAAACCGAAGTCATGGCGCGTGCGGCCGCTCTCACGGAGTCGGCGCTCATCACTCAAGTTTCCGCCGTTGAGCCTGCAACTGAAGGCCCACTCACCGCGGCCTCGGGTCTTGCGGTGCGTAAGGATGTGCTTTCGGGGGAGTGGAGCTCTGCAGTGCGCCCCACCACGGCGACCGCTTTCCTAACGCTGGTTCCGGGCGTTCCCGCTTCCGCGCAGGCTGCCGCGCAGACCGCCGAGGTGGTTACGTTGAGCACGGGCGGGCGTGAAGGCGCACAGATTATCTCCCGCACCCCGGTGGTTTACGACGGACGCCCCGACGTGTCCTCGGCCCGAGTTGTGGTTTCGGGCGGCCGCGGTACCGACGGCGATTTCGGCCCGGTCGAACAGCTCGCTGACGCCCTCGGCGGCGCGGTCGGTTCAACACGTGATGCGACCGATGAAGGATGGATCCCACACAACACACAAGTGGGGCAGACCGGCGCCACGGTGCGGCCTGACCTGTATATCGCAGCCGGTATATCAGGTGCGGTGCACCACGTTGCGGGCATGCGCCAGTCCGGCACGATCGTCGCGGTGAACACTGACATGGACGCCCCTATTTTCGATATCGCTGATTTCGGTATCGTGGGCGATCTGAACACGGTCCTACCTCAAGCTGCTGAAGCTATCCGCGCCCGTAAACAACAGGGTTAGTAGGGCAGTCTCGTGAACGCTTCAGCGTCGGTGAATTCGATGTCAGCGGATTCGACGGCCGGGGCAGAGGGCCCCGGAGTAACGGGCACCGCGGTAGAGGGTGCCGGGGTAGCGGGCGCCGTCGCGCTTGACCCGGCCACGGGCGCCCCGGTGGGTATATCGAAGGTTCTGGTGCTGACAGCGCACCCAGACGATGTTGACTTCGGCGCCGCTGGAACACTGGCACGGTGGGCGGCAGGCGGCATCGACATCCACCTCACCGTGGTGACCGGCGGGGGCGCCGGCGGTTTCAGCGATGAGGCCCGCAGCGATGATGTTGTATCCCGCCGTCGGGAGGAACAGCGGGAAGCGGCAGAGGTTGTGGGGATCGCTTCGGTCGAGTTCTGGGACTACCCGGACGGGGATCTGCACGTGAGTGATGAGCTGCTCAAGGACATCGTGGAGATCGGACGCCGAGTGCGCCCGGACCTGATCTTGACCCACCACCCTGAGCGGGACTACACGAGCTTCCAGAAATCACATCCTGACCACCTTGCTGTAGGGCAAGCGGTCACTCATGCAGTGTATCCGTCGCTGGAGAACCCCTACGCATACCCGGAGCTGCTGGAAGCCGGCCTCGAGCCACACAAACTGCCTCACCTGTGGTACTTCGGGCAACCGGGGCACCTAACGAACATGGCCGTGGACATCACAGAGAGCCTCGAAACCAAGATCCAAGCGCTTCTCAAGCACGCATCCCAACACCCGGATGTGGAGAAGATGCAACAGTTTGTGCGGCACCAAGCCGCAAACATCGCCCAGCAGCTTACCGCCTCGGACGATGCGAAAGCGGCGGAGTCGTTCCACGCGGTGTGCGTGAACTCCGCCGAGACGATCGCCGGTTTCTAAGCTGTCCCGATAGTCGGCCTTTAGCAGCGGCGATACTGGACCTCTGCCCTGCCGCTACACTCGCGTCGCAACTGGCCCTCTACTGCGCCGCTAGCGAGCACCTCCGCTATCGCGCTACTTACCGGCGCCTTCCGGGATCTGGATGGCAACCACATCGTTGGCTGGTGGGCGCTGCTGCCCACCTTCAGTGACGATCGTGACGTGGATTTCACGCGTCGTGTTGAGTTCGTTGCGGACGCCGACCCACTCATCGTTCGGCTGCCCACCTAGCAAGGTGGAGGGGCGTAGCGCGTTGTCTTTATCGCTTAGATACAGCTGGTATTCGCTGTTCTGCGGAGCGTGAGGGACACCCTTGACCTTGATCGCGTACGAGTTCAGCTCCGCGCTAGTGACCACCTCAATCTCGCCGTCTTTCGACTTAGCGGTGTGGGTCTGGGCGTCCGGGGCGTCGAGGACCTCTTGCGCGACCTCGCCTGCGATCTTTTCAGAAGACGGCCACATGGCACGCACCGCGAAGAAGAAACCGATCACAGCGAGCACAACCACCGTGATGACGCTGATGACCGCGATCTTGCCCGCCGAAGGCGCCTTGCGGCGGCTACGGCCGTGTTCTTGTTCCTCAAAACCGTCGAGTTCCTCAAAGTCACCGAGTACGTCAAGGTCGGCTTCATTCAGTTGGTTCATGGTTGTAAGCCTTTCCTTAAACGTTTCCAATAGTGAGATCAGCAGGTGCCGCATCCAGCGGCCGGGAACCTGGGAACCCGTGTTGCCGCCACGCCTCATAGACAGCGATGGAAGCCGAGTTCGCGAGGTTTAGAGACCTGCGGGCCGGCTGCATCGGGATCGTGAGACGTTCAGTGATGCGCGGATGGTTCTTTTCTTCTTCGGTGAGCCCGGAGGACTCTTTACCGAAGAGGAGAATATCGTCTTCGCGGTAGGTCACGGTGTCATAACGGGTGTGTCCGTCAGTAGTGAAAGCAAAAACACGTCCCGGCCCCAATTTCTGCAACGCAGTATCCAGGTCCGGATGCACCGTAACCACAGCCAGATCATGATAATCGAGGCCAGCGCGGCGCAATTTCGCGTCTTCAAAATCGAAACCCAACGGCTCCACAAGATGCAGTTCGGCGCCGGTGATGGCAGCGAGCCGGATTGCGTTACCGGTGTTGCCTGGGATTTCAGGAGTATTGAAGACGATGCGTAGCACGCCGCCAGTTTAGCTAATGTAACGGTTTGATCACGGAACGGTGTTCTTTTTGTGTGTGTCGCGTCCTGCGAACTGGAGTAACTGACCATACACAGAAAGGTTGATGCTACTGGGGTTCGGGCCACCTGCAAGATAAGCAATCCCCTCGCCGGCGGCACGCGCAATCGGTGAAGGCCCCGTGACACCCGCGGTAGCGCCCACCCGGTTCACCACCGGATGTTGAGCCGAACGCCCCGGAACGAACAACACATGCAACGCCTCAGCGCGGCTGCCGCCGATCTTGCGTTCCAACGCATGCACCGCATCGTGGTCTGGGGTATAAGCCAGGGGCTTTCCATTCGCTCGCAGTGTTGTGCCATCCCACGCGTGTTCGGCATCCACAGAAGCCTCAACATCAACCGCGAGCAGACGGTGGCCAGCAAAAATCACTGCTTCAATATCCGTCCCGTCGATGCGGACGCCCAGCACCATGCGGGCCGCAGGAACGTGTTCGTGGATGCGTTCGAAAAGATCCATGACGGCCGCGGTGCGCGCCTCGCGGTAGACGGCGCGGTCAAATAAGCTGCAACGGCGGATAGAGCCCCGCACGAGCGTGTGCGCGTCACGCTCACTCAATGCAGGGTGGGCGCCGTCGTAGGTGAGGTCCTGGGAAGCAGGCCCAGATGGTGTGTAGCGGTTGTCTGTGTTGTGTGCGGCCGTGCTGTTGGCGCGTGAAGCGGCGCCGCTAGCGCCCGATGCGTGCCGGGTCTGCGCTGGACGCTGGGCAGACGGCGAAGACTTCGACCGCGCAGAAGGACTCGCTGGCGGCTGTGCGGTCGCGGTTCTAGCAGCCGCGGCATCGGCTTGCGCCGCAGCGGCAGGATCGGTCAGGACCGTGTAGGCGGTGGTGATCGCCTGATACGTTTCGGGATCGCCGCCGAGGTCTGGGTGATGCGTACGTGAAAGCGCACGGAACGCTTTACGGATGGCTTGGCTGTCAGCGTTAGGGGGTAGACCGAGAGTTTCAAAAGCTTGACGGCGGCTGGCGGACATAGTCAATATTCTGCCTTACCTCACCCATCGGGTGCGGAACACGGTGAGCGCTGGGGAGCGAGGGTGGACGAACCAGGCTGGAGTGAACCAGGCTGGAGTGAGCCAGCAGTGCCAGCCAGGGGAGCGGGGCTAGGCTGGGAGGGTGAGGAATCAGCCGATCCATTACTTCGACCACGCCGCAACCACCCCGCTGTCTGAGCCGGCACGTGCCGCGCTCATCGAGCATATGGGGGTTATCGGCAACGCGGGGTCGCTCCACACCGCGGGCCGCACTGCTCGCCGTATCCACGATGCCGCGCGCATCGAGCTCGCGCACGCCGCCGGGGTTGATCCCGCTGAAATCGTGTTCACTTCAGGCGGCACCGAGGCCGATAACCTCGCGATCAAGGGCCTCTACGCCAAACGCAACGCAGTGCCCGGTTCCAAGCCGGAGCCAGCTGTGGGCAAGCCAGCCCGGCCGCGCATCATCTATACCGGGATTGAGCATCCTGCCGTGCTTGATGTGATCGAATACCTCGCCCAACACCACGGCGCCGAACCCGTGCTGGTTCCGGTCACCGAGGATGCCGTGGTGGATCTCGATGCGTGGCGTACCGCGCTAGCACACGCGCCGGAACGCACCGCTCTGGCGACCCTGATGTGGGCGAATAACGAGGTTGGCACCATCCAGCCAGTCGAAGAAGCCGCAGCCATCGCTGCCGAACACGGTGTGCCCTTCCACACGGATGCGGTGCAAGCTTTTGGGCACACCCCTACACAGCTGAACAATCCTGCTATCACCACCGCGGCCATCACCGCTCACAAACTCGGCGGGCCAGTGGGGATCGGGGCGCTCATCGTGCGCCGCACCGCCCAGCTCACACCGCACATCCACGGAGGCGGACAAGAACGTGGCCTACGCTCCGGAACCGCCGACGTCGCCTCCGCGGCAGCCTTCGCCGCAGCCGCTACCGCCGCGCAAGCAAGCCTCGACCAAGAGAGTGAACGGCTGGAGTGTCTGCGGGAAAAACTGGTCCACGCGATCACCACAACCATCCCCAACGCGACCGTATCCGGCGTCCAGGCAGCCGCTAACCGGGCATCACGTGGCGGGGATTCAGCGCAGCAGTTGCCCGGCATCGTGCATCTGAGCGTCCCAGGCGCCCAGGGTGACTCGGTCCTGTTCCTCCTAGACAGCCTCGGGTTCGCGACCTCGACCGGCTCCGCATGCACCGCCGGGATGGCGCAGCCCTCCCATGTCCTGTTAGCGATGGGCCGTAGCAAACAAGACGCAACCGATGTGCAACGCTTCAGCATGGGCTCACTCACCACCGAAGGATCAGTGCAGGCGCTCATCGACGCCCTCCCCGGGGTCATCGCGCAAGCCAGAGCCGCCGGTTAGCTCGCGCATGCACCAGAGACAAACGCCACTAGCGCCTATAAAGATCACGGCGTCACCGGTGGTGCATGAAACAATAGAGAATTGCCCTTGCGCACAGCCTTGAGCAGAATTGACCGGCCACAGTTTTGAGGGGGATTTCATGAAGGTTCTGGCCGCAATGTCTGGCGGCGTGGACTCCGCCGTAGCGGCGGCGCGCGCCGTTGAAGCCGGCCACGACGTCGTGGGTGTCCACCTCGCCCTCTCACGCATGCCCGGAACCCTACGCACCGGATCGCGTGGATGCTGCACCATCGAAGACTCCAATGACGCGTTCCGTGCATGCGAAACCCTCGGCATCCCGTTCTATGTGTGGGACTTCTCCGAACGTTTCAAAGCCGATGTGGTGGATGACTTCATCGACGAATACGCCGCCGGCCGCACCCCGAACCCGTGCCTGCGCTGCAATGAGAAAATCAAGTTCGAAGCTCTGCTTGATAAAGCGATCGCGCTAGGGTTCGATGCGGTCGTGACCGGCCATTATGCCCGCGTGGATCAGGACGGTGACGGCCGCCCAACCCTGCACCGAGCCGCCGATATGGCCAAGGACCAGTCCTATGTTCTGGGTGTTCTGCGGGAGGACCAGCTCGCGCACTGCTGGTTCCCGCTGGCACACGCACCCACCAAAGCGGAGGTCCGCGCAGAAGCTGAACGCCGCGGCCTCGGCGTGGCAGAGAAACCCGATTCGCACGATATCTGCTTCATCCCAGACGGCGACACCCGCGGCTGGCTCGCCGAACAGATCGAGATGCAGCCAGGCAAAATCATCGACCAAGAAGGCACCCAAGTAGGCGAACACGAAGGGGCCCAAGCCTTCACCGTAGGGCAGCGCCGCGGGCTCGCTATCGGCCACCCAGCACCTGACGGTAAGCCGCGCTTTGTGCTCTCGATCCGGCCGAAAACCAACGAAGTCGTTGTCGGTCCCAAAGAGGCGCTCGCCGTGGATCGGCTCAGTGGCATTCGCGTCTCATTCGCGGGTGCGGAACCTGCCGAGGCCGCCAGCGGCGCATGGATGGACGTCACCGTCCAGGTTCGCGCCCACGGAAAACCTGTACCGGGCCGCGCCCGCTGGGTCGCCGACGACGAACACGGCCGCCGCGTAGAAGCCGAGCTGGAAGAAACACTCAACGGGGTAGCACCAGGCCAGTCGATGGTCCTCTACACCGGGGACCGTGTGATTGGGCAAGCAACAATTGCCTCAGCCCATTCATCAACGTGGAATCCGGCCGCACTCACTGCGTAGGGTGAGGTTATGAGCGATCAACACGAAGGCATCGTGACCAACGAATGGGACCCGGCGGCATCCTCGCTACCTGACACTGTTGACCCTGCCGTGATGCAGGAACTGTTGCGGATCCGCGGCAGCATCGACAACATTGACGCGACGCTGGTATATCTGCTCGCAGAACGGTTCAAATGCACCCAGCGAGTAGGCCACCTCAAAGCCGAACACCAACTCCCGCCAAGCGACCCCGGGCGTGAAGCCGCCCAGATCGCCCGGCTACACTCGCTAGCCAAAGACGCGCAGCTAGACCCGGAATTCGCCGAAAAATTCCTGAACTTCATCATCGCTGAAGTGATCCGCCATCACGAAGCGATCTCCGAACAACGCAACTGAGCCGGCAGGCTTGATTGTGAACATGACTTCTTCTACTTCGACGGCTCCCGAGCGTTCAGCGGACACCGAGCAGGGCATTGCGTGGCAGGGTGTTGTGTGCACGCCGCAGGTTCGTACCCAGGCGCGCGCCCAGGCACGCACACCGGGCCAGGCACAAACTCACACCCCGCTACGTGCAACACCATTGCGGGCAACACAGCTACTCAACGAGGTGTTCGGCGGACTCGAATCCGGCCCACACGTTCTGCCTCTTCCGGAGTCCCCGGCAGACACCGCCTGGGAGCGCACCATCACGCATCTGTCCGGGTTGCCGGTGGACCTCACAGCGCACGGATGGCGGCTGACCGGAACCCGCGCTCAAGCTGGGATCGCGATGCGCCGGGCGAGTAACGGTTTGCGTGAGCTCATCCAGCTCACCGCGGATGACGCCCAAGACGCTCCGCTCGGGCATCGCAGCGTCACCGTGATGGGGCCAGCCACCGTGATGCACCGGCTGGCGTTACCGAACGGCGAGCCCATAGCTTCCGACCACGCTGCCCGCACCGACATCGCGCAAGCCTGGTGCGAAGGCATCACGGAGCTAGTGCCGCAACTCGCTTCACTGCCCGGCACCACGCCGGTGGTGCGGATCATCGATCCCGATGCGCACCACGCGTTCGCAGGCTCGTGGCGTTCCAGCTCCCGCTACCGCAGGCTTGCGCACCTGGACCAGCAATGGTGGGAATCCCTCATGGCCGATGCGGCAGCGGCACTAACTGCAGCGCGGACCACCGGCAGCGAAACGCAAACCCTAGCTCGCGAGAACACGGTGACCGTGTGGCTTCCTGAGGCTGCGCGAGGGCGCGCGCAAACCATTGCGAAGGCTGTGGAGACAAACAACGGCGGCGTCACGGTCGGGTTCGAAACCGTTTCATGGCCGGAGGATGCCCACGCGGCGGAAAACCTACTGGAAACCATCGAAGCGCTCGCCGATGGGGAACACACCGGTAGCCGCGTGCTTGTGCCTCTACCCGAGAGTGCCGTGAATGAACCGCTAGCCGATGGAAAGGCCCGGCCCTTCACCCGTACAGCAGACGAGCTGTTGGAGCCGCTGCGGCAAGCCGGGCTGGAACCCCGCCACCTGCTTGGCATAACCCTGCAAGCCAGCTACGGTTTCCGTTCCGCGGCGCCCGCATCGGCGGCAACCAAGCCCGGTGCCGCCCAAGGAAGACCGGCGCCCGAGCTCACCGACCTGCAGCTTGGCCGCGGGCTCACCAGGTTGAACGATCTAGCGCAAAAATTTAGCGACATCGCGCATGGTTGACCCAACCGAGTTTCTGTGTGCTGATCACATAGGATAAGAGATACATAGGCCACGGTTCGGTGGATTCGATGCGTCAGATGTGAGGGAATGCGGGAGATGAAGGGACACGTCCTCGTCGTTGATGATGATGAAGCATTGGCGGAAATGATCGGCATCGTTTTGAAGAACGATGAACATGAGCCGGTTTTCTGCCATCACGGCATGCAAGCTGTCGAGATGTTCCGCCGCAGCGAACCAGACCTTGTGTTGCTGGATCTGATGCTTCCCGGGAAAGACGGCATCCAGATTTGCCGTGAAATCCGTGAAGAATCCGACGTCCCCATCATCATGCTCACCGCCAAATCAGACACGCAAGACGTGGTGCGCGGGCTCGAGGCGGGCGCTGATGACTACATCCCTAAGCCCTTCAAACCGGCGGAGCTGCTCGCGCGCGTCCGTGCACGCTTGCGTGGCGGCGGGCAACGCCACGACGGTAGCAAACTCACGGTCAAAGACATCACGATCGACGTTGCACGTCACACGGTTTTCCGTGGGGACGAGCAGTTGCAACTGACCCCACTGGAGTTTGATCTCTTGACCACCATGGCCCGCAAGCCGGGCGAGGTTTTCACGCGCGAAGACCTGCTCAATGAGGTGTGGGGTTACCGCGAAAGCGCAGACACGCGGCTTGTGAACGTGCACGTTCAGCGTCTGCGTTCCAAGGTTGAGCGTGACCCGGAAAACCCAGAGATCGTTCTGACCGTCCGAGGGGTAGGTTATAAGACTGGCCAGAACTAAACCGAAGGGTAGGCGAGCAGCCCTACCCAACCGTTATTTAGTGCGCAGGCGCCGCCGAAGCACGGTGGTGCCCGATCCGAGCGCGCACTCCAAATGGGATCCACGCAGATGGTTTGGCCTCGGTTTGCGGTTGTGGCGGCGTTCCGTCCAGTTCCGAACCGTGGGAATCACTGTGGTCCTGGTGGGTCTTGCCGAGATTCTTGTGGGCGGGTTCCTGAGCGCCCAGATCTCCAAGGGCCTGTTCGAAGAACGTCTTGAGCAGGTTTCCGCTGAAGCGACCCGCGGGCTCGCACAAGCGGACTCCGCGTTCTCTTCCGCATCGACCACCAACGCCAACGCCGCATCCACCCTCGTGATGGACACTCTGCGCGGCATGCAAGGCGACGGTGTCGCGGTGCGCCGCGACGTCGTGTTCCGGCTCCTGCCAGGTGCTTCCGCCTACTGGGTTCCAGGCCAGGACACCTCATCAGTCGCATCGGCGGCTATCACCGATGATCTACAGAACCAGGTCTCCAGCGGCTCCGACATCTACTGGCAATCGGTCGAGCTGACCGGGGAAAAAGGCGAGATCAAACCCGGGGTTGCGTTCGGTAAACGCGTCACCGTCCCGCCGGGCCGCGACTACGCGCTATTCCTCGTCTATGACTTCTCGCAAGTAGCTGACACCCTCGTGTTGGTTCAACGCGTGCTGCTCGGTGGCGGCGCGGTTCTGTTGCTCATCATCACCGGTATTTCTTGGTATGTGGCCCGTCGTTCGCTGCAGCCTGTCGCGGAAGCCGCTCAAACCGCCGAGAAGGTCGCGGCCGGTAGGCTCGATGAACGCATGGAAGTACAAGGCCAAGACGAGCTTGCGCGTTTGTCTACGTCCTTCAACCGGATGGCGGATTCACTCGCCGAACAGATCGTGCAGCTTGAAGCGCTCTCACAGATGCAGCAACGCTTCGTATCTGACGTGTCTCACGAGTTGCGCACACCACTGACCACGGTACGTATGGCCGCTGAGGTCCTCTACCTCAGCCGCGACGAATTCAGCACCGTCAACGCCCGCTCAACCGAACTGCTCTATGACCAGGTTGAACGCTTCCAAGGCCTGCTGAATGACCTGCTCGAAATCTCCCGCTTCGACGCCGGCGCCGCGCAACTGGCGGAGACGAAAACCGATGTCGAAGCAGTCGTTTCCCGCGCGATGGCCACAGCCCAACCGTGGGCAGACAAAGCTGGCTCGCCCGTCAAAGTCACCATCGTGGGTGCTGATAAAAACAAGCGTGGGGTCTATGCGTCAATGGATCCACGCCGCATCGAACGCATCATCCGTAACCTGATCCTCAACGCGGTCGAACACGGCGAAGGCAACCCGATCGAGGTGCTGATCGCTGAGAACTCCGATGCGGTTGCAGTCGCCGTACGAGACCACGGCATTGGCCTGAGCGAAGAAGATGCGGTGCGGGTCTTCGAACGGTTCTGGCGTAAAGACCCAGCCCGTGCACGCACGACCGGCGGCTCGGGGCTTGGCCTATCCATTGCGCGGGCGGACGCACGCTTGCATGGCGGTGCGCTCGAGGCATGGGGTAAACCTGGCGTAGGCTCGACCTTCCGCCTGACACTGCCTAAAACCCTCGGCGAGAAAATCACCGTCTCCCCGCTGCCGCTGGGACCCTACGGTAAGAGGATTGGCGCTATCGAAGCCGCAGTCAACACCAACACCAACCCGATCCAACTGCCCGCTGCGGAGGAGAAAGCAGCGGAGGCGAAAGCGACGGAACAGAAGACGACCGCGCAGAACACAGCGACACAGAACACGCCAACTCAGAACACAGCAGCCCAGCACACAGCAGCATCGACGAAGCCGGCATCGCCTGAGGGGAGTGACGCGCCATGACCTCGCTGATTTCACCCAGCCACAACGCAAGCTGCAACACAGGCTCGCGTGGCTGGCGCATCGTGCTGATGTCCGTGCTGAGCGTTGTGCTCGCTACCGTCCTGGCTGGGTGCGGGAGCATCCCCACCGCGGGGCCTGTCGGAACGTTGGAGCCGAGCGAACGCAGTGGCGGGGAACAAAGCTATACCTTCGATGTGCCTGGCCCGTCCCCGGGGGATTCACCAGAAACCATCGTGAGGGGTTTCCTCGCCGCGGGTGTCTCTTCACAGGATGACTGGGCGGTGGCCCGCAGCTTCCTGACTGCAGAGAAGGCGCCTGAATGGAACCCGACCCATGAAGTCATCGTCACTGACTCAACACCTGAGGTGAAGCGTTCCGGGGAGGGCGCAAGCGCTCTGGAAGCGAACCCTCGCGTGCTGCGCACGATCGACGCCTACGGTGTGAAAACCGATGCTGAGAACCCTAAACCACGTAACCTCAAATTTGAGGTTTTGAAAGAAAACGGGGAATGGCGCATCTCGAAGGTGCCCGATGGCGTAGTGGTTGAATCGCAGCTGTTCCAACGCGCCTACGAACCTGTAGAGCTCGCGTTCTATAACCCGCAGTTCACCGCCGTGGTGCCGGATGTTCGGTGGTTCGCGCGCCGTCAAGGTATGGCTACCGCTGTAGTGACCGCGCTACTGCACGGCCCTGCGCCCTATCTTGAGGGGTCGGTCTCGAGCGCGTTCCCGCGCGATGCGAAACTTGCCCGGCAGGCTGTGCCCGTGCAGGACGGCATGGCTCAGGTTGATGTTCCGGAGGGTGTTGTTGCTGGCGCTGATGACCGGCAACGTAGCCTCATGATGCGGCAACTGGACTTGAGTTTGAACGAATTGTCCTCGGTCAATCAGGTCTCAATGTCGGTGGATCAGCAAGAGCTGAAGGTTTCCGCTGATGCTGAACGCAATCCACCTGTTGTAGAAGCTGAGGTATCGGATAAGCTTGTGGGGCTTCAGAACGACCTTTTGGTGCGTGTGCGTGATTCCAACAGCACACTCATTGAGACGGATTCGACTTTAGGCCCGGGGCTGTCGTCTCCGACGATGCAGCCAGAAGATGACACCAAATACGCGGTCTTAGCGGCCCAACAGACCCGGCTTCTGGCCGTGGACGGTGAGAAAAGAACGTACAAGGAGCTCGCCAGCGGCCCGGTCATGACCGCGCCGTCGATGGATAGCTTCGGGTGGGTGTGGACATCGGACCCTGAGGGCGTGGTGGCCTACGATTCCTCGAACGGGAAAACGGTCCGCATGAAGCTGGACATGAAACCTAACACCTCTGTGACCTCGGTGCGGGTTTCTCCGGACGGAGCACGGCTTGCGTTTACGCTCACGGACGCTGATGGCGAACGCTTGCAGGTATCCGGTATTCAACGCACCAAGACTGACCGTCCGGTAGCTTTAGCGAGCCCGCTGAGGTTAAAGACCACCGTGAACCCGACACGCGTGCAGTGGATCGGGGCGGCCGACCTGGTTGTGTATAAACCCGATTCCACGGCCCGGGTGGATGTTGAGCAGATCGGCCTCAACGACGAAACGAGCATGTGGCGGCAACCGTTGCTGGGGCTAACGCACCTGACGGTGGGTGTGGGCCCCGAGGATGTGTATGCAGAGAACGCTGACGGCCTCTATCAGCGCACCTCTAACGGATGGCGGCAGGTTCGCAGAGACGGAAGCCAGCTTTCCTACGCAGGCTAAGTAGTTGCTGCGTTTGCCTATTCACAGGTCTGGTTTCCCGGTGTTCTGTCCACATCTTTTCCTTCTCGCGGTTGAGTGCGGCGTGCGGTGCGCGATGCTGAGTACATGGCGGCACCAAGCAGGCGCTTAGACGGAACCGGTGGAACCGACAAGCGCGGAACAACCGGCAGGCGGCGACTCAACAACAGCCCTGGCGGTCGTGTAGCGCGGTGGCGGGAGGCCGCTGATGCCGTATGGTTTGGGCCTGCCGGAACCACGATGCGCCAGGCAGTGAGTGAGGCAGCACGTGCGATTCTGCCTGCTCGGTGCGTGGGATGTACCAGCGATGCCGGCCCGCTGTGTCCGGAATGCTCCTCGCGCTTAGGCAAGGCTCTGTTGCACCCTGCGGTAGTTGATGATCTACGCGAATTTGATGTTCTAGCCCCGAGCTCTCCGGCCCCGGTGGTGTGTGCGGCACCGTACTCCGGGATCGTCTCTAATGTTTTGCTGGCGGCAAAGACGCGTGGTGGGCTGGGGTTGATCGAACGATTTGGGCCTGCCGTTGAGCGGACGTGGAACCTTTTGCAATCGGTTGCGGGACCTGTTGCGGTTGTTCCGATACCCTCGAAAGCTTCTTCGGTGCGATCCCGTGGGTTCTCTCCGGTTGAAGAGCTCTTACGTGCTTCTCACGTGGGTCCCGTCATGAACCTCTTGCGGGTGCGGACGTTGACGAGCCTGGGGCTGGCCAACCAGGGTCCGCAGAAGTCCCGGGGTAGAAGTGGCCGAGCGAACGCAGTGAAAGGACAGTTCGCTGTCGATTACCGTGCCGTGGCCCACGTGAAACATCGCAGTCCCTACAGAAAGGTTCCCAGGCATGTGGTTCTGTTCGATGACGTAGTAACGACCGGTGCCACGCTTGCCGAGGCTTCCCGCGTCTTGCGTGCTCACGGCTTCAACGTCAAAGGGGCTTTCTGTGTCGCCTGGGTGCGTCCACCGGGAGGGGCAAACGTAGTGTCAGAAATAAGCCACCCGCTTAACTGATCCACAACACGAGCACATGGGATGCGCTCCAGGGTGTGACCGGGGTAACTTTAAGCATGGGCTTGAGTTCGAGGATGAGCCTCCAGCCAAACCCATCACCTGGCGTCAACGGCGGTGATGAGTTCATAATCTTCCCGTCAGACCGTCACCGGGTGTTGTTTCGGAATTGAGGGAGGACCTCTCATGGATGTCAACGTAATTGGCCGCAACGTCAGCGTTACTGACCGGTTCCGCGAATACGTCGAGGACCGTGCCGCGAAGGTTGAACAGCTTTCACCGCGGGCCCACAACATCGATATCAAGGTCTCACGCCAACCGAACGCACGCGTCTCTGATTCTGAAATGACTGTCGAAGTCACCGTGATCGGGCCTGGCCCGGCGGTCCGTGCTGAAGCGCACTCGTCCGAGAAGTTCTCGGCTTTTGACCTCGCATTCGCTAAGTTGCTTGAGCGTTTGCGCCGTGCACGCGACAAAGCAAAGGACCACCGCCGCAATGACCGTGCGTTGAACCCGCCGATCGATCCGGAAGCTGTTCCTGCAAGTGATAAGTCCCTGGTTGAACAGGTGCAGGAAGCTCAGCGTAAGGAAGAGGTTGGCGATGTTCCGGTTGAGATCCGCCGCAAGCGTTTCCCAGCCATCCCCATGACTGAAGACGATGCCGTGGACAACATGGAGCTGGTGGGCCACCCGTTCTATTTGTTCCTTGACTCCGAAACCGGCCTGCCATCGCTGGTTTATCGTCGCCGCGGTTGGTCTTACGGTGTTATTTCCCTGGATGAGAACCTTACGGAAGCAACCCGGGACGGAAGCAAGACCTACCGCAGCTAACACAAGCATCGTGTCTAGCCTTCCCGTGGCAGTGGGGAACTAGAGTTTTAATAACTGTCGCCTGAGTCAGTGGCGGGAGATTTTTCATGAATCTCCCGCCATTGGCTTGGGGTTAAAACATATTCAACGCGTAAGATGGCGAAAGGCCGGTAGATTCCGGTTGCTTTGTCATGGGGGAGAACACACGTGGCCAATCTGTTCGAACGTATTCTGCGAGCTGGCGATAAACGCATTCTGAAGCGACTGCGTTCATACGTTTCACAGATCAACGCACTCGAAGACTCCATCATGGAACTCACGGATGACGAGCTGCATTCCATGACGGATCAGTTCCGTGAGCGTTACGCGGCGGGCGAGAGCCTCGATGACATGCTCCCGGAAGCGTTCGCGGTGGTTCGAGAAGCCTCACAACGCACACTGGGTATGCGCCACTTTGATGTTCAGATGATGGGTGCGGCCGCCCTACACCTGGGCAATATCGCTGAGATGAAGACCGGTGAAGGTAAGACGCTCGTGGCTACCGCGGCCGCGTATCTCAACGCGATCTCCGGTAAGGGCGTCCACGTCGTGACGACCAACGACTTCCTCGCCAACTATCAGGGCGAGCTGATGTCGCGCCTCTACCGTTTCTTAGGAATGAGCACGGGCGTGATCGTTTCGAATCAGAAGCCTGCGGTGCGTCGTGAACAGTACGCCGCGGACATCACGTACGGAACCAATAACGAGTTCGGTTTCGACTATCTGCGTGACAACATGGCTTGGTCCAAGGATGAGCTGGTTCAGCGCGGCCACAACTTCGCGATCGTCGATGAGGTCGACTCGATTCTGATTGATGAGGCCCGTACTCCACTCATCATTTCCGGCCCCGCGCAGGGGGATGTGAACCGTTGGTACAGCGAGTTCTCCAAGCTCGTGCGTGGCATGAAGCTGGATGAAGATTATGAAGTCGATATCAAGAAGCGCACGGTGGGCGTTAAGGAATCGGGTATCGACAAGGTTGAGGACTACCTGGGTATCGACAACCTGTATGAGTCCGCGAATACTCCGCTGATCGGTTTCTTGAATAACGCGATCAAAGCTAAAGAACTGTTCAAGCGGGATAAAGACTATGTGGTCATGAACGGCGAGATCATGATCGTCGATGAGCACACGGGCCGTTCACTGCCTGGCCGCCGCTATTCGGAAGGCATGCACCAGGCGATCGAGGCTAAAGAAAACGTTGAGATCAAGGCCGAGAACCAGACCTTGGCAACGGTGACGTTGCAGAACTATTTCCGTCTCTATGACAAGCTCTCCGGCATGACCGGTACAGCTGAGACTGAGGCTGCGGAGTTCAACAACACGTATAAGCTCGGCGTGGTCCCGATCCCAACGAATAAGCCGATGCAGCGCGTGGATAAGCCGGACTTGATCTATAAGAACGAGATCTCAAAGTTTGAGGCGGTAGCTCAAGATATTGAGGACCGCCACCGCCTGGGCCAGCCGGTGCTGGTCGGTACAACATCGGTTGAGAAGTCCGAATACTTATCGCAAAAGCTTGCCAAGCGCGGTATCCGCCACGAGGTTTTGAACGCTAAGCAGCACGAACGCGAAGCCGCGGTTGTTGCTCAGGCCGGTAAGAAAGGCGCTGTCACGGTCGCTACGAACATGGCTGGCCGTGGTACTGACATCATGCTCGGCGGTAACGCTGAGTTCCTCGCCGTCACGGAGATGAAGAACCGTGGCTTGGATGCAGAGAATGATCCTGAGGGCTACCAAGCGGTCTGGGATGAGGTCTTTGACCATATCCAGGCTGAATGCGAAGCCGAAGGCGACGAAGTGCGCGAGCTGGGTGGCCTCTACGTTTTGGGTACCGAACGCCACGAATCCCGCCGTATCGATAACCAGTTGCGTGGTCGTTCCGGCCGTCAGGGTGACCCTGGTGAGTCTCGTTTCTATCTGTCGATGTCGGATGAGCTCATGCGTCGGTTCAATGCCGGTATGGCAGAACGCATCATGAACTCGCCAAACATGCCGGATGATATGGCGCTTGAATCGAAGATGGTTTCGCGTGCCATCGAGTCCGCTCAGCGCCAGGTTGAGTCTGTCAACACGGAGCAGCGTAAGAACGTTCTGAAGTATGACGATGTGATGAACCGTCAGCGTGAAGCGATCTATGCTGACCGCCGCCAGATCCTCGAAGGCGAAGACTTGGGTGAGCGGATCAAGCAGTTCATCGAAGACGCCGTGGGTGCGATGGTCACCGAAACCACTCTGGCCGGTGAGCCGTATGATTGGGACCTCGACGCGTTGTGGAGCAACCTGCGGGTTCTCTACCCGGTAACGCTGAGCCCGGAGGACCTCATTGAGGAAGCCGGCGGCGATAAGGGTGGCTTGACCGCGGAGATGCTCAAAGAAGAGATTGTCTCTGATGCGATGGTCGCTTATGAACGCCGCGAGGAGTACTTGGGTTCGAGCACGATGCGTGACCTTGAGCGCCGTGTTGTGTTGTCTTCGATCGGCCGTAAGTGGCAAGAACACCTCTACGAGATGGATTACCTCAAGGAGGGCATCGGTTTGCGTGCGATGGCTCAGCGTGACCCGCTGGTTGAGTATCAGCGCGAAGGCTATGAAATGTTCGAGGCCATGATGGAAGCGATCCGTGAGGATTCGGTTTCCCTCTTGTTCCATGCCGAGGTGGAGCCGGGCCATGACGCCGGTGAGGCTCGCGGTGCTGGCCTGATGGATGCCCAGACGAGCCAGGAAGATCTCGAGTATTCGGCGCCGGATGAAAGCGGGGAGGCGCGTACTCGCCGGACTCGCGCTGCCAAGGAAGGGCCGAGGATGACCGGTAAACAAGCACGTAAGGCTAAGAAGCGTTCACGCAAGCGCCACTAGCTTCCAAACGGATGAGCGAACTAGGGCGCAGAGTTAGAGCGTTGACCTAGGTAGCGGTTCTGATGCAGTGGGGTTTGCACACCAGCCTGGTGTGCAAACCCCACTGTTGATTTAGCTTTGCTTTCACCCGATGTGTACGTCGGTGCAACGCAACCTGCGGCCGTGTGGTTTCAGGGTGAAGGCGATGGCGCTACCCCGCGCGGGGTGAGGATGCTCGCGCAACATTCAAGCGTGGGGAGTGCGCGGGTGTCTTCGTGTTTGTATTGGGCTTGGACGTGGCATGAGATGAGTGAAAGTGTCCGCCACGGCCACGGGGTTGCGTTCGCTTGGGATGCTTCGCGTTCCCAACCGGCACGGTTTTGGACTTTGTTGAGTGGCATGAGTTCAAACCACCCGGCCAAAGCGAGGGAGGGGCGACGCCCGGAGAGTACATCGGCGATCGCTTGAGCTACCGTTCGTGCCAGATGCTGATGCGCCGGAGCACCCGCCCGCACTGAAGACTGTGCCGTGCTTAATGGCTGTGCTGATAATGGTGGTGCTGGCACGGGTGCACCTGTTGATGCGGTTGCAAGTGCGGCAGCTGTGGTTGGTTCGCAAAGGGGTGCGGTGGTCATGGGAAGTCCTTTGTTTCCTTGCTGTGATGTGTCAGTAGAGGGCAGTGGGATGACTGCAGGGATGCATTGCTAGTACAGGGCTGGATTGCTAGTACAGGGCGCTGCGCTGTTTAGACGGGGATGTGTAGCTCTTGGCCGGGCATGATCAGGTGGGGATTGTCTCCGAGGAGATCGCGGTTAGCATGGTGCCATCGGTTGGTTTCGGTTGCGATTTGTTGTGGTGTTGCGCCGGGTCCTAGGTGGCGTGCCGCGATGTCCCAGAGTGTGTCGCCCGATGTGACTACCACGGTGTCGTTTCGAGCTGGTGTACCCATGTTGCGGGGTAGGGGGACGGGGTCGGATTTCTTGATTGTGAAGGTCTCTTGCTGCTGTTTCGTTGATGGTGCTTGTTGCTCTTGGTCGTCGATCGGGAAGGCGGCGCTGAAGGGTGTGGGAGAGGTGTGCGTGGTGGTTTCGGTTGTGACCACGGTTGTGTCAGGCGTGGGTGCCGCGTGGGATGTTGCCGGAGCTGCGAGGATCAGGCCTGCGGCAACAGCTGATGCGCGGGGGACCCAGCGGCTCCAACGTTCGGTGCTCACGCCGAGTGAGCTGAGGCCGCGTAGGAGGAGGGCGAGCGTGTGGGTGAACAGAAGCCAAGCGCTGATGAGGCATAGGGCCCAGGCCCCGATGCGGGCAATGAGGGTGTCCGCTGACTCTGCGGCTGGGAACCACGGGTTGAGTAAGGCAAGGCCGGTAGCTCCGATGATGAGGCCTAAAACTGGGGCGATCCAAGCGGCTGTGATGTGAATGCGTGAGGCTTTCTGATTCATGTCGTTGCCCTCTTTTGAGACTCGAGAACTGTGTGTTTCTCAGCGCCTATTGAGTGCTGTAGGGAGGTGCCTCCCTATGGGCGCCAATTTGTTGTGCTTTGATTCTGTTTGATGTTTCGCGTTGGTGTCAAGAGGTAATTTTTTCAGTAGCCTGTGAACATGCGTTTTGACGATCTATTCGAGGACATGGCCCATGAGCTGCAGGCTGGGCAATGGCAAGAGATGCGTGCCGAAGCTGGCGAGCTGGCGCGGGCGGAGTACGCGAGGCGAGGGTTCCTCACCGAGATCGCCGGCGCACATGTGAAAGTTCATGCGAGTGGGCACTCGTTTACAGGCGCGGTCGCGGCAGTGGGTGTGGGGTGGTTCGGTGTTGAGACTGCAACCGAGTCGTGGATGTTCCCGGATCAGGGCGGTGCCTGGGTAGAGGTTCTTATGCCTAACGCTGGTGTGCGCGAGCGTGACATGAAGGGTTCGTGTCGCCGCACCAAAGCTCCATGGAAGTCGGCTCTACGTGCGATAGGTAGGGACCGTCAGAGCGTTCGTTTCATCTTGTCTGACGGGGTGGTGGGCAGTGGCCTCATCGTTGCTGTGGGGGCGGACTTTATCCGTCTGCAAGCCCAGGTGGGTGGGACCGCGGCCCGCTCGCTTGTGCTGGTTCCGTTGGTGGCGCTCGTGGCGGTATCTGCGGTATCGACTAGCTAAACGCATCCCGTCGAACCCTACTCAAGGAGAACCTGTGTGAGACCTGTGTCCGAGATGCCGGATAGCACTACTTGTCAGTAGTTGTTGTAGTTCATCGTGCTGGTTATCGTCTAAGCATGCTTGTAAGCGACCTCGCGAGGCATCGAACCGCGAGGCATCGAACCACGCGGCGGAGCATCGTGCATGGCTACCAAGCGATGCGCGGCTGTCCATCGCGCACGGTCCTCGCGAGCACGCAGGTGTAAAGAGCTTGAGGTGAACAATGACTGACCGCAGTGGCAATAGTTCGTCAGTGATGCGCTGGCAACCAGCTAGTTGGCGTGACCCTAGGCTTGTTATCGGCATCGTCCTGGTTGTCGCATCTATTCTGGGCGTCGTCTTGCTGGTGCGTTCGGTAACCCGCACGGACACCTACATGGTCGCAGCACATGATCTTGCCCCGGGGACCGTCCTGACTGAGAAGGACGTGGTCCCGGTTGAGGTTCGGCTTGCTGGCCCGGGTGAGCGGTATGTTCCAAGCGACACCAAGCTAGGTGTAGTTCCTCGGGAGGTTGTGAACGTTCGCGGTAGGTGAAGACCTCCGGGCAGTATGGGGTTACCACAACTCCTGCCTGACCCGGAGGTCTTCATGTCTCACCCTAATGCACCCTTGACTGCTGAGGGTCGCCGGCGTCTTGCCGTGCTTATCGTCGAGGAAGGCTGGACGATTCGTCGAGCCGCCGAACGTTTCCAAGTCTCACCGGCTACCGCATCGAAATGGGCCAAACGCTACCTCGTCGGCGCCCCACTGACGGATCGGTCCTGCAGGCCACGTCGCTGTCCTAACCGGTTGTCTGTTCGCCGAGAACGCCGGATTATTGCGCTGCGGTTCACCCGCCAGTGGGGCCCACACCGGATCAGTTACCACTTGGGTATCCCACGGTCCACGGTTGGTAGAGTCTTGGCCCGGTACCAGATGCCGTTACTGGCCCATATCGATCGAGGAACAGGACTGCCCATCAGGACACCGCACATCGCGCGGTATGAGAAACAAGCCCCAGGTGAGCTGGTGCATGTTGATATCAAGAAACTTGGGCGGATCCCCGATGGTGGTGGCCACCGTATGCTTGGACCCGAGGCGCGCAAGAACGGTGGGTATGGAAAACACGGCAGGGGCTATGCCTTCTTACATCACGCCATCGATGACTATTCGAGACTCGCGTATTCAGAGATCCTTACCGATGAGAAGAAACAGACCGCGGCCGGGTTCTGGCAACGCGCTCAGGAGTTTTTCGCTCAAGCTGGGATCACCGTACAGGCAGTGATGACCGATAACGGCGCCTGCTACCGCTCACGCCTGTTCAACAACACGCTCGGGACAAAGATTAAACACCAGTTCACCAAGCCCTACCGGCCTCAGACCAACGGCAAAGTCGAACGCTTCAACCGTACTCTGACCCAAGAATGGGCCTACGCTAAGACCTATTACAGTGACGAAGCCCGAGCAGCGACCTACGAAGCCTGGCTACATCACTATAATCACCACCGACCCCACACCGGAATCGGAGGCCAAACCCCCGCCCAACGCGTTCACAACCTCACGGGGAACTACAGCTAGGCGGTGTGGTGGTGAGTGATTTCGTTTCGAAAGGTGAGTTGCTGCCTCGCCGCACCATCGAATCGGAGGCCCCCGCTGATTTGCGTTCGTTTTCGTTGACGTTGGAAGGCGCTCTCCCCGCGGGGGTGAAGGTCGGTAGCGGGGTGGATGTGTATGTGACCCCGAAGGACGCTGAGGAGGACGCCGAGCCGAAGCGCGTGCTTTCTGGTGTGCGAGTTGTGAAAGTTGATCGCGCTGATTCCGGTTTCGGTGTCACTCAGGGGCACGTCTTGGAAGTCCTGATTCCGCGTGAGGATGTTGCCACGATGGTTGGTCATGTTGCGCGCGAAAACGTAGTGAGCGTGGTTTCTGCCCCGCTTTCAGGCAAGGAATAGGGGTCGGCTGTGAGTTCTTCCGTTGTTTTGTTTGGCGAGTCCCCTGAAGTATTTGCCCGCTTGGAGTCAGAGGTCGGACTGGTTACCGTGGTGCGGGTCTGCACTGACGGGGCAGAGCTTTTAGCGACCCTAGCGGCCGGCTTGGCACGGTATGTGATTTTTGTGGACCAGTTCGATGAGGTCGATAGCGGTCTGGTCGATTCCGTCCACGCTGCCGGCGGCCGTGCTGTTGCGGTCACCAACGATGCGGCGGTGGCCTCGCGATTGCTCCGGCTTGGTGTCGGCTCGGTGAGCCGCTCGTCTTCGGCAGAAGTGATCGCAGAAGCGCTATCGCGTGCCGGCGGGCTTGTACCGGAACAGCCCCGTTCCTTACCTAAACGGCGGGGCCTGCGGCATATCGAACCTAAGCTGAAGACCCCTAAGGTTGTCGACCTTAAAGGTTTCGGAGTCCAAAGCGCGGCCCCCTCGAAATCGGAACCGGTGACGTCGAAACCAGACTCGGCCTCTCCGCAATCGGATTCGGTCCCGCCGAAAGTGGAGCCAGCCCCGTCGCGACCGGAGCCCGTGCCTACGAAACCGGAGCCAGCCCCGTCGGAACCGGAGTCCGTGTCTACGAAACCGGAGCCAACCTCTACAGAACAGGAGCCAGCTCCGTCCCAACAGGAATCAGCCTCTCCGCAACCGTCAAGTAGCTCGGAAGAATCGAAACCTGCCGGCCTGAAAGAGCTGAAACCACGCGCACCACTAGAAGAGAAGTCATTCGATGAGTTGGTGGCTGGAATCCCGGACGATCTTTCGCAGCTGTACGTGGTTGATCCGCGTACAGGAATGCTGAACCAGCCAGAGACCCAAACAGATCAAGCCGACTCACAGCATGCGGCTGGGCATAAACGGGGCCGCATCATCGTGGTATGGAGCGGTGCAGGCGCGCCAGGCCGCAGCTTTCTAGCGATCGAGCTAGCAACGGAAGCCGCGCTAGCCGGGAAGAAAGTCACGCTCGTGGACGCGGATACGCGCGCCTCGAGTATCGCCGCACGCCTAGGGATGCTGGGGGAGACCTCCGGGATCGTGCGTTTGTGTCGTTCGGTCGAAGCGGGCACGTTTTCACCCACCGCTGACACGGATGCGCATGCCCGCATCCGCATCGGGAAGGCTGTACTCCGCGTCACCACGGGACTTCCGCGGCCCAGCCGCTGGCAAGAGGTCGGTAAGGCCGCGCTCAAGCGTAGCCTCGAGGCGCTGCGTCAGGCTTCCGAGGTTGTGATTGTGGATGTCGCCGCACCGGCGGATAACGATCACGACGTCAGCTTCGACACGTTCGCCCCGCAACGTGATGACGCCACACTTACGGCCCTTGAAGTCGCCGATGACGTGGTGGTGGTCGGTACTGCGGACGCGGTAGGTTTGCCGCGTTTGATGCGGGCGGCCGCATACGCGCCCGAGCTCACGCAAGCACGGATTTCTGTTGTGGTGAACCAGGTGTCCAAGGGGGCCGTCCGAGGGGTCAAACGCGCGTGGGAACGCTTCGGGCCTAAGACGATGCAACCGGAGGTTTTCATCCCGAAAGATGCCGAGGCGGTAGAGCATGCACTGGAGGCCGCGACCGCGTTGAGCCACTCGGCGCCGCGCTCGCCGGTGCGCGCAGTGATACGGGAGTTTGCGCAGAGCTTGTGTGAGTGTGAAGAGAATCTGGAAACTCCCTTAAAACAGGTCCGTGGCAGGCGGTTTAAGGCTAGGCTAAATACGGCTCCATCTGTGACCCGGGGCACATAAAAATAGGCCGTTGCGTACGGCCGTGCGTCTAAACATGTGAAGGCGGTGGGTTGCGTGTCGAACACGCAGTCAGTTCCTCAGTCCGGCTCATCTGCGCAGTCTGGCTCATCTTCTCAGGCTGGCTCGTCTGTGCGGCCTGACTCGGTTCCTCAAACAAGCTGGCTTGGCGATGATGTTGTTGAGCGTTATGGCGCGGATATTGATGCGCAAGAACGTGAGGCGTTCGGTCTTGATCGGGTGAGGGAACTGCTGGAGCGGCACGCGTCAGTGGGGCGGGTTCGGCAGCCGGGTTCTGCGGTGGTCAGTGTTGAGCCGCATGAGCGGGGCACCGTTGTTTTCTTGGTTGCAGATGACATGCCGTTCATCGTTGATTCGGTGAGTAACTGCGTGGTGGAGTTCTCAAATAAGATTGGTTTCGTTTTCCACCCGACCTATATGGCGCACCGTTCGGTTGAGGATGGCACGCTGGTTGGTTTGAAGAAGGTTCCGCTTTCGGATGCGGCGCCGGCGTCTGAGAGCACTGCGGCGTTGCCCGCGTTGGGTATGTTGGCGGCACCTGAGGGCGCCCGAGCTGTCATTGAGTCGTGGACTGCGGTGTTGGTGACTGAGGAACTGGATGCTGATCAGCGCGCGCAGCTGCAGCAAGCTGTCGACTCGGTTTTGAAGGATGTTCGTAGCGCGGTTGAGGACTGGGAGCCGATGCGTGTGCAGGCCCGCCGTCTAGCTGATGCGCTTGAGGGGGATATCCCTTCGGTTCCTGAGAAGGAACGGCGTGAGGCCGCGGCGTTTTTGCGGTGGATGGATGATGATTCGTTCACGTTCTTGGGCTACCGCTATTACGAACTTGAACAAGACCAGGGCCGTGAGGTTTTGCGTGGCGATGTTGATTCGGCGTTGGGTCTGATGCGGCGTACGGATGCTGTTTCCCGTCCGTTGAGTGGTAAGGCCGCTCAGAAGGCGCGCGAGCCGCATCCACTGGTTTTGACTACCGCTAACCGCCGTTCCACGGTGCATCGTCGCGTGTATTTGGACTATGTGGGGGTCAAAGAGTTCGCGGCTGATGGTTCGGTGATCGGGGAGCACCGTTTCATTGGTTTGTACACGTTTGAGGCTCTGCGTCAACCGGTCACTGATGTTCCTGTGGTGCGTTCTAAGGTGCGGCGCGTGCTTTCGCGAATGGGGTTCTTGGCTACCTCGCACACGGGTAAGTCGATTCTGCGGATTCTTGAGTCGTATCCGCGTGAGGAGCTCATCCAATCGAGCACGGATGAGCTCACTGAGATTGTGGCGAAGATTGCCCGGTTGGGTGAGCAGCGCCGTACGCGTGCGTTCGTGCGGGGGGATGCTTTCGGCCGGTTTGTGACGGTCATGGTGTATTTGCCGCGTGATCGTTACAACACTACGGTCCGGTTGCGTGTTGAAGAAGAGCTTAAAGAGACTTTCGCGGCTGAGGCGATGGATCTGGATGTCTGGAATTCCCCGTCCACGGTGGTTCGGTTGACGTACCGGATCAAGGCTGGCGAAGGCGTTGACACGGTAGAGATTGATGAGCAGGCACTTGAGGCTCGCCTAACACGGGCGGTGCGTTCGTGGAGCGAGGGCATCCTTGAGGTGTTCACGCAGGAGCATGGTTCGCAGGAGGGTCTGCAGCATGCGCAGCAGTGGGCTGAGGCGTTCCCGGCTGATTACCGGGTGCGGTATGAGGTTGAAGATGCCCTTGATGATGTCCGTGCTTTTGAGCGGGTTGAAGATGATGAGGATTCTGCCGGTATCGGTCTGCGCTTGGACACGATTGATAACCCGGAAGAGCTCGATGTTGAGGCGGATGGCGTAACGATCGCTAAGTTGCGTCTGTACTTGAGCGAGCAGGCTCCGTTGTCCTCGATCATGCCGCATCTTGAGGCGTTGGGGATCCGCGTGATTCAGGAGCGTCCTTACGTTGTGGAGCCTTTGGGTGCCCGGGAACGTTATCTCTATATCCTCACGGTCGCATTGGCCCCTGAGATTGATATTGCCCGGATCGCTCCGTTGGTTGAAGATGCCTACCGGGCGGTTGCTGCTGGGCGCACGGAGTCTGATGCGTTGGAGGGTTTGGTCACGGCACAGGGCCTCACCTGGCATCAGGTCGCGATTTTCCGTGCTTATGTCCAGTATCTGCGCCAGTGCGGCTCGATGAACAGTGTTGACTTCGCGGCCACCACTTTGCTGCGGTATCCGGCGGTGACGGCTGCGCTATTGGGCTTGTTTGAGGCGCGTTTTGACCCGGACTTAGCGGGTGATCGTGAGCAGGGCCAGCAGGATGCCCGCGATGCGTTGGCATCGGCGTTGGATGATGTTGCGACCTTGGATGCGGATACGTGGATTCGACGTATGCGTGATGCGATGGGTGCCACGTTGCGCACGAACGCGTATCAGGGCAAACCTACTGTCGCGCTGAAGATCGCAACGGGTGAGTTGGGTTTCGCTCCGATGCCGCGTCCGTTCCGTGAGATCTGGGTTGATTCCCCGCGTGTTGCGGGTGTGCATTTGCGTTTTGGTGAGGTCGCCCGGGGTGGCTTGCGTTGGTCGGACCGTGAGGAGGATTTCCGTACGGAGGTTCTCGGTCTGGTGAAGGCCCAAGCTGTCAAGAACGCCGTGATCGTGCCTGCGGGTGCTAAGGGCGGTTTCTTCGCTAAACAGTTGCCTGATCCTGCTGTGGATCGTGGTGCTTGGGTTGAGGCTGGCCGGGCGGCGTATCAGGAGTTCATCCGTAGCTTGTTGGATATTACGGATAACTATGAGTACGCCGATGATGGCTCGCGTTCGGTGGTTCACCCTGAACGGGTTGTTGCTCACGATGGGGATGACCCGTATCTGGTGGTCGCCGCGGATAAGGGGACGGCGGCGTTTTCGGATACCGCTAACGAGATTTCCGCTGAGCGTGGTTTCTGGCTCGGCGATGCGTTCGCATCTGGCGGTTCGGTTGGTTATGACCACAAGGCGATGGGTATTACGGCCCGTGGCGCGTGGGAGTCGGCTAAGCGTCATTTCAAGACGCTGGGTACGGATGTGCAGTCTGAGGACTTCACGATGATCGGTATCGGTGACATGTCGGGGGACGTGTTCGGTAACGGCTTGATGCGTACCGAGCACGCGAAGTTGGTTGCCGCGTTTGATCACCGTGACGTGTTCATTGACCCGAATCCGGATCCGAAAGTTTCGTTTGAGGAGCGGGTGCGTCTGTATAACACGCCTCGTTCTTCGTGGCAGGACTATAACCCTGACTTGATCAGCTCAGGCGGTGGCGTGTTCTCGCGTTCCGCTAAGTCGGTTTCGGTCACCGAGCAGATGCGTGAGGTACTCGGTCTTGCTTCCGATGTGCGGGAGCTCACTCCGCAGGAACTGATTCGGGCCGTGCTGATGGCCCCGGTTGATTTGATCTATAACGGTGGCGTTGGCACGTACGTGAAGGCCGAATCGGAGACGAACGCTGACGTGGGGGATCGCGCTAACGATGCGATCCGTGTCGATGGTTCGCAACTGCGGGCTCGCGTGGTGGTTGAGGGCGGTAACCTCGGTTTCACTCAGGCAGGCCGCGTTGAGGCCGCGCAACTCGCGGGGACGGTCAATAACACTGACGCGATCGATAACTCGGGCGGTGTTGAGTCTTCGGACCGCGAGGTTAACATCAAGATTCTGATGGACGGCGCGGTCCGTGATGGTCGTCTTGCGTTTGAGGACCGGCCGGCGTTGTTGGCAGAGATGACTGACAATGTCGCCGACACCGTGTTGGCTACGAATAAGGCGCAGAATGTTTTGCTCGCTGCTGAGCGGGGTGTCGCGGTTGAATTCGCGCCGGCCTATGAACGTCTGATGGGCTTCCTTGAAGAATCGGTTGATCTTGACCGTGCGCTTGAAGACCTGCCGAGCTCGGATGAGTTCGCTGCTCGCAGGCAGGCGGGCGAGGGACTAACGACCCCTGAAACATCCGTGGTGGTTGCCTACACCAAGATGCAGCTGATCGATGCTCTGGTGGATTCTGATCTGCCGGAGGATCCTGCCATGCAGAAGGTCCTGGAAGCGTATTTCCCTCCTCAGCTGGTTGAACGTTTCCCTGAAGCGCTCGCCGCGCATCCGTTGCGCCGTGAGATCATCGCGACGATGGTCGCTAACCGCATCGTGAACATCGGTGGCGTGACGTATGCGTTCCGTGCGATGGAGGAGACGGGTGCGGACGCGGCGCGTCTGGCTCGGGCTTTCTTAGCGATGGACGAGGTTTACGGCATCGCTGAGCAGGTTGAGGCGATCGCCCAGTTGCCGGCAACGATCGATGATGAACTGTGGCTGCAGTTGCACGTGGATTTGCGGCGGCTTCTGGATCGTGTGACGCGGTGGGTTCTGGAGCACGAGGCTCTGGATAGTTCAGTTGATGAGATCCTTGCGAAGTTCGCTGATCCTGTGGCTCGGTTGCGTGAGGGTCTGCCGGGCATGGTGTGTGGCGTGGATGCCCAACGCACGCGTGCATGGTTTGAACGTGATGTTGAGGCGGGGCTTCCTGAGGAGCTCGCGCAGCGGCATAGCTTGGACTTTGAGTCCTACACGTTGCTGGATATCACCGCGTTGGCGTCAACGGGCGAGTGGGAGCTTGAGGAAGCCGCTGAGGTCTATTACGCGGTGTATGAGCGTTACGGAGTGGACGATCTGCTCTCGCAGATCAGCCAGTTGCCGCGCTCTTCACGGTGGGAAGCGTTGGCGCGCAGCTCACTGCGTGATGACCTTTATGCCGCGGTGCTTGGTTTGACCCGCGCGGTTCTAGAAGAGACGGAGGGCACCGAATCACCGGACGTTAGCGATGCGGATGGCGTGGAGCTGTCTGCCGCGCAGGCTCGTGTGGTTGCGTGGGAGCAGCGTGATGCTGGCCGGATTGAGCGGGCGCACGAGCAGCTTGATGCGGTGCGTGAGGTAGGCGGCGGCCAGATGGCTCCGTTGTTGGTGGCTACACGAACTTTGCGTTCGATGATCGGCCGCTGAAGCTAGTTCCGGCAGGCGTGTGTTGGGTGTGGCCAGCGAGTATTCGCTGGCCACGCCCAGTTATATTGTGCCCGTTAAGGCAACTGGGGCGGTTGATCTTCCCCGGATCTACCGCCCCAGTTGGCTTGGTGGGGCCCCATGCTTGCGTCCGTTCCATAGACGCCGAGTCATGAGCCCCGTGCTTGTTACATGAACGCGCGGACTTTGCGGACGTAGTCCCTGGTGTCTGCGTACATTCCGTACCGCTTGATGCCGGCGAGGCCCTGGTAGTAGGCGCCGATGGCTTGGTCGCGGTTGTCCGCATTGTTGTGCAGGTACTTGATGAACAGGACCCCGGCGGTGACGTTGTCGTGCGGGTCGAGCGGATCCAGCTGACGGCCGATCGTGTTGCCCATCCATTTAGCGGTGGATGGCAGAACCTGCATGGTGCCGACAGCGTTAGCAGGGGACACAGCGCGGGCATCAAAGCCGGATTCGATTTGTGCATGTGCCAGGGCCAATCGTGGGTCCACGCCATAGCGGACTGCCGTGTCGGCGACGATCTGCCGCATCTGAGCGCGGGAAGGCACCTGGCGCGCAAGCAGTGTGCGCTTGGATGCGTTGGCGTTGGCGTGCGTCTGCGCATCGTAGGTGTAGTGCAGGAACTTATTGGAGACCAACGAGTTGTTTGCCGCCCGCTTGGTGGTCTTCGACGCGGTCCTCGCGGCGGTCTTTGGGGCGGACGCGGTGCCGCTGAGCTTGATCTTCTGGCCCGGGTAGATGATTGTGGAGGCGCCCATGTTGTTGGCGCGGAAGATGGTGGCGAGGCTCACGCCGCTCTTGGAAGCGATGGCTGAGAGGGTGTCGCCCGCCCGCACCGTGTAGGTCTTAACTGCAGAGCCGGCGCGTGTTGACCGTGCCTTGCGAGTGGCCTGCTTCTTACCTGCTGGCTTTGACTTCTGAACGCCTGGCTTAGGGAGGCTCGCACCTCGGCTGATGGTCAACTTCTGGCCTGGGAAGATCAAAGACGAGGCCTTGAGCTTGTTCAGGCGCAGAACCTGCTCCACGGGTACGCCGTGCCGGGATGCAAGGCCCCACACGGTGTCGCCGGCCTTAACAGTGACGGTCTTGGCTTTCGGCTTGGCCGCCGCAACCAGTGTTGCGGTGCGCGCCTTTGCTTCTGCGACGTTGGCTGGCGTTGGGACTGCTGCGGGACGCACCGTCGGCTTGAATGCCGGGGTGTTGCTTGCGTGAGCGGTTCCCGCGAGGGAGCCGAGGGTCGAGAGGGTGATGATGGGCAGGGCCGCCGTGGCGATAGCGCCATTGACGGCTGTGCGGCGCGGAGGCGTTGGAGCCATGATTGCTGACCTCACGTTGTGGGGACTTACTTACTGCACTGTTCTCTGCATCGTGCAGGTGGTGTCCGTGAGAAGCCAGGAGGGGCAGCTCCCGGGTTCAGCAGTTGCTGTTCTGTTATCCCGCAGACAACACCGTGATGCAAATGTGACATCTGTGAATATACAAGAACAAAGTTCCTAATGTAAACCCAAGTTGTAAAAGTTTCTCAAGAGGCACCTGTGACAGAAGTTAGAAAAGTGGCGACTGGGGCAAATGTGACTGTTGTGACTCATGTGTAATGGTGAGGCACGATCGACTGCGGCAACACAGGCTTCGCCACGACATCTCAGGCTTCGCCACGGCAACACAGGGCCCGGATCGTGGAAAACAACACTTCTTGGGCGAGTGTGTGCCACAGTGGTGGTGTGCAGAATTCAGTACAGAATCATCAGGCGCCGTATGGCGAACAGGACCTTGAAACGCTGGTAGGCGAGTGGACGACCGTCCCAGACCTTGTCGAGTCCACCGATCTTGATGTGCGCGAGCTGCGTCGCTTGCTCGATGTTCGCGCGATCCTCGCTGTTCCCATCGGAGAGCGTGGCGTGAAGAAGATTCCGGCACGCTTTTTCCGCGATGGAGTGCCCCTAGATTCGCTCAAGGGCACCATTCAGGTGCTCACCGATGCCGGGTACAGCGACGAAGAGCTCATCGCGTGGCTCTTCACGGAGGACGAGACCCTGCCAGGCAGCCCCATGGATACGCTGGAAGCAGGGCGCAAGAGCGAGATTCGCCGCCGCGCATCAGCCCTGGCCTGGTAGTAGCCACCGGTCAGCAACGGCTGAGTTGAGCAGTGACGCTGAGCTGACTCGTGGATCGCTGACTCGTAGAACTGAAGCGCGCAGCGGCGCTGTTAGGCGTGGCGGCGGACTGCCGCGGATGCGACCGAGCGTAGCCCTTCGCGGGCTTGGGCTGGGATGTCAAGGCCATCGAGTGCGTTCATCGCTTGGTTGTAGAGCGCATCGATCTGGCTGGCGTGTTCTTCTGCTGCACCGGAGTCACGGATCAGTTCGCGCACCTTCTCGATCGTGGCGTCATCAAGGTCATCGCGGCCCAGGACGGATTCGAGCCAGGCTTGCTGTTCGGTATTGATCCGTTGGCGGGTCAACGCGATGAGCAGAGTGCGTTTGCCTTCGCGGATATCGTCTCCGGCAGGCTTACCGGTTTGGGCTGGGTCGCCGAATACGCCGAGTTCGTCGTCGCGCAACTGGAACGCTTGCCCTGCCGGCAGGGAGAAATCGGACAGCCCGTCGAGGAGCTCTTGATCCGCACCGGCCAGTGCGGCACCGAGCAGGGTTGGCTTTTCGGCCGAATAGCGGGCCGCTTTATACGTCACGATCGTCCAGGAGTTCTCCGCCGCCTCATCCGGGGAGAGCTGGGAGCCGGTTTGCTCAGCTAAGACGTCAAGGTATTGTCCCGCCATGACCTGGGTGCGCATCTCGTCGAAGAGCTCACGAGCAGTAGGCCCGGCTTCTGCGCGGTTGAAGAGGGTTTCGCTCAAGGCCAGCGCGATGTCACCTGCGAGGATCGCGCCTGCAATACCGAACTCTGAAGCAGACCGATTCCATCCGTTGTCCCGGTGTAGCGCCTCAAGTTTGCGATGCACCGCGGGCTGGCCGCGGCGGGTGTCTGAATGGTCGATGATGTCGTCATGGATGAGCGCGGCGGCCTGGAACAGCTCAAGTGAGGTGCCTAGGGTGAGGAGGCGTTCATCATCTGGGCTGCCTCCCGCAGCGAGTGCCCCCCACAGCGCGAAAATGGGGCGGAGCCGCTTACCGCCTGAGCTGAGAGCGCTGATCGCATCGATCAAATCGTTAGTGCGGGGGCTCACGCGGGTGAGGTCTTGGCGTTGCTGTTCAAAGAAGGTTTTGACGTGTTCTTCGATGGCGTCGCGGAAGAGCGCGCTGATGCGCTCGGGCGAGGTGTCTGGGCTCAAGCCTGCCAGGGATGCCTTCGTAGAATCAGTCATGTCACCATTCTAGCGACGCGCGGTTCTTACGCGGGCCTGTCCCGCCGCCTGTCGAGGCGGAGCGGGGCGGCCAGGTGAGGTACTGAACTGATGGGAGGTGGTTGCCGGGTGAGTGAAGCGAGGCGTAGGCCGGAGCGGGTGATCGCTCACGTTGATATCGATGCGTTCTTTGTTTCGGTCGAGCGGATCCTTGACCCTACCTTGCAGAACCGCCCGATCATCGTGTCTCAAGACAGTCCGCGAGCCGTGGTGCTATCTGCTTCGTATGATGTGCGGGCCTATGGGGTGCATTCGGGGCAGCCGGTAGCGCAGGCCAAAAACATGGCTCCGCACGCGTTGATTGTCCCGCCCACACGCTCTGCCTATGGTGAAGCGTCGGCGCGCGTCATGGAGGTTCTAAAGGATCTGACCCCGTTGGTTGAGCAGGTGAGCGTGGATGAGGCGTTTATGGACATCACCGGGGTTATGCGCCACTATGCCAACCCGTTTCATTGTGCGCAGGTGGCGCGGGAGCGCATCAAACAGGCGGTGGGTTTGCCGGCTTCGGTGGGGCTTGCGCCGAATAAGTTTCTGGCGAAGATGGCTAGCGATAAAGCGAAGCCGGACGGCGTGTATGCGATCACGCCTGCAGATGTTGAAGGTTTCATGCAAGCGTTACCGGTGGGTGAGCTGTTTGGGGTAGGTAAAGCCACTGAGCAGAAGCTGCATTCGCAAGGGCTCATGACCGCCGGCGATGTTGCTCAGGCTGATCCGCGCCGGATGATGCGCGTGCTAGGTAAGCATGGGCCGGATCTGATCAAGCTCGCGCAGGGGATCGATCCGCGCCCAGTGGTGACCGAGAGGGTCGAGAAGTCGATTTCTCATGAACACACGTTCGATGTTGATGTCACGGATGAAGCGCACTTGCGTACCTGGATCAAGGAGTTGTCCTTCAAAGTCGGTGAGCGTGTCCGGGCTGCCGGGCATCGTTTCTATGTTGTGGGTTTGAAGGTCCGATGGGATGATTTCACGACCGTTTCGAGGCAACGCCGCCTCAGTGACCCGACTGACTCTTCCTCAGTTATGAGCGAAGTGGCGCTATCCTTGCTTTCCGCTTTGCCACGCCCGTTGAAACCCGTCCGCTTGATCGGGGTGCGGGCGGGGGAGTTCGCCTCGGAATGGGAAGGTGAGCAACTCATGTTCGAATGGGAAGAAGCATTCAGCGACCACAGCGGGCGTGAACACGGTGGTAGCGAAGGCAACGCGACCGGACGCAGTGGGATACAACAACGTAGCGGGAGAGAGCATGCGGGACCTGCGGCACGGGCTGCGGGTTCGCAAGCGGAGAAAACGATGGACGCGATTAACGCGCGTTTCAAGGACAGTGTGCGTCCCGCATCGTTATTGAGAGGGGGTGAAGGTGAAGAAAAGCGTAGTGGCGGATAGGAAGTCGGCTCGAACTGTTAGCGCCCGCCTGCGTACAATGGGAATCCAGGAGTGGTCCGAAGAAGGGGGAAGCCGTGGGTTTATCTGAGAGTGAGCGTCGCATGCTCGCTGAGATGGAGAAACAACTCCACGCAGATCCACAGTTTTCGAGCACAATGCGCCGCGTTGAACAGACGCCGCAGAATAAGCTGAGCACCCGCAACATCGCGCTCGGTGCGCTGATCGCATTCGCTGGCTTGGGCCTCCTCCTGCTCGGTATCGGCATCAGCGCAGGGCTGATCGTGACCGTGATCATGGGGATCGCAGGGTTCGGGATCATGGTCGCCGGTGCCGCACTCGCAATGCGAAAGACTGAACAAGAAGTCACCACAGAAAGCCCCAGCCAGCCAACTAAACGGCGAGGCGAAAGCCTGATGGCGCGGCTTGAAAAAGACTGGGACAACCGCCACAACCAAAACTAAGCGCCAACTCTCAACGTCAGGAGCTAGGCGGCAGGCCCCCGACACACACGCCAGAGACTCTCAGGTGGGTTCGAACATAGCCTTCGAACCCACTGTAATGTGTCGGGACATCGTTCATACGATGTCCCGACATTTTTTATGTTCTGGAGCGTTGATGTGTCGCGACTGTATTGATGTGTCGGGTCATCGTTCCGGTTTTTTGGTGGATGTGTCAGGACATCGTTCCGTTTTTTGGGTTGGTAGTTTTTGGTGGGGTCGATGGTGTAGGCGCCAATGATTTCGCCTGTTGCTTTGTTGATGGCGAGGGGCTTCGGGGCCGTTGACGAGCAGGATGATGCGTTGTCTGTTGTGGGCGTGGCCGATGCCGAGGAGGCGGAGTTTTCCGGCGTAGCGGAGGGTGTAAACGAGTCCGTTATCGGTCAGGGTTGCTGCTGGCAGTCCGTGTGTCTCGGTGGCTTCTAGGAAGGTGTTGACCACGATGTGGCCGGTGATTCTGGGGTGGACGCTGATGTGGGTGAGGTAGCGGGAGTGGTCATCGAGCCAGGAGATGATTTCGGTGTCGGTACCATCGGCTAGCGGCCAGTGGGTGACGTCGGACTGCCACAGGCTGTTGGGTGCGGGGGCTTGGAATCGTTGCCACGAGGAGCGGGGCCGTTTTTGTGGTTGAGGTTGGATTGTCCCGGCTGTTTTCAGGATCCGGAAGATGGTGCTGGTTGAGGGGCGAGTCTGCTCGGGTAGCAGGTCATAGATCGTTGCGGCGCCTGCGTCGAGGCCGTCTCGAAGGAGTTGGTGGCGTAGCGCGAGGATAGTTTCGCGTAGTTTTTCTGGTGTCTGGTTGGGGTTGGTGTGCGGGCGTTTGGAATGTGGGTGGAGTGCTTCAATCCCGCCGATACGGAAGCGTTTGAGCAAGGTCCTGATCCAACGGGTGCTGACACCAAAATGTGTGGCTGCGTCTTTGACGCTCATCCCGCCGTCATTGATTGCTAGCACGATCGCTCTGTTGCGTGTGTATGTCATACCTCAGCATGCCGGCCCACCCTCCCTGGTGGGAACGATGTCGTGACAGATGGGTGAAGGATGTCGTGAGACATGCCTGGAAGGGTGTCGTGGCACATCTGTGGGTGGGTTGGGGTGGTTAGGGGCGAACGATGTCGTGAAACCAAACATAGCCTTCGAGCCCACCTTTTCTATGTTCAAACCCCTCTCGCAAGACGAGTAAGAGATTTTGCTAAACGCCATTCGACGACATGGCAAAAAAGAGTCTTGTGTGACTTGCCTCACGCCACTTCTTGGTCTACGATCAACTTACATTGTCAAAGGGGTTTACAAAGGACAGTGCTTTATCGGTATCGCTCTACGAATTGTGAGGTAGTCATAATGAACAAGAAGCCTTCATCGAGATTTCTTATGCGCAGTATTGCGGTCGGTGCTCTGACCTGATGGCTTTGGGGACTAGCGTCACTGCAACTCAGGCAGCCACTCTGTATGACCACATTAATTATGGGAATAAGATGGGAAGCTGGAAATCAGGGAATCTTCCAAAGTGGGCGAACGACCGCGCAAGCTCCATTAAACGAGGTAAGTCTCGTCTCATGTGTGAGAACGTTGGTTGCTACGGGTGAACCGTGCCTCTAAATCATGATTACAGCGACCTGCGCGCGCTTAGTACAAATCTGCACTTCGGTGAAACCTCGAGTGACCGAATTTCTGCTCTACGATAAGGCGGAACAGTAATGATGAAATCTGGGCAAAGGCTGTTGGTCGGTTTCGCTACTGTGTTCTTAGGCGTATCGCTTGCGGCGTGCGGCGGGCCGGAAGCTAGTACCGAAGGTAGGGATCCGGACGCGCGGGCAAAACTTGACCGACAGTCTTCCCAGATCCTCACACCGTTTTCTGCATATCTGCAGAACGACGACCCTGCAGATCAAGCCTTGGTAGATCAAGCTAAACGTATCTTCACCTCGAAATGCATGGCTAAGAAGGGTCAAAAGTTTTCGGCTGTTGGTCCTGAAAACGCGATCATCGATGACCGCACATTCGGCATGTGGGATGAGAAATTCGCGGCCCAATACGGGTGGGGTTCCATGCCCAGCAGTGTAGACATGACCTGGGAGCAAGAGGAGACAGCGGGAGGTGAGGCCTGGGAGGAAGCCTACGAGGAATGCCAAACGGACTTTGACGCAGACGCAGAAACGGAAGCGCTCAGAGAGATAGACCAAGAATCCTCCGCGCGGGCTGAGGAGCTGAGCACTCAGGCTTTCAACGCTGCGGTTAAGGATGAGGAGTGGAAGCGAGTCCATGACGAGTGGTCTCAGTGCGTCACGGATGCGGGGCTCACGGCTCCGAAGAACTCTGAAGAGTGGGCATCCGTTGAAACTAAGAAACTTCTAGAGTCCGAAGGCGCTCAAACTTCGAAGGAAAGTATCCGGCTTGCCAGCATTGAGGCCCGCTGCAACAACCAGACCTCAACAAGCCAACGCCTAGGTGATCTTGTGGCCTCTTATCAGCAGCCGCTCATCGACAAACATGAGGCTGAACTTAAACCAGCTAAAGAAGCGAAGGACCGCATCTTGTCTGCGGCCCGCGAATATATTGCACGGAATGGTTAGCACTAGCCCACAGTAGGTTAGCCCCACAGTAGAAAGGTGTTTACGCATGAGGAAAGCGGGAGCACCACATCTTTCACGGGTGGCTTTCCCCGTGCGTACCCTGATCATCACCGCGGTGGTGATCGGTGCGGTTGTTGTTGCGTTTTTCATCGGTACGCTTACGGCCCCGAAAAACTCGGTGGCCACAGTCTCGGATGAAAGAATCCAGGCCACCGCGGTGGTTGAACAGCGGGCAATCGTGCCTGACACGGTTATCTTGGGAACGGTAGGCGAAGGCAAAACGAAGAATATTGTGCCTTCCGTCCTTCCTGAAACTGCCACCGTCACCAAGCAAGCATTGAAGAAAGGCGACGATGTTGTTGCCGGCCAGCTCCTTGGATCCGTGGCTGGAACGCCCGTGTTCGCGATGCAGGGGAAGCTACCTCTCTACCGTGACCTAGCCGCTGGAGACAGGGGCGACGACGTCGTAGCGTTCCAAGAATCCCTCCAAAACTCCGGCTACACGGTACGGATCACGGGCGTCGTGGACTCCGCGACTATCCAAGCCGTAACTGGTATGTTCCAACGCGCCGGTTATGCACTGCCGCAACGCGAGATTGAGCCACCACCGGAATCTAACCCGGCAGAACCTGGCTCAGATGGCGCCTCCGGTGAGGGCTCCTCAGAAGAAGACGAAACGAACGCGCCCCCCGCGCCGCGCACGCAACCCTATATCCCGGTCTCAGCTTTCGCTGCCATCGACGGTAAAGGCGGAACAGTCCTGAGTGTCGCCGCTGTCGCATCCACTGTAGGGCCTGAGCAGCCGCTGGCGAAGGTGCGGGTTGGCAGGCGGACCATCAGCGCACACGTCAACGCTGTAGAAGCCGAACAGCTCAGCAAAGGCACGGAAGTCCACATAACCGCCGGCGCTGATACGTTCGCAGGAACAGTCGAGAACGTCGGAGAGTTCCAAGCCGGTTCAGAAGGCCGCACCCCCGGGCATAACGTGATCTTCACAACCAAAGATGAGGCCTTCGACAAAGTCCAGAACGGAACCCAAGTTCGCGTAGGCCTGAAAACCAAAGTGAAACCGCAAAAAGCTGTGCCAGTCACCGCGTTACGCCACGATGCCGACGGAGACTATGTCCTCGTCCAAAGCACGGGATCGGGCTCAAGGACGAAACACAAAAACGCTCAAGGCTCTGATAAACAGGGCTCTGGAGGACAGGACTCCAACAAGGCAAACACTGACAAGGAAGGAACCGTCAAACAGGCCTCAGACAACAAGGGGGAGCCGCGCCGCGTTAAGGTCACAGTGGGGAGGACCGCCGCCGGATGGGCCGCGGTTGAATCAGACGACCTGGCCGTTGGTGACACCGTGGTGCTTTGATGGAACGCCAAAGACTCATTCAGATGCGCGGGGTAACCCGCCAATACGGCCCGGACAGCACCGCCGGTATCTTCGACGTAGACCTAGACATTGACGCGGGCGAATACGTCGCCATCGTGGGCCCTTCCGGGGCAGGTAAGAGCACGCTCCTGCAGATCCTCGGCTTGCTCGATGCCCCGAATAAAGGCTCCTACACCTTCGCAGGCAAGGACCTCACAAGTGCAACGGAAAAAGACCGCGACCAGCTACGTGCCGAAAGCATCGGCTTCGTTTTCCAAGCCTCACACGTGCTGCCTCACTTGGACGCGCTATCCAACGCCGCCCTAGGGATGGTTCCACACGCAGTACCCCTGCAGGAACGGTCAGAGATCGCATATGAAGCGATGAACAGCCTCGGCATTGCAGACCGCGCAACCTATAAAGCGGGTGTGCTCTCAGGCGGTGAAAGGCAGCGTCTCGCCGTTGCGCGCGCCCTGGCATCCCAGCCGGAACTGGTGCTCGCTGACGAACCGACAGGCGCACTCGATACCGCATCAGGCATGGCGGTGCTCGCAGACCTTGAGCGCGCGCGGGAACAGGGCGCCACGCTCATCGTCATCACCCACGACGAAGACGTAGCGGCCCGCGCCCACCGCGTTATCCGCATCGTGGACGGCCGGATCGCTGAAGACACCGGCCTCTCCGAGACCACACCAGCCGCCGCTAACGAACCTGTAACCAAACCACGCAAGGGGCCACTACGAACACGCGTCGCTGACGTGCTGGCCGAATCCCTCACCGAAGTGCTGCTACGCGGGATCCGCACAGCGTTCCTGGTGTTGGCTTTCGCTCTAGGCATCGGCGGATTGATCGCATCAGTCGGGATCAGCCAGACAGCCGCAGTACAGATCAACGAACGCCTCGAAGCCGCAGCGTTCGACGAAGTGTGGATCTCTACCCCAGACTACGCACGCGAGGAACTAGAGAAGAACCTCGCACAGGATCAACATCGGCTCAGGCAGCTCCCTCACGTGCAGAGGGTGACCCGCATGATCCAGCTACCCACCGAATCCACCGGCCTATACCGAATGGAACCAGGAGACGTGAACGTCAGCGGGGGACTGCAGATCATCGCCGTTGACGACCAATTCTTCGAAACCCAAGACCTCACCCTAGGTAAGGAACACACGGCTGATCTTTTCGGGATGCCTGCTGTGACCTCGGTGGCGGTCGTAGGGCCCGATGCGCATGAAGCCCTGCAACTGCCCGGCAGCGAAGCCGGCGGCACGGTGGTGGTGGGAGGCCACCGTTTGACCGTCGTGGATTCCTTCACAACCGGTGAACGCCGCCCAGGCTTGAACAACGCCGTGCTGGTTCCGTTGTCTCTGGCACCGCAACTGCACCTGGGGCAACCGCAATTAGTGATGCGTACAGATAAAGGCTTCCCAGCCGCGCTCGCAGAAGCCGTACCGATGCAGTTGAACGCCGCAGACCCAGGCAGCTACAGAGTCCAGACCGTCGCAGACCTACGAAACCTCCGCATGGGCGTCTCAACAGACCTCGATGCGCTGGTCGGGATCATGGCGGCCACCCTACTGATTCTCGCAGCTGTGAGCGCATCAACCTCGATGTACCTCACCGTGCTCTCCCGAGCCCCAGAAATCGCTCTGCGGCGAGCTCTAGGCACCACACGAAAAGGAATCGCGGCACGGTTCGTAACCGAAGGAGTGATGATCGGTTTCATCGGCGGGGCGGTAGGCGCACTCGCAGGCGTCCTCGGGGTAGTGGCGGTGTCTGCCGCGCAAGGCTGGAAACCACAAGTAGAGCCGTGGCTTGTACCCGTAGGCTTAGGCCTCGGGGTTGTAGCCGGACTCGTATCCTCCGTAGTCCCAGCCTTCATCGCGAGCAAACAGCCACCAAGCAACGCCCTCTAAGCGCGCCAGGGCATCTCACCGCTACGATGCGCGCCGACGCAAAACCAGCAGGCTGACACCACCCAGCATCAGTAGAGCAACCGAAGCCAGCGCCCCTTCAGCGCCGATACCGGTACGCGCCAACGACGAACCACCCGGCGCATCAGACTCACCCGGGTTATCAGGCTGTCCCGGCGCATCAGGCTGGCCCGGCGTCTCTGGTTGAGCTGGGTTGTCTGGCTGAGCTGGGTTGTCTGGCTGGCCCGGCTTACCGCCGTCACCGCCGTCTCCACCGCCCGGGGCGCTAGGGCCTTCGCTTGGACCGTCGCTCGGAGTCTCGCTCGGCTTCTCAGAAGGAGATTCGCTTGGCGATTCACTCGGCGCCGCGCTTGGAGCCTCGCTTGGGTCCTCGGAAGGGGCCTCGCTTGGTTCCTCAGTTGGCGTATCGCTCGGGGCCTCAGTCGGGCCCTCAGTCGGTTCCTCGGTTGGCTCGTCCGACGGGTCCTCGCTTGGTTCCTCAGTTGGCGTATCGCTCGGCTTTTCACTCGGTTCCTCGGTTGGTCCGTCCGACGGGTCCTCGCAATCGCATTTGGTGCCTACACGGATGATCTGTTTGACCGGCTCCGCGGTGCGCTTGGTTTCAACAACAGGTTCACCGGATGGTTTACCGTCAACCAGCTTCTGCGTCGAGGTCACGGTGTCCTCGCCGAGCTTGCCTTCTTGCTCGACCACTTGCTTGCCGGCTTCGAGGGCGTCATCGAGCACGACCTCCGTCTCGAACGGAACCGGCTTCTTCACCGTGGTGACCAACTCCTGGGTACCCAGGCGAGGCCCGTATTCGATAATGCGGGGGACAGGTTCCTTAGTGGTCTTCTCCTCGACCACCTCGGCCTGATCACCCTTAGCGGTGAACTTAGCGGTGAACGTCTTCTCGCCGTCCTCACCTTCCTGGACAACCTTGGTTTCCCCCGGCGCCAGGTCAGGGTTCTCACGAACCTCAGTAGGGAACGGGATCGGTACGGTCCACGTCACGTCCTTCGCGCTTTCGGCAGGCTTAGTGCCCACGCGAACAACCTCGTTGACAGGTTCTTCAATGCGCTCCCACGTGCCGTCCTTGTTCTGTTTTTCCTTACCCGGCTTGCCCTCGGTATCAACCTTGTACTCGCCAGCAGGCAGTGTGTCGTCGTATTTGTATTCGACCTTGAACGGAACCTCACGCGTCGGCACGTTCACAACCTTGACCACGGCAACCGCGGTGTCCCTCGAGCCATCCGCGTAGGTCACCGTGACGGGGATCTTCGCCTCGTCTCCGGCCTTCGCATCCTCCGGCGCGGTCGCGGTGATCGTGCCGTTATCATCAACCGTTACAGTCCAGCCTGCAGGAACATCACCCACCGTGAACGGGTTGTCCTCGGCAACCTTGACGTTTTCCGGCTTATCAATCGTGACCGGCAGCTTCGCGGTACCGCCCGGGTAGACCGTCTCCGCCGGATATGACGGTTCAGCTTCCCAGTTGTTGCTCAAATTGACCACCGTGGTGACTGGCACTTTCGGGGAAGAGCCGTCTGGGGCCTCAACGGTGACGTTAATGGTCTTCTGATCACCTGGCTTGGAATCGGCAGGGGGGGGTCGCGGTGACCACTCCTGTGTCCGGGTTGATCGTGTACTTCCAGCCGTCAACTTCTTGTTCGAGGATCGGCTGGTCCCCGTCCTTACCGAAGGAGAACGTCGAGCCCTTCGGCGCGTTGCTGACCTGGTGGTCCACAGAGTTACCGGGGCCGGTGGATTCCACGGTGTAGGTCGGGATGTCATCACCCTTGATGACAAAGACCGTAGCGGTTGCTTCCTGAGGCTTAGCGCCCGATGCGTAGTGGGCCAGAACAGGGATGTCCAGCTGGTCGCCTGGCTCTGCGTCCCTCGGGACCTCGGTGCTGATCTCGCCCGTGTTCTCATCGATCGTGACGGTCCAACCGTCCTTGGAGAGCGTGGTTGTGCCGTCTTCGAAGGTGTAACGGCTTGGTGCCTCGTCGCTTTCCTTACCGCTCAGACCCTTCTCAGGCAGGGTTGGCTTCAAGCTGGCTTTCTCGCCAGGCTTCTTGGTTTCCGTGCCGTAGGTCGGGACCTTGATGTCGTTGACAACCTGGAACTGCACCTCGACCTCGTCGGTGGTGTGGTCCGGGTAGGTGGCCTTGACCTTCGGGGAGATCACGGTTCCCAGCGGGACGGTGTCGTCAGCTTTCGCAGTGACCTTGCCGTTCTTGTCCACGGTCACGGTCCAGCCCGAAGGCACAGAGGAATCATCGACCTCGTACTTGGCCGGCGCCACAGCCTTGTGGCCCTTCATGATGGCCTTGGTCTTGATCTGGGAATCGATGTCCTGGTTCGGCTTACCTTGTGCAATAGCAGGCTTGACCAGGTCCGTTACCTGCGTGTTGTTCGGGTCAACAACTACCAGCAACGGAAGCTCGTCTTTGGAACCGTTGGAGTATGTGATCACAACCCGCGGCTGCGCGAACGTGCCTGGGGTTGGGTTCTTCGGTGCTGTGACGGTGACGTTATAGGTTTCTGGGTCCAGGGTTGCGTCCCAGCCTTCATAAACGTACTTCTCATCAAGCTCGACATCGGCTTCGAAACCGCCGTCTTCTTTCTTCTTCACCAGGTCCTTGATCAGGTCCGGTACCTGGGTGAAGGTCACTGACTGGCGATCTTTAGCCAGCGGGCCTTGAGGACTTTCAACACCAGAGATGATCGAGGCATCACGCTTGTCATATTTCGGGTCATGGAACTGGGTATCGTCGAGGCTCCACTGGTGTGAGTCGATGACGTTGGCTTTGTTGTATCGGGGCAGAGCATTGGATTCCTGGAAAGCCTGCCCGTAACTATCCGCGTCCGCATCGATCGCAGCCTGCAGCTGTTCAACGGAGCGTGGCAGGGCGAGAACGCTGAAGCGGACACCCTGTTGGGCGTTGAGCTCCGTGCCCTTGTATTCAGGCACTGTGAAGTACACGTCTCCGTTATCTTCGACGCGCAAACGTGCTTGGCCACCGGAAGCTTCAGTGTTGCTGGTGCCGATAAACTTGCCCTGAGAGTCATAGGCTTCAACAACCATGCGCGGCATCGATGGGGCGTCGGCACTGATGCGGCCTACCTTGAGTTTTTCACCCGGGGTGACCACAAGCTTTTCCCGGTTTTCCCAGGACACGGAAATAGGCGAGCAGTTGTCATTCTCGCTTGGCCACGGATTCACAACAGCCGTAAATCCAGCGTTTTGGCCCTGAGTCGCTTTGCGGCCGTCAATGTTATCTTTTGTGTACTTTCCTTGCCAGGCATAACGCACGGGGTTTCCAGCATCGGCCTGTGCATACTGCTTGACCTTATCCCCGGTCAGTTCTGAGCTGAGGATCAGATTCCTTTGGGAACGACTGGCTTTGATCTCGAGTTGTTCATCGGCCTTAGCAGTCACCGGTCCCTCAGCGCCAAAAAGAGTCTGGCCGACGTCCATAGAGGAAATGGTTCCGGGGTCCAGGACACCACTAAGGAGCCCAGAATTACTAAAACCCCAGGCTGCGAACGTTCGATCCTTCGAATTGTCGAATGCGAGGCTCAAGCCCCATATGGTCTTATCAGCGCTGTGCTGGCTTGGCTCTAGGGTTGTCCATGTGAAACCGGCCTGACTGCCAGATGAGCCGCCACCGAAAACTTCACACGAGCCGGCTAACAGGTCCGAGGGCTTCTGTTGCTCCTGCTCCACAGCGCCGGCTTTGTCTCGGATTCCGCCCGAGAGTGCAGACGCTGCGGCGGCTGGCTCAGCGGAGAAGAAGCTAGGGGCAATCGCTAGCGAGCTACCTGTCAAAGCAATGACAGATAGCGCAGTTAACGACGAGCGCGCAGAACGTTTGAGCCCACGTGTGTTGTGTGGAGTACGCATCAATGAATCCTTATTGAAATCTTCTTCGGTGCTCGCGACACCCTCAAGCTGTGATTTAGCTATGAATCATCATATACGTTCACAAGGCGCATGTGGATATGAACACTTTCCGGAAAGTGACGCTATCTGCCGCGAGGTTAGTTGAGGTGTCACCCAACCCTCATGGAGGTTGGTTGAAGTGTTACCCAAGTCCCAAATGGGGCCTCCTCCACTTCCATCCACCGCCGCCCCCGTGATCGACCTTTAGCCGCTCTTTGTGCGTGAAACTGGGGGTTATCGCTTGCAGCGTAGATTGGGCGTCCTTTAATCCTCCACTTTCACCCCTGCCGCTAAAAACCGCGTAATCTCGCGGGAAAATAGGCATAGACAATTCACAGAAAATATATGAAACACCCAGAAACCACTTGACGGGGGAGGGATGTGGAGTAAAGTGGAGGGCGTTGGAGCGAGCTGGAGTTCAGGGAGTCAGACCCCCTGAACCTCACCACTTTCGGAAAGGGGTGGCGTTATGTTCCTTGGGACGTATACGCCACGTCTTGATGAGAAGGGGCGCATCATTCTTCCGGCCAAGTTTCGTGACGAGTTGGGCAAAGGGCTCGTCTTGACCCGAGGCCAAGAAAGATGCATCTACGTTTTCAGCGTGAAGGAATTCGAGGCGGTCCACGAGCAGTTGCGGGCCGCCCCGATGTCTTCCAAGCAAGCGCGGGACTACATTCGCGTGTTCCTCTCCGGTGCCTCTGATGAGGTGCCAGACAAGCAGGGCCGCGTGACCATCCCGCAACCGCTACGGACCTACGCAGGTCTCGATCGCGACGTGACCGTGATCGGCGCCGGTAGCCGCGCGGAGATCTGGGACACCGAGGCCTGGAACTCCTACCTCGCTGAGCAGGAAGATTCCTTCTCAGACACAAATGAAGAAGTGATACCCGGATTCTTCTGATCCACCTGCCGGCACGCCAGCCAGTCAACGCATCAGAAACACCGGAAAACCGAGGGGCGCGCTCTCCTCCCGCGAAACCCAGTGGATATCCCGACTCAACTTCCCCTGAGCCGGGCCAGCCGCCAGGGACGCGGTGGGGGAACGAGCCCCTCGGAGCATCTTCACCAACGAATGTTCACCAGCGAATTGCCAACACCAGGCCTTTAACACCAAGACTTCTACCTAAACCATCAGCACAAGCAACAGACCCCGTAGGGAGGTGGCAATACAGTGACAAAGAACAAGCGCGCGGCAGGAAGTCAGGCAGTTAATGCCCACGCTTTCGATGGCGCAGCATCAGGCCGCGTGCAGTCGGCAGCTGAGCGCCACGTCCCAGTGTTACTTGAGCGCTGCCTCGATCTGTTGCAACCCGGAATCGACGCCGCGCGTGACGCCGGCCGCACACCGTGGGTTATCGATGCAACCCTAGGCATGGGTGGCCACACCTACCAGTTGCTTGCACGCAACCCGGACGTCCACGTGATCGGTATCGACCGCGACACCAATGCGCTCGTCATGGCATCAGAGCGCCTCACCGAATACAGCGACCGGCTAGTGCCGTGCCACACCACCTACGACAACATCGACGAGGCACTCGAAACCGCTGGCATCGAAGCCGTCGATGGCATCCTGTTCGACCTCGGTGTCTCCTCGTATCAACTCGACGAACGTGAACGCGGATTCGCCTATTCTTACGACGCCCCGCTCGATATGCGCATGGACACCACCGCGGAACTCACCGCGGCCGAGGTCGTCAATACCTACACGCATCAGCAGCTAACCCGCGTGCTCAAGGCTTACGGCGAAGAACGCCATGCACGCCGCATCATCGACGCGATCCTGCGCACACGCGAAACTGAGCCGTTCACGACGACCGGGCAACTCGCCCAGCTCATCATCGACGCCTACCCGCGCGGAACCAAGGGCGGACACCCCGCCAAACGGACCTTCCAAGCGCTCCGCGTTGAAGTCAACAACGAACTGGCCGTCCTTGAATCCGCGCTACCTGCAGCCCTCGATGCCGTCGCTAACGGAGGCCGCATCGTGGTCATGAGCTATCAATCCCTCGAAGACCGGCTCGTTAAATACGCCTTCGCGCAAGCAACGACCTCATCCGCGCCGGTAGGGCTACCCATCGAACCCGAAGAACACAAAGCCCAATATCGGCTCATAACCCGCGGCAACGAGAAACCGACGGAAAGGGAAGTCGAAGAAAACTCCCGTGCCGCCGCAGCAAGACTACGAGCGGTCGAACGCATCCGCGAACCCCTCAGCCGCCACCACTACACAGACCGCTTTAGCCATCGCTCTAGGAGGAACTCATGAGCGCGCAACCACTGCTCAGGGCCGAACCCGCCCACGCGGAACCGCAAACCGAGGAATTCAGCGGAACCGCGAGTCAGCTTCGCGTAGCCGAAACCCCTCAGGGCGTTCGCACTGAAACGCGGAAACCGCTCTCGGTTATCGAGTACAAGCCCCGCAAGAAAGTGTTGAGCTTCATCCTGTTGTGCCTTGTGATCATGGCGGCGACGGTAGCGACGGCTCTGGGCATCAACGTCAAGGTAGCCAAAGGGCAATACGAACTCGTGCAGCTGCAAAAGCAGGAGCAGAAGCTCACGCAAGACAATGAAGCACGCAGCAGTGAACTGTTCAACAAGAAGTCCCCGCAGAACCTCGCGGCACGCGCGGCACAGCTGGGAATGACCGCATCCGGAAGTGCTGCCACGATCGATGTGGATAAAAAGGAGATCTACGGCAAAGCGACCGAAGCCAAGAAACAGGGCAACGATCTCGCCAAAGGCCCGCACGTCAAGGCCCCGCGCGAACCTGACTATAACGAGCGCGAACTCGCCCGCGCCCAACAAGAACTAAAGGCTAAACAGAACACCGCCCAGGGCGCACAGGCTCCCGCACCGACAAGCCCGGATGCGGCTGGCTCTGAGAAAGCGGGTTCGCCTCAGAGCGGCGCGGCGGAGAAGGGCGCTCGTGATGATGCGAAAGGGGAGCGCGGCAAGGTCAGCGACACCCCTTCCAAGAAGGGGAAAGCCAAAGAAGCTGCCGGGGATAATAAAAAGAACACCAAGCCGTTTTCCGGTAAGGACCTCAATGGCGGAAGCATTCCAGGTCCGCAGACCAGCTCAGATAACGCTGGTGACTAGACACTAATCACACGAGGGGAGTCATCCATGGCACGCAGCACGGCCGAGGTTCGCTCCGTCTACCGCATGCGGACGCTGCTCATGCTTGTCCTCTTGCTCATGCTCGTGCTTGCTGGGCGCATGATCTGGGTTCAAGGAATCGACTCCAAACAGGCCGCAGCAGACGCGCTCTCCTCACGCACAACCACTGAGGAGTTGCACCCGGTCCGCGGCCGCATCCTCGACAGCAAGGGCGAAGTCCTCGCGATGTCCGTAGTGCGCTACGACCTGATCGTCAACCAGAACCTCGTCACCGAAGAGTTCACCCGCAAAGACCCAGAAACGGGGAAGAGGGAAACGATCACCGCGCAGCAGGCCGCGGAAGAAGTCGCATACGAGCTCGGCAAAGACCCCGATAAAGTTCGTGACCTCATGCTCGGTGTTGAGGGGCAACCCAAGAACGGGTACTCGGTCATCGCGAAAAATGTGACCCCTAAAGTCAGGGAAGCCGTCCTACGGGTCGGGTTCCCGTGGATGACCAGCGAACAACGCGCCCACCGCGAATACCCCAACGGGCCCATCGCAGGTCAAGTGCTTGGCTTCACCAACGCGGAAGGCGTAGGTGCCAGCGGCATCGAGCTTTCACAACAGAAATACCTCGAAGGCATCCCAGGGGAACGCGTCTATGAACGCTCCGCAGACGGGGTCCGCATCCCCGGTGCGGCACTAGCCGAAAAAGAGGCCGTTGACGGCCAAGACGTGCAGCTCTCAATCGACCAAGACATCCAGTGGGCCGCCCAAGAAGCCGTGATGGCCAAACGCAAGCAGTTCAACGCCCTCTGGGTCAACGCGATCGTGATGGACGTTAAAACCGGGCGCATTCTGGCGTTGGCTGACTCGACACCGATGGACCCCAACGATCCCGCCGACACCGAAGCCGACTACCGTACATCCACGGCGATCTCCCAAGCGATCGAGCCGGGATCCACGGGTAAAGTCCCGACGTTCGCGCTCGCTTATGAGCAAGGCAAACTCAAACCCGAGGAAAACTTCAAAGTGCCGAATAAGAAAAAGTTCGGTACCGAAGTCATCTCTGACTCGATGCCGCACGCAACCTTTAACATGACTGGAGCCGGCATCTTCGCTCGCTCCTATAACACCGGAACCGTCATGATCGGCGAACGGCTCACCGATCAGGATCGTTACGAGTTCATGAAGAACCTCGGCATCGGCTCTTCCCTCGACGTAGGCCTCGGCCCCGGCAACCCCGGGATCCTCCTGAACTCAGAGAACTGGGACCAACGTCAACGCCTCACCACAATGTTCGGGCAAGGCTATTCGCTCTCACCCATGAACACCGCATCCATGTTCCAAGGCATCGCCAACGGAGGCGAACAAATCACGCCGACCATCGTCGAAAATTACGTCGACGCGGAAGGTAATAAGACTAAAGCGCCGACCGGCGACAAACGCCGCGTTATCAGCCCGGAAACCTCGAAAACCATGATGCGGACCATGGAATCGGTGGTTGACAACGGCACCGCGTACGCAATGAAGATGCCGGGCTACCGGGTAGCCGGTAAAACCGGTACCGCACAGGCCCAGGGCCCCAGCGGAAAGTTCGATCAACACTCGCAAGCCTTCGGCGGGCTGGTACCAGCCGAAGACCCCCAGTACCTTGTACTCGTGACCATGCACCACCCGAAAGGTAATTGGAAAGACTGGTCGGTCGGGGACACATTCACGCGCATCATGGAAGCCACCGTACGTAGCCGAGGGCTCGCGCCAACGGAATCGAAGTCGCAAGCATATAAAGTATTCTCCGGCGAACGACAAAACTATCCATGGTAAGGAAACCCGTGTCTGAGACCCCCACCAGTGCGGCGCAAGCTGAACGAGCCTTCCGGCCAAACCACACAGCCGGTGTGACGCTTGCACAGCTCTTCCCACACGCCACCCTCGGCAGCACCGAAGCTGAAACCCTAGTCACCGGGATAACGCTTGACTCCCGTGCCGTCCAGGAGTCCGACCTCTATGCGGCTCTACCTGGGGCGAAAACCCACGGGGCACGCTTCGCAGCCCAAGCAATCGAGGCCGGTGCTGCCGCGATCGTGACCGACGCCGCCGGTGCAGACATCATTGCTTCGGGGCAGGCTGGCGCTGAACAGACAAGCGCGACGAGCACACCCGTTGTGGTGACCGAAAACTTGCGCACCCAGCTGGGGGATCTCGCCGCAAGCATCTACAGTTCATCCACCAACAGCTCAGGTGAGAGCCCAGCGCCGCTGCCAGCCCTCATCGGTGTTACCGGAACCAACGGCAAAACCACCACAACCTACATGGTGCGCTCCCTCCTCACCGCACTTGGGCACCACACCGGGCTCATCGGGACCATCGAAATCCAGTCCGGAACCGAGACCATCGAGGCTAAACTCACCACTCCAGAAGCGACCCAGCTGCATTCTTTGCGGGCCCGTATGGGCGAATCCGGTGTGGACACCATCGCGATGGAGGTCTCTTCCCACGCGATCGATTTTCACCGCATCAGTGGGCTGCTCTACGACGTTGTGGGGTTCACCAACCTCACCCAAGACCACCTGGACTTACACGGCTCCATGGAGGAATACTTCAACGTCAAAGCCGAGCTGTTCACCCCCCAACACGCGCGTCGCGGGGTTGTGCTCGTAGACGATGAGTGGGGTAAGAAACTCGCTGAAACCGCGAGCATCCCGGTGCAAACCCTCTCGGTGAACGCTACTGAAACCAAGGACGGTGCGGAAGCCGACTGGAACGTGACAAATATCCGCCGTGAGCACCTCGGCTACCGTTTCACGCTCACAGGCCCAGCCGACAGCGCCGGTGTGTCCCAAACCCTGGACGCCCACGTGGACATGCCAGGTGAATTCAACGTCGCCAACGCAGCGCTCGCGTTGGTTATGGTTATCGCCTCTGGCGTTCCGGCGGCCAAGCTACAAGAAGCAATAGCTGCCGAGCCATCCCCGCTGACCCCGAGCGTCCCTGGGCGCATGGAGGTCGTATCAACTCGCCCCGCTGTAATCGTCGATTTCGCTCACAACCCTGACGCGCTTGAACGAGCGCTCGCATCCGTGCGTACGCAAGAAGGCCGAGTGATCGTAATCTTCGGTGCAACCGGGGAACGCGATCAACTCAAACGCCCCATCATGGGCCGCATCGCAGCAGAAAACGCTGACATCGTGGTCGTCAGCGATGACGATCCGCACGATGAAGACCCGGCAACCATCCGCGCCGCCGTCATCGAAGGAGCGCAACAAGCGGCCGCACGCACCGGCGCGACGGTCATTGAAGCCGCGCCACGTGCCACAGCCATTCACCAGGCCATCCAGATGGCCCACGAAAACGACGTTGTGTTGCTTGCCGGCCGCGGGCATGAAACCGCCCAGGAAGTCAGCGGAATCATGGTCCCCATCGACGACCGTGAAGAGGCAAGAGCCGCACTCGTGCAACAAACCAGCAAGACCGAGTAGAGTCAGTCCACAGAACAATGATCACTCTCACCATTTCCCAACTTGCCGAAGTCACTGGAGGCCGCCTGTACGGCCCGGTGAATACTGACGCGCACGTCAGTTCAGTCACCACCGATTCCCGCGAGGTCACCCCCGGCGCGCTGTTCGTAGCGAAGCCAGGGGAGAGGACCGACGGACACGAATTCGCTGCAAGCGCCATCGGCGACGGCGCGGTAGCGGTCCTCGGGGAACGCGAAGTCACCGACGCCGCAGGTCAGCCGCTGCCGATGGTCATCGTCAACAACGTTGTTGACGCGATGGGTGTGCTTGCCCGCCACGTGGTTGAAACGGTCCGCGATCACGGTGAGCTCACCGTGATCGGTATCACCGGCTCCGCAGGCAAAACCACCACTAAAGACCTCCTAGGCGCTATTTTGAGCCATAAAGGACCCACCGTGGTTCCGCAAGGCTCCTATAACGGCGAGGTAGGTTTGCCGCTCACCGTCTTCGAGATGACGGAAGATACCCGGTACCTGGTCGCCGAAATGGGGGCCACCCAGCGCGGGAACATCGCCTACCTCGCCGACATCGTCAAACCAGATATCGGCGTGGTCCTCATGGTCGGCACCGCCCACGTGGGCGAGTTCGGCGGCATCGAAAACATCGCTCTCACCAAACGTGAGCTCGTTGAAGCGGTCGGCCCTGAGGGCGCTGTGGTGCTCAATAAGGACGATTCCACGGTGTGGAACATGCGCGAAGCCGCACACGCACCCGTCTGGGCTTTCACCGAAAGCGACCCAGCAACCGCATCCCTCGGCGCTGCTGGAGACAGCGAGGACAACATCGCTGGTGCCGTCTACGGAACCAACGTGCACCTGGATGGGAGCGGCCACCCCGTCGTCGCCCTCACGTTCCCAGACGGCTCCGTCCGGCAAGTCACCTCTGGCCTAGTTGGCCGCCACCACGTAGCCAACGTTTTGGCCGCGGCGACCGCGGCCAGCGCAGCCGGGATCGAATCCGGGCTGATCGCAGACACTCTCTCCGGACTCGGGGCAATCTCACGGCACCGGATGGAACGCACTGACCGCGCAGACGGCGTCACCGTCATCAACGACGCCTACAACGCCAACCCGGAATCCATGATGGCAGCCCTCCAGCTGCTCGCTGAGATCGAACGTGGAAACCCGCACAGCGAGCCCCGCCGCACATGGGCCGTGCTGGGGGAGATGCTCGAACTCGGCGAAGACTCCATCACCGAACACGACCGGCTCGGCCGCATGGCGGTACGCCTCAACATCTCTAAAACGGTGGTTGTGGGCCGCGGCGCTAAACCGATCCACTCCGCAGCGGTCCAGGAAGGCTCGTGGGGTGAAGAGGCATACTGGTTCGAAACCACTGAGGAAGCCGAAACTTTCCTCAACGATAACGTCCAGCCAGGCGACGTCGTGCTCTTCAAATCCTCGAACGGGGCAGGACTACGCTGGTTCGGTGAAAAATTCGCTAACGCTGAGCAGACACGGGAGGGCTGATACATGCTCGGACTCGTACTCGGTGGCGTCATAGCCCTCATCATTTCCTTCGCAGGCACCCCGCTGTTCATCCGTTTGCTGACTCGCCGCGGCTATGGGCAGTTCGTGCGCGAAGACGGCCCGCAAAGCCACATGTCCAAACGCGGAACCCCCACGATGGGCGGCGCCGTGTTCGTGACGGCCGCGATCCTCGCGTACTTCCTGACTCACCTGATTCTGGCGCTGTTGGGTTCGCCGACCGCGGGACCAACCGCATCGGGCCTCTTGCTGCTGTTGCTTATGGCCGGGATGGGCATGGTCGGTTTCTTTGACGATTACGCGAAGATCCGGCAGGAACGTTCGCTCGGGCTAACCCCGTGGCAGAAGATCCTCGGCCAGGGCATCGTGGGCGTGTCTTTCGCGGTGCTTGCGCTCATGTTCCCGGATGAGCAGGGCCGCACGCCTGGCTCCATGATGATCTCCGCGGCACGCGATATCCCGTGGCTTGATTTGAGCTTTGCAGGCCCTATCTTCGGCGGGGTCCTGTTCGTGATCTGGGCTAACTTGATCGCAACCGCAACCACCAACGGCGTAAACCTGACTGATGGCCTCGACGGCTTGGCGACAGGTATTTCGATCTTCGTGTTCTCAGCGTACGCCCTCATCGGGTTGTGGCAGGAAACCCAAAGCTGCGGCACGCATCGTGCCATGGCGGGGGGATGCTACGAAGTCCGCGACCCTATGGATCTTGCGATCTGGGCTGTGATCCTGATCGGTGCGCTCGTTGGTTTCTTGTGGTGGAACACCAAACCCGCACGCATCTTCATGGGCGACACCGGCTCGCTCGCGCTCGGTGGCGCTGTAGCGGCGTTCGCGATCCTGGGCCGCACCCAGTTGCTACTGATCGTGATTGCGGGCATGTTCGTGCTGATCTCACTGTCCGTGATCATCCAGGTCGGCTACTTCAAACTCTCCGGTGGCAAACGCGTGTTCCTCATGGCTCCACTCCAGCACCACTTTGAGCTCAAGGGGTGGCAAGAGGTCACCGTTGTGGTGCGTTTCTGGATCTTGGGCGGCCTGTTCGTGATCGCGGGCTTGTGCTTGTTCTATCTGGACTGGCTGGTGAGAGTATGACCAAGCAGCTACCCATGCTGGGAGGACTTGAACACCTCGATTCGTGGGGTGCTGATTGGGGCGGGCTGCGTGTTGTTGTAGCCGGCATCGGCGCGAGTGGTTTCGCAGCCGCTGACACTTTGGTTGAGCTCGGCGCGAAGGTCGCTGTCGTCGATGGTGTTGATAACGAATACAACCGCGAACGCAAACAGACCTTGGAAATTGTTGGTGCGGTATCGGTTGAACTCGGTACCGAGCACGTCGAGGCCATGCCTGCGGTCGATGGTGAACAACCTGATCTTGTGATTGTTTCCCCAGGTTGGCGGCCGAGCCACCCGTTGCTGGTTCAGGCGCGCGAAGCCGGGGTTCCTGTGTGGAGCGAGATTGAGCTTGCGTGGCGTGTACGCGATGGCCGCGAGTTGGCCGAACCAGCGGAATGGTTGTGCGTGACCGGCACCAACGGTAAGACCACGACCGTGACGATGGCAGCGGAGATGCTACGTCAGGACGGCTTCCGTGCGATCGCGGTCGGCAACGTTGGAACGCCGGTCTTGGATGCAATCCGGGACCCGCAAGGCTATGACGTTTTGGTGGTTGAGCTTTCCAGCTTCCAGCTACACCATACGTATTCGATCTCTCCGCTGGCATCCACGGTGCTCAACATCGCTGAGGATCACGTCGATTGGCACGGCGGTTTTGAACAGTACAAGGCCGATAAAGCCAAAATCTATGAGCGCACCAAGATCGCGGCGATCTTCAACGCGGAAGATCCGGTCACGCTTGCGATGGTTGAAGAAGCCGATGTGGTTGAAGGGTGCCGGGGGATTGGCTTCACAACTCAGAGCCCGGCCGTTTCGATGCTTGGTGTGGTTGAGGACCTGCTGGTGGACCGCGCCTATATCGCGGAGCGCCGCACGCAGGCCCAAGAGCTTGCGCAGCTATCTGATCTGGGGCCGCGTCCAGCCCATCACACTGTCGCGAACGCGTTGGCTGCCGCGGCACTGACGCGTGCTGCCGGTATCAACGCCGAAGGTGTTGCCGCTGGCTTGAGGGCCTATGACCGTGGTGAGCACCGCATCCAGACGATCGCCGAAGCTGATGGTGTCACGTGGATCGATGACTCTAAAGCAACCAATCCGCATGCAGCTCATGCGGCACTGGCTGCGTATCCGAGCGTGGTGTGGGTAGCTGGCGGATTAGCCAAGGGCGTTGAGTACCACGAACTTGTTCAGCAGCACAGCCACCACCTTCGGGCAGTGGTGTTGATCGGCACTGATACGAGCGCACTTGAGGAAGCTCTCACTCAACACGCGCCCAACGTCCCCGTTCTTCGGACCCAGGTGGGAGAAACTGGTAAGCCTAATAAGGTCACACCAGAACTTGGTGAGGCCGTCATGAAGCAAGCTGTCAGCCACGCGCTCAGCGTTGCACAGGAAGGCGACACCGTCCTGCTCGCGCCAGCATCGGCGTCCATGGATCAGTTCGCCTCCTATGCGGCCCGCGGCCACGCGTTCGCGAAGGCTGTCGCTGAGGCACTCGGTAAATCACCCGAATAAACCGCCGAGCGCTGACACACAGGCAACCAGCTGAGCAAGGCCACCGGCCGTGCACAGCAACCATCGGATGAGGCACCATACCGGAGAACTGCAGGAGGTACCCATGGCCACCGCTAAGCCACGTAGAGGGTTCCTTCGCCGCCAGATGCGCCGCATCGAACTCACAGACGCCGCGGGCCTGCGCACCACGGTCTATGTCTTGATCGCTTCCACACTGTTGCTGACGGCGTTCGGTTTCGTGATGGTGCTGTCCTCCTCGGCCGTCGAGTTCGTGTCCGCTGACCGCGACCCGTATTCGCTGTTCATCAAACAGGCGACCTTCGGTGTGATGGGCATCGTGGGCATGTTCGTGATGATGGCGATGCCGACCGCGTGGCTCAAGCGTCTGGCGTGGATTGCGATGATCGGGATGCTCGGGTTGCTGGCGTTGGTTCTGGTGATCGGTGTCAATGTCAACGGTAATAAGAACTGGCTCCAGTTTGGTCCGGTGACCTTGCAACCGTCTGAGATGCTCAAACCTGTCATGGTTCTGTTCGCCGGCACGATGTTTGAGCGTAAACGTCGTGTGATGGATCAGCCGATGCATGCACTGGTTCCGGTTGCTGTGGTGGTGGGCATGGCGATTGCTTTGGTGCTGCTGGGGCGGGACCTCGGGCAGGTACTGGTGCTCGCCGGGATCCTCGCGGTGATGTACCTGGTTTCGGGCGCTCCGTGGCGTGTCATGGGTTTGCTTGGGGCTGCGGGGCTTGCGATGACGGTGGTCGCTGTTTTTGCTAGCCCAAACCGTATGATGCGCATCTTGTCTTTCGCGGGTCAGGGCGCAGAGGACGATGCGCAGGGGATTGGGTTCCAGGCGTTGCAGGGCCGTTTCGCGTTGGCTTCTGGCGGCTGGACGGGCGTGGGCTTAGGCCAGTCGCGTTTGAAGTGGAGCTACATCCCGGAAGCGCAGAATGACTTCATTGTGGCGATCATCGGTGAAGAGATCGGTTTGTGGGGCACGCTCACGATTATCGCGGCGTTCATGGTGATGATCGTGTGTATCTACCGGATCGGTTTCCGGGGGGATTCGCTGTTTTCGCGGGTTGTGTGTGGCGGCGTGATGGCGTGGATCGGCTTCCAGGCTTTCGTGAATATCGGGATGGTTTCTGGGATGCTTCCGGTGATCGGTGTCCCGTTGCCGTTTATTTCTTATGGTGGTTCGGCACTTTTGTCTACGTTGATTGGCGTGGGATTGGTGTTGAACATTGCACGGACTGAGATTATGGCTTCTCAGCGTGCAAAGTTTGTAGCTGCCTCAGCGGCTGAGGAAGACGCTGACGGTAGTGAGGCTGTTGTACATAGCGTTGCTGTAACTGACGCTAGTGAGAAGGACGGAGTTTAGCGTTGGGCGAGAAGGGGTCAGGCGTGAGTTCTGAGCTTTCTATTGTGTTTGCGGGTGGCGGTTCTGCCGGCCATGTTTCGCCGTTGTTGGCGATGGCTCGTGCGGTTCGCCGGATGCACCCTGATGCACGGATCACGGTAGTGGGTACCGAGGAGGGGCTCGAGAGCCGCTTGGTTCCCGATGCGGGTTTCGAATTGGAGTTGATCCCTAAGGCTCCGATGCCGCGGCGGCTGAATAAGGCGGCACTGCAGTTTCCGCGTAAGTATCTTGATGCTGGCCGCCGTGCCGCGGAGATTCTGCGTCGCGTTGATGCCGATGTGGTGGTCGGTGTGGGTGGGTATGTGTGCCCGCCGATGTATAAGGCTGCGTTCAAGGCTAAGGTTCCGGTGGTGATCCACGAGGCGAATATTCGTGCGGGGATGGCCAATAAGATGGGCGCGAAGAAGGCCGCGTTTGTTGGTACGGCTTTCGCTGAGACGAAGATCGCTGACGCTAGGCATGTGGGGATGCCGATGCGGGAGGCGATCGCGAATCTGGACCGTGCAGGGGGCGCGGCTGAGGCTCGGCGTGGTTTCGGTTTGGATCCGGAGGCGCCAACGCTGTTGGTTACCGGCGGGTCTTTGGGGGCTGTGAATCTCAATAGGGCTTTGGCTGGTGCTGTTGAGGAGCTGACGCGCCGTGGGGTGCAGGTTCTGCACATCACTGGTGTGGGTAAGGGTATTGAGGCTCAAGGCGCCACTGATGGTGCCGCGTACGTTCAGCTCGCTTACGTGGATGCGATGGAGCGGGCGTATGAGGCCGCGGATGTGATCGTGTGCCGTGCCGGCGCTGGCACGGTGAGTGAGGTCGCGGCCGCGGGATTGCCGGGTATTTTGGTTCCGTTGCCGGTGGGTAACGGTGAGCAGGCGCTCAACGGTAAAGTTCTAGTTGATGCCCATGCGGCTCTCATGGTTGAGGATGCCGAGCTCACTAGCGGCTGGCTGATTGAGAACGTGATGGCTCTGTTCGATGATCCGGTGCGTCTTGAGCGGATGGGTATCGCGGCGGCTACCGTTGGTATTACTGACGCGGCGCAGACGATGGCGAGAACCATTGTCGATATTGCTTCACAGCACGCTTCCCAGCGTTCTTCTCAGTGAAGTTAGGCATCTCAAAATTGTTTCGAGGCCTCTTAGCCATTGTGGATTGAGGGGCCGTGAGTGGAGGAACCACACCATGAATGCTTCGGGTTCTGATACCCGTTCCACACAGCGAACTGTTGACGAGCTGAATCTGTCTGATTTGGGTCGGGTTCACTTCTTGGGCATTGGAGGTGTGGGGGTTTCTGCGGTTGCGCGGCTGTATCTTGCTGCGGGCGTGGAGGTTTCCGGGACGGATGCGAAGGATCTGCCGGTTCTGGATGAGCTTGAGGCCGCCGGTGCTCGTACGTTCGTTGGTTTCAAGCCCAAGCACGTTGATGGTGTGGACACGATCGTGATGTCCTCTGCGATTCGTGAGGATAACCCTGAGCTGGTTGCCGCGCGTGAGGCTGGCGTGCGCGTTCTGCATCGTTCCGAGGGGCTCGCGTTGGTTATGAAGGGCCGCAGGTCGGTCACGGTTGCCGGTACGCACGGTAAGACCACCACGAGCTCGATGATCACGACGATGCTGTCCACGTTGGGCGCTGACCCTTCTTTTGCGGTGGGTGCCACGGTGGGTGGTTTGGGAACGAACGCGGCCGCCGGAGGCAGCGATATTTTCGTTGCTGAGGCTGATGAGTCGGATGGCTCTTTCTTGAACTATGAGCCGCGCATCGCTGTGGTGACAAATATTGAGCCGGATCACCTGGACCATTATGGGACCGCTGAGGCTGTTGCGGAGGCTTTCGAAAAGCATGTTCAGCGCGTTCCGGAAGGCGGCGCTGTGGTGGTGTGCCTGGATGACGCTGGCGGCGCCGAGCTTGCGGCTAAGGTTTCGGCTTCTGGACATGGCCCGAAAGTGGTTGGCTACGGTTTCACCTCTGACGCCGATGTGCGTGTTTCCCGCATGCAACCTCACGGGATTGGTGCCACGGCTAAGGTCACAACGCCAAGTGGTGTGGCCCAGCTGGATCTACCGTTTCCTGGCGCGCACAATGTTTTGAATGCGGTGGCCGCGATCTCGGTGGGTGTTCTGCTCGGCTTCGAACCGCAGGCGTGCGCGGATGCGCTTTCAGAGTTCCAGGGGGCCTCTCGCCGTTTCGATTACAAGGGACAGGCGCGAGGCGTTCGCGTGTATGACGATTACGCGCATCACCCAACGGAGGTGACCGCGGCCCTTGGCGCGGCCCGCGATGTTGCAGGCGAGGGGCGCGTGCACGCTGTGTTCCAGCCGCATCTATTCTCCCGGACGCGAGATTTCGCGCACGGCTTCGCTGATGCGGTCTCCCTTGCTGACACGGTCACGTTGCTTCCCATCTATCCTGCCCGTGAAGACCCCATCCCGGGGGTAACCACCCAGTTGATCGCTGACCACGTGGGTGTTGAGTATGCGCTGGTTGATCCCGAGGATGTTGCCGAACGGCTTGCGGAGCTTGCCCGTCCAGGGGACGTGGTTCTAACGCTCGGTGCCGGTGATGTCACAGCTCTTGGCACACAGATCGTGGAAGCCATCGAGGAGGACGGCTACGAAGATTCCGAGGGCGGTGAAACATACACAGGATGAAATCCGATGACGAGCTTGAGTTCAGCGCGGTAGCCCGTCCCAAGGAAACAGGCAGCGCTGAGCAAGACAGCGCTAAACAAGACAGCGCTGAGCAGCCCGGAGCTAGGCAAGACAGCACGGAGCAAGAAAGCACAGCGCAAGACAGCACGGCGGCAGACGGCGTTGCTCCGGTGTCCCAGTTTGAACCGCCGCCACCTGAACCGCAGCCAGAGGCGGACTCTCAGCCTGATGTGGACTCTGAGCTCGTTCCAGAGTCTCAGAGCGAGGCGCCGTTACCTGCTCCGACGCCGATTCGGCCTCATAAGAAGGATCAGGCTCGCAAACGGAAGAAGTGGCGCCGGATGGCTGGTGTTGGGGCGTGCTTGCTGTTTGTGGGCGGCATGGTTGCGTTGTCGTTCAGCCCGCTAGCCAAGGTTGAAAAGGTCAGCGTTTCCGGTTCGAAACTTGCCGATAGCGCCAAGATCGTTGAGGCGCTTAAGCCGCTGGAGGGGAAACCGGTCGGCAGTCTTAACAACCGGGAGATCACGGGTCTTCTGAAGAAGTTCCCCGCTATTCAGGATGTCCGTATCCAGCTGGATGGTCCGCATGATCTGCGCGTTGAGGTTGTTGAGCATCGACAGGTTGCTGTCATGGAACGCGACGGTAAGAAGATGATCGTTGGCGATAACGGCGTGGCGCTCAAGGAAGTATCTGGTGATGAGGCCGATAAGCTGCCTCTGGTGCGTGTTCCGGAGAAAGACCCTGGGCATCAGATTTTCGACGGTGTAGTCCAGGCGCTTGCGGAACTTCCCGGTGGCGTTTTGGCTACGTTGAAGCAGGCAGAAGCGAAATCAGTGGACACCGTGACGTTCAAGTTGCGTGACGGGCGTAAGATTGTGTGGGGCGGACCTGAGGACGGGCCTATGAAGGCCGCGTTGGTTGAAACGTTCCTCAACCAAAAAGACGTCAAAGACAAGGTCATTGATGTCTCAACGCCTCAGCGACCCGTCACGAGCAATGAATAATCGCACGAGTGGCGTAGCCTGGCGAGAACCAAGAGCTTCAACCAACGGTTGAAAGATATGGAATGAAAAGCGGCCAAAATGGACGCTTGAGGGATGAATTCCCCTCCGGCATAACGACACGCCGCACGCAAGGTTTGAAGCGGCCTAGCGTGGGCGGTTTACTCGATATATAGGCTCGGAGATCGCTTCAGCACCATGCAATACACATGGACCGCATGATGCTCCGGCGTCAGCTTATTTTTACGAGCACATACCTACGAGCAAGGGACCCAAAACGTGGCAGTTGGACAAGAAAACATCGCCGTCATCAAGGTGGTCGGTGTTGGCGGCGGTGGCGTCAACGCAGTCAACCGTATGATCGAGGAAGGCCTCCGTGGCGTCGAATTCATTGCCATCAACACTGACCTTCAGGCGCTCATGCTCTCTGAAGCGGATGTGACCCTTGAAATTGGTCGCGAACTGACCCGCGGCCTCGGCGCCGGCGCTAATCCGGATGTTGGCCGTCAGGCTGCAGAAGATCACGAAGAAGAAATCAACGATCTTCTCACTGGCGCTGACATGGTTTTCGTGACCGCAGGTGAAGGCGGCGGCACCGGCACGGGCGCGGCCCCTGTCGTCGCTCGCATCGCTCGCTCGCTGGGTGCTTTGACTATCGGTGTTGTGACCCGCCCGTTCACGTTCGAAGGCCGCCGCCGTGCGAACTCGGCAGAAGCTGGCATCGACGCGTTGCGTGATGAGGTTGACACCCTCATCGTGATTCCGAACGACCGCCTGCTTGCCATCTCTGACGAACGCATCACCATGCTGGATGCGTTCAAGGCCGCAGACCAGGTTTTGCTCTCAGGAGTGCAGGGCATCACGGACCTCATCACAACCCCAGGCGTGATCAACCTCGACTTTGCAGACGTCAAGACTGTCATGGAAGGCGCGGGCTCCGCGCTCATGGGTATCGGTGCCGCAAGCGGGGAGAACCGTGCACTCGAGGCAGCCGAGCAGGCTATTGCCTCCCCACTTTTGGAAGCAAGCATCGAAGGCGCGCAGGGCGTTCTGTTGTCCTTCCAGGGCGGCTCGGATCTGGGCCTGTTCGAGATCAACGATGCGGCACGCTTGGTCCAGGAAGTCGTTCACCCAGAAGCCAACATCATCGTTGGCTCCGCAATCGACGAATCGATGGGCGACCAGGTGCGCATCACCGTCATCGCTGCCGGATTCGACCAGGTTGATAAGACCTCCCGCCCGGCTCAGCCTAGCCAGGTGAGCCAGTCGAACCAACAGCCTGTTCCACCTCGCGTTGATGAACAGGCATCGGGAACACCGACGCTCGCTGCGGTGCCTCATCCGGTCCCAACACAGGAACAGGACCTGCCGGTTCCTGCCAGCATCGAAGAAGAAGACGAAGAGAACGACGTTCCAGAGGTTGTGGAACCGGTCATGCCACCGGGGCGCGACGCACTGGATGTCCCGGATTTCTTGAAGTAAACCAATGCGCTGCGAAACGTTCACACTTCACCCGGACGTTGCCGTAGCGTTCACAGGCCGCACGGAGGGGAACCTCGCCGTACATACGGTAGAGGGCCCCTCCGTTGCGCTTGTGTTGCACGCGCGGACACGTGTTGAACAGCGTCTTGGTATGAAGCCGGGTTCGCTGGCTTTCATGTCGCAAGTGCATAGCCCGTTCGTAGCGGTCATTGATTCCGATGGTGCTTGGGCTGACACGTGCCAGCGAGAGCACAATGTGCCAACAGCTGATGCGTTGGTCGATGTCAGTGCACGGTATGCCCCCGCCGTGTTGACAGCAGACTGCATACCGATTGCGATCGCGGCGAGCCTCCCGGCAGGCCGCACCGCTACGGCAGTAGTTCACGCCGGGCGTACAGGTCTTATCGACGGAGTTATTCAGAACACCCTGAAAGCGTTGACCGACCAACATGCAGCCGAGCTTGAAGCGTGGATCGGGCCGGCGATCTGTGGGCGGTGCTATGAAGTGCCCCAAACGATGGTTACCGATGCGGTCGCCGCACTGCCAGGGGCCGCATCGGAAGTTATCGCTTCCACCACCAGCTGGGGAACACCATCTTTAGATCTGCCGCGAGCAAGCCGCGCCATCTTAGAAGAATACGGAGTCTTGGTGCATGAGGCAGACGAATGCACACTCGAGAACTCCGCTTGGTACTCCTACCGCGGAGAAAACAAGCACGAGCGCAACGCGACCATCATCTATCAGCGAAACATTCAATAGGAATAAAAAGAGGTAGACAGTGAGCAACACCCACGGGCAACCCCAGGACCTGCAGACACCAAGCCTCAACGCAACCGATTCCCGCCGCGAAGAACTTGCAACCCGCCTCAGCGCAGTCAAAGAGCGCATCACGCGAGCAACCAAGGAGGCGGGGCGAACCGAGGAACCCACGCTCATTGTGGTCACAAAGTTCTTCCCACCATCGGATGTCGCTGCCCTGTATGACCTCGGGGTACGCAACGTGGGGGAGAACCGCGAGCAAGAAGCTACACCTAAAGCCGCAGCACTAGCCGAATATGCACCGGATTTGCGTTGGCACTTCATCGGCCAGTTGCAAAGCAACAAAGTTAATCGTGTGGTCCGGTATGCACAGGAAATTCATTCGGTTGATCGTGCCTCACTTGTGAAGGCGCTGGCTAGGGCTGGGCAACGTCGGGTGGACGAAGGTTTCGAACCGCTTGGTTGCTACGTTCAGGTCGATGTGCGGAAGGACCAGCCCGATGATGGCCGCGGCGGCGTAAGTATTAATAATGCGCCCGAATTGGCCGACAGTATCGCTGAAAATCCGGGTCTTCAGTTGCGTGGTGTTATGACTGTTGCACCCCTAGATGAGGCGCCAGAGATAGCTTTTCAGCGGATAGGTGAACTGGCCCATCGAATTCAAGAAACACACCCGGATGCGAGTGGAATCTCGGCCGGTATGAGTCATGATCTAGAGCAAGCAATTTTTGCAGGGGCGACACACCTACGCATCGGGTCGGATGTGCTGGGTTCTCGCTCACCTGTGCGTTAGCTTTGAAAGGTGCCTGAATTTCATAGGCACCTACGCATCTACTTAAGGAGAATCCGATGGCAGGAGCCCTCCGCAAAACCATGATCTACCTAGGCCTGGCTGAGGCGGAGGATGAAGACCTCAAGCGTCCTGAGCCGGCGAAGACCGTTAAGCCCGCCGTTTCGGAGCAGGTGCGCCAAGAGGTAAAATCCAAGCCAGTAGAGGTGAAGCCAGAACCGGCTAAACCGCAACTGGTAGAAGTTGCACAGCCCGAGACGGCGCCGAAAGCTGCGGAAGAATTCCGCGCTCCGGTGACGCCCATCAAGCGCGCGGCGTCCGCGCCGGAGGAGGACACTGAGTTGCGTCAGATTACGACTGTTCACCCGCGCTCTTACAACGATGCCAAGACGATCGGTGAGAGCTTCCGTGATGGTATTCCGGTGATCATGAACGTCACTGACATGGGGGAGTCTGAGGCCAAGCGTCTTGTTGATTTCTCGGCTGGACTCGTGTTCGCTCTACGCGGCAATATTGAGCGTGTAACCAATAAGGTCTTCTTGCTCACTCCGCATGGCGTTGAAATTTTGGGTGAAGAACTCACTGGGGATAGCCAGTCAGCGTTTTTCAACCAAAGCTAAGTTTCACCTTTCTCGGTAGCTACTGACTTGTTCGGTAGCTACCGATTTTGTCAGTAGCCGCCGAATCGCTCGGTGGCTACGCAGTGGCGCTTGTGGGGCGATACGGCTCGCAAGGGACGAGATCGAAAGATAATCGGAGGCAATCGGCGTGATCTTTGGCGTGATTTATCTGGCGTTGAGCGTGTTTATGTATCTGCTAATGGCGCGCATTGTCGTGAGTTTCATCGACTCTTTTGTTCGTGACTGGCGCCCGCGGGGCGCCGCTCTTGTATTCGCGAGCACTGTCAACCGCACCACAGAACCCCTGCTCGGGTGGGTTCGCAAGGCGATGCCTCCGGTGAATTTCGGCGGCGTCCAGCTGGACCTTTCGTTCATTCTCGTGTTCTTCGTGGTGTCCATTGTGAAGGGACTTGTGTTCCAAATGGGTGTAGGATTTGTGTAGGCTGTGACGCTAATAGCGGTCAACATCGCAAAAAAGCGAAAATCGTTATATAGTTGTTATCAAGCAAGCGTCGAGCTGATCCGCAGCACAGGCGTTTCTAAGTCTTTATTCATCGTGACTGGCGAAAGTATCGCTGGTGACCGTACCCGAGTAATCGAGGAGATCAGATGGCCCTCACGCCGGATGATGTAGTCAACAAACGCTTCCAGCCAACGAAGTTCCGTGAAGGCTACGACCAGGACGAAGTCGATGACTTCCTGGATGAGGTTGTAGAAGAACTTCGTCGCCTGAATGATGAGAACGCCGAGCTGCGCCGCCAGCTGGCTGAATGCCAGGAAGGAAACGTTGTTCCTGCACCAGTCTCCGCAACCTCGGAGACCGCAGACCACGATGTTCCAGAGCCTGTCATGCCAGTCTCTGCGGCAACCGAGGCAACGTTCCCGGTATCTACGTCTGGCGGTGGCACCGCAGACGAGGCCGCAGGCGTTCTGCAGATGGCCCAGCGCCTCCACGACGAATACGTCAACCAGGGCGCTCAGGAACGCGATCGCATCGTTTCCGAGGCACAGGCTCAGGCGCAGTCGCTTGTCTCTGACGCTGAAGCAGCAGCTAAGAAGACCACCGACGACGCCGAAGAAACCAAGCGTCGCACGCTCGATGATCTTGCACAGAAGAAGAGCATGCTCGAAGACGAGATCGAAGACCTCAAGGCCTTCGAAGCCGATTACCGCGGCCGTCTGCGTAACTACATCGCAGACCAGCTATCTGATCTTGACGGCCAGACCCCAATCTCGGCACAGATCTAAACATCGGCACGACAGTTCTCAGCATCGGCACAGTTCTAAGGACACTGTTCTGATCTAGTTCTAAGCCAGCTTCAAGGCGGTGACCCTGATCAGGGTCACCGCCTTGAACTGTATCTGTAGCCTTATACCTGTGGCTGTAGCTCTATAACTATCGAGCTTTTGAATCCATTTGATTTCCGGCACCAGAAGGGTACCTATGACAACGTCGAAGAGCACCGCATCCCGTGGAGGTCTCGCGATCATCGCGGGCATCATTCTGGTGATCGGTTACGGCTTTGATCAGCTGACCAAGTATTGGGTTGAAACGCAGATGAGAATCGGCGAGATCCGTTGGGTCATCGAGCCGTGGTTTAAGTGGTATTCGATCCGGAACCCGGGTGCGGCGTTTTCGATGGGTGAGGACTTCACATGGGTCTTCACCGTCTTCATGGCGGTGGTTTCCGTGGCGGTAGTGATCACGTTGTTCAAGACACGCTCGCGTTTGTGGACCATCGCTCTTGCTTCGTTGCTCGCCGGAACGCTCGGTAACCTGACGGACCGGCTTTTCCGCCCACCAGCTTTCGGACACGGCCACGTGGTGGACTTCATTTCGGTTGGCAATTTCGCGATCTTCAACATCGCAGACTCCCTGATCACATGCAGCGTGGTCGCGATCGTGTTGTTGATCTGGTGCAACGTGCCGTTGAAGGAGCTGAAAGAACAGAGCTTGAGCGAAAGCAGCTCTAGCGGGGGAAGCTCCAGCGGAGCAAGCCCCAGCGAACGCGGGGAAACAGTCGCTCAGGAGGACGCGTGAGTTACGAATCTGATGCGCGCATCATCACGGTGGCAGGTACGGGACAACGGCTCGATGTGGTGGTCGCTAAAGCCGCAGACGTCTCGCGAACGCTCGCGGCTCAGATGATCCAAGACGGACAGGTGAGCGTGGATGGGCAGCGTGGCTTGAAGTCGATGCGCCCGGACGCCGGTTCTGAGATTACGGTGAGGATCGAAGCGGCTGAAGAAGTGGAGGAACCCGTGCAGGACATCCCGATTGTGTATCAAGACGCCGACCTTGTGGTGATCAACAAACCGGTCGGGGTCGCCGCGCACCCCTCCCCGGGATGGGCGGGGCCGACTGTCACGGGACAGCTGGCACGCCAGGGTATTGCGATCGCAACTTCAGGAGCGCAAGAGCGTGCCGGTATCGTACAGCGCCTCGATGTGGGCACATCGGGGCTCATGGTTGTTGCGAAATCCGAACCCGCCTATGCCGGGCTCAAGCAAGCGTTCAAAGACCGCACGCCGACCAAGATCTATCACGCCGTGGTCCAAGGGCTACCTGATCCGATGGAAGGCACCATCGATGCACCGATTGGCCGGCACCCGAACGCGACGTGGCGTTTCGCTGTAGTCACGGATGGCCGCAACGCCGTGACCCATTACAAGCTTGAAGAGGCATTCGGGATCGCCTCGCTGTTGCGGGTCAAACTTGAGACTGGGCGCACCCACCAGATCCGTGTGCATTTCTCCGCGATGGGCCACCCACTCGTGGGGGATCAGCAGTACGGAGCTGACCCGACCGTGGCGGCAAAACTGGGCCTGACGCGCCAGTGGCTGCACGCCAAAGAGTTAGGTTTCACACATCCAGTCACCGGGGAAGAGATGTACCTGGATGCCCCGTATCCGCAGGATCTTGTGGATGCACTCGAGCTTCTGCGTGAAGAGTGAACGCCGCGTAGAAGAAACAGAGCGTAGAAGGAACAGCGCTAGGGGAGCCGCGCCACACTGTTCGGTGATACTTGTGGGTTGATGCCGAGCCGTCCCCGGTAAGGGCCGTAGTGCTGGCTACCATGGTGGTGTGGCTGGAAGTCTTGACGATGGTTTTGTTCACCTGCACACCCACACCGAATATTCGATGTTGGATGGTGCGGCCCGTGTTACTGATCTTTTCGATGAAGCCCAACGGTTGGGCATGGATTCGATGGCGATCACCGATCACGGCTATCTTTTCGGTGCCTACGATTTCTATCGGAAGGCTAAAGACAAAGGCATCAACCCCATCTTGGGTGTTGAAGCGTATGTGACTCCAGGTACTGCACGTAGCGACCGCACGCGTGTGCAGTGGGGTACGCGTGATCAAAAGGGCGATGACGTCTCCGGTGGTGGCGCTTATACCCACATGACGCTGTGGGCGGAGAATAACGAAGGCTGGTACAACCTCAACAAGGCGGTCTCGAAGGCGTCGCTGGATCAGGTTTTCTCGCGTTGGCCGCGCCTGGACCGTGAACTGATCTCCCAATACTCCAAGGGTGTTATCGCAACAACGGGTTGCCCATCGGGTGAGATTCAGACTCGCTTGCGGCTGGGTCAATACGATGAGGCGCTGCGTGCGGCCGGGGAGTACAAAGACATTTTCGGTGAGGGGAATTATTTCCTCGAGCTCATGGACCACGAGCTCGAAATCGAGCACCGCGTGCGTGGCGATCTGATGCGTCTAGCTAAAGACCTCAACCTGCCGCTGGTTGCGACTAACGACCTTCACTACACGCACGAAGAAGACGCGAAAGCACACGAAGCGCTCTTGGCGATCCAGTCCGGCTCAACCCTGTTGGAGCCCTCGTATGATCAGGGCGGTAAACGTTTCGCGTTCAACGGTTCCAGCTACTACTTGAAGTCACCGCGTGAAATGCGTGAGCTTTTCAGCGAGCTGCCTGAAGCGTGCGATAACACGCTGATGATCGCTGAACGGTGCAAGGTCGATTTTGAGCCATCGATCGGCAAATACATGCCACAGTTCCCGGTCCCGGAAGGGGAGACGGAGCACACGTGGCTGGTCAAGGAGGTTCAGCGCGGCCTGCACTACCGTTATCCGGATGGAGTTCCGGAAGAATCCCAGAAGCAGGCCGAATACGAGCTCGGGATTATCGAGCGTATGGGTTTCCCCGGCTACTTCCTGGTGGTCGCGGACTTCATCAACTGGTCCAAGGACCACGACATCCGTGTGGGGCCTGGGCGTGGTTCGGGTGCGGGCTCGATGGTCGCTTACGCGTTGCGTATTACTGACCTGGACCCGCTTGAGCACGGCTTGATCTTTGAGCGTTTCCTCAACCCAGAACGTGTCTCGATGCCGGACTTCGACGTCGACTTTGACGATCGCCGCCGCGGCGAAACCATCCAGTATGTGATCGAAAAATACGGTGCCGATAAGGTCTCGATGATCGTGACCTACGGTTCGATCAAAACAAAGCAGGCACTCAAGGATGCCTCCCGCGTGCTGGGTCACCCGTTCGCGATGGGCGAGACCCTGACTAAGGCTTTGCCGCCAGCGGTGATGGCTAAAGACATTTCGCTGTGGGACGTAGAGAACCCAGATGCCGCGCGCTACGGCGAGGCCGGCGAATTCCGCGAACTGCTCGAATCTGACCCGGAAGCCCGCAAGGTTTTCGAAACCGCGAAAGGCTTGGAAGGCCTCAAACGCCAGTGGGGTGTGCACGCGGCCGGGGTCATCATGTCTTCGGAACCGATCATCGATGTTGTGCCGATCATGCGTCGCCTCCAAGACGGACAGGTCATCACGCAGTGGGACTACCCGATTTGTGAATCCCTCGGCCTGATCAAGATGGACTTCTTGGGTCTGCGTAACCTCACGATCATCTCTGATGCGATGGAGAACATCCGCCTCAACGGGGGAGAGGTCCCGGACCTTGAACGGCTCGACACCCACAACAAGGCGGCCTATGAGCTGCTGGCTCGAGGCGACACACTCGGTGTTTTCCAGCTCGATGGCGGGCCGATGCGCTCTCTGCTGCGCCTCATGCGTCCAGACAACTTCGAAGACATTTCCGCGGTCATCGCGCTGTACCGTCCAGGCCCGATGGGCGCTAACTCCCACACGAATTATGCGTTGCGTAAAAACGGGCAGCAGGAGATCACCCCGATCCACCCGGAACTGGCTGAACCGCTCGCAGAAATCCTGGATACCACCTACGGTTTGATCGTCTACCAGGAACAGGTTATGGCGATCGCGCAGAAAGTCGCAGGCTATTCGCTGGGCCAGGCAGACCTCTTGCGGCGTGCGATGGGTAAAAAGAAGAAAGAAGAGTTGGATCGCCAGTATCAGGGATTCCATGACGGCATGGTCGAACGTGGCTTCTCCGAGGAGGCGATCACCTCGCTGTGGAACATCCTGCTCCCGTTCTCTGACTATGCGTTCAACAAAGCGCACTCCGCCGCCTACGGACTCGTGTCCTATTGGACCGCCTACTTCAAAGCCAACTATCCGGCCGAATACATGGCCGCGCTGTTGACCTCGGTCGGTACAGATAAAGACAAGATGGCGCTCTACCTCAACGAATGCCACCGGATGGGCATCAAGGTTCTGCAGCCTGACGTCAATGAATCCCAAAATAACTTCGCCCCAGTCGGAAGTGACATCCGCTTCGGGCTCGGTGCGGTCCGTAACGTCGGTAGCCACGTTGTGGAAGCCATCGTGGAGGCCCGCGAAGAAAAGGGACGTTTCGAGTCCTTCTCCGATTTCCTCAACAAAGTCGGCCCGCAAGCGCTCAACAAGCGCACCATCGAATCCCTCATCAAAGCAGGCGCTTTTGACGACCTCGGCCACCATCGCCGTGCATTGACCGCTATCCACGAAGATGCTGTGGATCAAGCGATGGCGCTCAAACGCCACGAGGCCGCACATCAATTCGACTTATTCAGCATGTCCGGGGATGAGAGCCTGGCGAACGCGCTCGATGTTGAAATCCCTGACATTCCTGAATGGGATAAGAAGGAAAAGCTCAGCCTCGAGCGTGAAATGTTGGGCCTCTACGTATCCGACCACCCGCTGCAGGGGCTGGGGGATGCGCTCGGCAGGCTCGCTGACATGCCGATCGCAACCGTGGTCTCCGACCGTGGCCCGCAAGACGGGCACACCATCACGATCGCCGGGATGATCACCAACCTTGAGCGGCGTGTTGCGAAGAACTCGGGCAACCCGTACGCCAAATGTGAGATTGAAGACCTCTCGGGTTCGATCGAGGTCATGTTCTTTGGGCAGGCGTACCAGCCGATCGCGACCTTGTTGGCAGAGGACCTCATCGTGACCGTCAAGGGCCGCTTCCAGCGCCGCGATGACGGGGCGATCTCGATCTCTGCGCAAGAGCTCAAGATCCCAGACATCACCGCTGACGGCGGCTCAGGCCCTTTGCTGGTTCAGATCCCAACACACCAGGCCACCGAGCCGGTGATCCGCCAACTCGGTGACGTCCTGCGAACCCACCCCGGTAAATCCGAAGTGCGGGTCAAACTCATCGGTAGCGCCACGATTGAAACGATGCGGTTGGGTTCCCAATACAAGGTCACCCCGAACGCAGCACTGTTCGGCGACCTCAAGGTGCTCCTAGGGCCGGACTGTCTCATCTAGCTCAGCGGAAGTGTCACACGGTGTGACACATGGGCGCACCGCATGCTTCGGCTCCTAGACTGGGAGGGTGAGCAACGTAGAAGAAACTGATGTCCTCCCACTGATCGATCTGCGTGGAGCCGATGATGCCGGCATCCGCGCTGGCCTGCCCCGTTTGGAGGCCAGCACGAGCATGGAGCATCAGAGCGTTGTCGAAAACATCCTCAAGATGGTGCGCGAAGGCGGCGCTACAGCTGTCACGGCACTGACCGAACAGTTCGATGGGGTCGCCGTGCCTTCCCTTCGCGTTCCAGCTGAGGCGATGGCAAACGCGTTGGCTGGACTCGATGAGAAAGTCCGCCGCGGTCTCGAGGTCGCGATCGAGCGCGCCCGCACGTTCGCCGCTGATCACAAGCCGGGCCCGACCACAACCAACTTTGGCCCTGGCGCGAGTGTCACGATGCGGTGGGAGCCGGTGCAGCGCGTCGGGCTCTATGTTCCAGGTGGTTTGGCGGTCTATCCGTCCTCGGTTGTCATGAATGTGGTGCCTGCGCAAGAGGCAGGTGTTGGTTCGATCGCGCTCGTGAGCCCGCCGGCTAAAGACGGAACGGGGTTGCCGCACCCCACGATTCTTGCTGCCGCGCAGCTTCTAGGGATCCAGGAAGTGTATGCGGTGGGTGGCGCGCAAGCGATCGGTGTGTTGGCTTATGGCCTAGAAGCTGAGGCCGACGCCGGTCTGGATGCTCCGCTCGAGCCGGTCGATTTGATCACCGGGCCGGGCAATGTTTTCGTCGCGACTGCGAAAGCGATGGTCAAAGGCGAGGTCGGTATCGATTCTGAGGCCGGCCCGACCGAGATCGCGATCGTCGCGGACGCCTCCGCCGATCCGAAGATCGTTGCAGCTGATGCGATCTCCCAGGCTGAGCATGATCCGAACGCGGCCAGCGTCATCATCACGTGGGATCCGCAGCTGGTGGATGTATTCCGCACCGAGACGCGAGAACGAGCGCAAAAAACAAAGCACGCCGAGCGTGTGTTGACGGCGCTCTCCGGCCCACAGTCCGGCATCGTGCTTGTGGATGACCACGATGCGGCGATCGCTGCCGCGAATCACTATGCCGCCGAGCACCTTGAACTGCTTACAGAAGACCCAGAAGCAGACGCCGCACTCATCACTCAGGCTGGTGCGGTGTTCTTGGGAACCTATTCGCCGGTGAGCCTCGGGGATTACGCGGCCGGTTCCAACCACGTTCTACCAACCATGGGGACGGCTCGTCACGCGTCCGGGCTGAACGTCACGACCTTCCTCAAGGCCATTCAAGAGATTCGCTATGACCGTGCAGGACTTGCTGAAGTGGCCGAGCATGTTCTGGCGCTCTCTTCCGCAGAAGATCTACCGGCACACGGCGAAGCTGTCACGGCCCGCGAGCTCTGAGTAGCGATAGAGAAGCGCTGGGCCCGCGGTGGAGCTCAGTGACCCCCAACAGCTTCGCTATGAGAACCCTAAGTCCCGTGGGTGTGTTTGTAGCGGATTACTAGATGTAGTAATTACATGTTGGTGATTCACGTAATGCCGGTTATGATTGTGATGCACGTTGCGTGTGTGAAACGAGTGTCTGGACTGTGCAGACCGTTGAGGTGACAGCCTGAGCACTGTTGTGAAGGGAGGTCAGCCGCGTGTTTTGTCCGTTCTGCAGGCATGCTGAATCGCGTGTTGTTGACTCCCGCGCAACCGAAGACGGCTATTCGATTCGTCGTCGCCGCCAATGCAGTTCGTGTGGGCGCCGCTTCACCACGGTAGAGACCGCGAGCCTTTCGGTTGTGAAACGCTCAGGGGTTGCTGAACCTTTCAGCCGCGCCAAGATCGTCTCTGGTGTTTCGAAAGCCTGCCAAGGCCGGCCAGTATCGGAAGACGACCTGGCGATGCTCGCCCAAGAAGTCGAAGAGACAATACGTGCGGAAGGCCGGGCGGAAGTCGATGCGCACCATGTAGGTCTTGCGATCCTTCGCCCGCTACGCCGGCTCGATCAGGTCGCCTACCTGCGGTTTGCATCCGTGTATCAAGGCTTTGAAACCCTCGAAGATTTTGAAGACGCGATCAAAGCGTTGCGGGAAAACCCAGAGACAACGTTGCCTCCACATCAACGTACGCTCTCCGCCACATAAATCTCCGGCGGTGGTTCGGGAGGGGAAGCCCGAACCGCCGCCGGCTCTCTTAAAACACGGCTCCCTAAAACACGGCCGAACTACGGCGTCGGTAGCGTGAGGATATCGGCGCCGTCTTCGGTAACAACCAGCGTGTGTTCAAACTGGGCTGTGCGTTTACGGTCGGCTGTCACCACGGTCCAGCCGTCATCCCATTGTTGCCAGCGGTGCGTACCGAGCGCCAGCATCGGCTCGATCGTGATAACCATGCCAGGCACCATCTCCGTGTCATAAGCGGGTGCGGCATCGTAATGCGGAACAATCAGTCCGGAGTGGAACGCGCCACCTACACCGTGGCCGGTGAAGTCCCGGATCACAGCTAACCCGAACCGCTTGGCATAGACCTCGATGGTCCGGCCGATCACATTGATCTGGCGCCCCGGCTTGACCGCGCGAATACCGCGCATCATGGCCTCGCGTGTGCGCTCAACGAGGTCGCGGGATTCCTGATCCACATCTCCCACAAGGAATGTCGCGTTGGTGTCGCCGTGCATGCCGTCTTTATATGCGGTGATGTCCACGTTGATGATGTCACCGTCCTGGATGACCGTGTCATCAGGGATGCCGTGACAAATAACCTCGTTGAGCGAGGTGCACGTGGACTTAGGGAAGCCCTGATATTCAAGCGTTGAAGGGTACGCGCCGTTCTTGATGAGGAACTCGTGACCGATCGCATCGACCTCATCCGTGGTCATGCCAGGCTTGACCGTCTCACCGATCAGTTGCAGGGCATCAGCGGCAATACGGCCCGCCGCGCGAATCCGTTCGACTTCCTCCGGGGAATAAACATCTCCGCCGTCCCAGGTTTCAGGCCCCGGCTTACCCACGTAGGGAGGGCGCTGAATGTTCCCTGGGACCTTTCGGAGCGCAGAAACCCGGCCTTTCGTCAGATTCCCGATGGGCGCGGTTGCGCGCGAGGAGGAAGCGGACGAAGACGGTGCAGCAGAAGAATCAGTCATGTCACCAGTTTAGGACCCACCTGTGGGGCAGAACCGCGTAATGTGAAGAGGGAAGGTCAAGGCCGCGGCATCAACCATGTTGCGGTGAAGTGGTCCCGGAAGGGGCCGCGCGGCTCATAAGAGAAGGGGAAGATCATGACACAGAACGCACCGGAAGGCGAATACTGGTTCAACACCTCAACCGGTGAGGTGGAGAAAGGCCCGCAGTCCATCGGGTCCCAGCGGATGGGCCCCTACCGTAGCGCGGAAGAAGCATCACGCGCCTACGAGATCGCGGCAGAACGCACTCGCGAATGGGACGAAGAAGACGAAGACTAGTAATGGGGAGCCAGACCCGCGAAATAGCCCGCTAGGTCCGCGAAGCCCGGGAAGACCCTAGAAAGCCAGCCACGGCAGCAGGCATGCAATGAAGGAGCATTGAGTGAACCGTCAGCAAGACTTCGTCCTCAGAACCATTGAGGAGCGCGATGTCCGATTCGTCAGGTTGTGGTTTACCGACGTTGTGGGCTCGCTTAAATCTGTAGCGCTCGCCCCAGCGGAGGTCGAAGGCGCGTTTCGTGAAGGGCTGGGTTTCGACGGTTCTTCGATCGAAGGGCTTTCCCGGATTTTTGAGTCCGATATGCTCCTGCAACCGGACGCTACAACGTTTCAATTGTTGCCGTGGAGAGGCAACATCGAGCCGACCTCCCGCATGTTCTGTGACATCTTGACCCCCGATGGCGAGCCATCGTTGGCGGATCCGCGCCACGTCTTGAAGCGACAGGTTGAAGAGGCCGCAGACATGGGGTTCACGTGCTATACGCATCCGGAAGTCGAGTTCTACCTGCTGCGCAGCGATGAGATGGACGCCAACGGGCATCCTCAACCGGTCGATTCGGCGAGCTACTTCGACCACGTTGCCGGCGGCATCGCACAAGACTTCCGCCGCAAGGCCGTGACCACGCTCGAAGAAGTCGGTATTTCCGTTGAGTTCTCCCACCACGAATCGGGGCCGGGACAAAACGAGATCGACCTGCGCTACACCGATGTGCTGACCACCGCGGATAACCTCATGACCTTCCGCACCATCATTAAAGAAGTCGCGCTACTGCAAGGTATCTATGCGACGTTCATGCCTAAACCGTTCTCACAACACCCCGGTTCCGGTATGCACACCCATTTTTCGTTGTTTGAGGGTGAACGTAACGCATTCTTTGAAGGTGGCCGGGAATATCAACTCTCCACCACGGCACGCCAGTTCATCGCCGGCGTATTAACTCACGCGCCGGAATTCACTGCGGTCACCAACCAGTTTGTGAACTCCTATAAACGCTTGTGGGGCGGGGGAGAAGCGCCAAGCCACATCTCGTGGGGCCACAACAACCGCTCCGCCCTCGTGCGCGTCCCGCTGTATAAGCCAGACAAGGGCCAATCCGCCCGCGTCGAGTACCGCGGCATCGATTCGGCCGCGAACCCGTATCTGGCCTACGCATGCATCCTGGGTGCTGGACTCAAAGGTATCCGCGATCGATACGACCTCGGCGACCCAACCGAGGAAGACATTTTCTCGCTCACAAGCCGAGAACGCCGCGTGCTTGGCTTGGATCCGTTGCCCTCCACGCTGCATGAAGCGATCCACGTGATGGAGAATTCCGAGCTGGTTGCTGACATCCTGGGCGAGTGGGTTTTCGATGCGCTGCTGCGCAATAAACGAGCCGAATGGGACGAATACCGCCAAGACATTTCCCCGTTTGAACTGCGCCGTTACTTGGGGATGCTGTAGAAGAATCCATGACCCATCCACAAGAGGATAAACATCCATCCACCGTCGAGGCATCCAGCGTTGCCTCTCCCGCGATTGGCTCGTCGACCGTTGACTCTCCCGGCATTGACTCTTCTACCATTGACCGCGCGGTTCGCGCCGCCGGATTCAACGATTCGAAGCGTGCGCGGGCACTGTTGAGGTCTAAAGAGCTCACGAATATCGATCACGTGAGGGTGCTTGAAGCGCTACGGGCTACCGCTGACCCGGACATGGCCTTGCTGAACGTGATCCGGTTACTTGAGCGGGTGCCCTCGCTGGCAGAGACAGTGGAAGATCCGCAACGGAATCAGCCTCTGTTCATGCTCGCTGGCGCCTCAGAGGCACTCATCGACTTCGTGCTGCGCCACCCCGACCAAGCCGAAGCGTTCAGTATTGCCCGGCCAAGTGAATACGAGCCATCGGATCCCAGTGGGTTGCGCGCCAAGATGCTCACCGCCGTCGGCGCTGACCCGCAATCCGATGTTCCGATCGCCGCTGTAGCCGACGACGCCACCGTCGCAGCACTGCGCGTGGCGTATCGAGCGGAGCTTCTGGACACCGCGATGAAAGACGTGTGCGCCGATGACGCCGCAGAGTCGGTGCGGATGGTTGCGGCTGAACTTGCAGACCTCGCGGCCGCGGCCGTTGACGGGGCGCTTGCGATCGCCTACCGGCACGTGGCTGACACGTATCCGGACACCGATGTGACCCAGGTGCGGTTGGCCGTGATCGGGATGGGTAAATGCGGCGCGAGAGAATTGAACTACGTCTCTGACGTTGATGTCATCTATGTGCATTCGGTAAAGGAAGGCGCTGAGACGCAGGCCGTTGAACGCGCCGAGGACATCGCGGCTAACCTCACGAAGGCGATGGGACACATCGTGGGTTCCACCGGCAAGGAACCTGCGTTATGGGAGCTGGATGCCAACCTTCGGCCTGAGGGTCAAGACGGCGCGATGTCACGCACGCTGGCCTCGCACCTGAACTACTACAAGCGCTGGGCGGAGCACTGGGAGTTCCAGGCGCTGCTGAAAGCCCGGCCGATTGCAGGCGATACCGCGCTCGGAGACGAGTACATCGAGGCGATCTGGCCGATGGTGTGGGAAGCCTCTCGCCGCGACGGCTTTGTTGAAGCAGTGCAGAAGATGCGCCAGCGAGTCACAGATAACATTCCGCAAGCCGAGGTTGAGAGGCAGATCAAGCTCGGACCGGGCGGGCTGCGTGACGTCGAGTTCACGGTGCAGCTGCTGCAGCTTGTGCATGGCCGCGTGGACGAGGGGTTACGGGTGCGTGGCACGTTGGAGGCGCTCGATGCGTTAGCAAGCGCTGCCTATATCTCGCGCGATGATGCCCGCCAGTTCAGCGCGGACTACAGGTATTTGCGTAGCTTGGAGCACCGGATTCAGCTGGTTCGGTTGCGGCGTACACACGCGATGCCGAAATCGGAGGCCGAGCAGAGGGCGCTCGCCCGCGGTGTCGCCTCGCCTGATGAGCGGCAGGTTGTGACTGCCGAGAACATGCTGACGGCGTGGCGGAAGATCAAAGCACGTGTCCGTGGCCTGCATCAGAAGATTTTCTTCAGGCCGTTGCTGGCCGCAGCCGCCGGCCTACAGGATGATGAAGTGCGGCTCACCCCGGGGGCCGCTCAAGCGCGTCTGAAGGTTTTGGGCTATGCGGATCCGAAGCAAGCGATGCGCCACATCGAAGCGCTGACCGGCGGGATCTCGCGTACCGCAGCACTGCAACGGCACTTGCTGCCGGTCATGTTGGAATGGTTTGCCGATGGCGTGAGCCCGGATGCCGGCCTGCTTGGTTTCCGGCGGCTTTCTGACGCGTTGGGCTCAACCCCGTGGTTCATGTCTATGCTGCGTGACTCCCCGGCGGGTGCGGAACGGTTGTGCCGCATCTTGTCGACGTCGCGGATGGTTGTGGATCTGTTGGAGGTATCGCCGGAGGCGACCGCGTGGCTCGGCAACGACTCTGATTTGCAACCGCGTAGCTGGGAGCGGTTGTGGAAGCAGGTTTCAGCCAAGCTGGATAGGCATGAGGACGCCGCCGATGGCGGTATGCAGTTGGTGAGGACTGCGCGGCGGCGGGAGTTGTTGCGTGTTGCTTTGGCTCACGGTTCTGGGCTGATCGACGTTGAAGAATTAGGCAGGGCGCTGTCAAACGTGGATCAGGCCGCCGTGATGGGGGCTTGGCATGTTGCTCGGCGGCAAGAGGTAGCCGAGCATGGCGAACTCGCTCAGTTCGCAGTGATTGCGATGGGCCGGCAAGGTGGCGCGGAGATCGGTTACGGCTCTGACCTGGATGCGATGTACGTGTACGAGCCTGTCGAGGGGGGTGACCCTGAGGCGGCTAAACAACAGGCCAACCGTATGGCTTCAGCTTTGGGGCATCTGCTTTCGGGTTCGTTGACGCCACCGATCCTGGCAGAGCACCGGCTGAAGATCGACGTCGATCTACGCCCTGAAGGTAAAAACGGTCCGCTCGTGCGCTCGCTGGACTCCTATGCCGACTATTACGAGAAGTGGGCAGAAACCTGGGAACGGCAGGCTTTGTTGCGTGCCCGCCCGTTCGCAGGCGATGAGGAAGTTGGAGCTAAGTTCGTTGAACTGATCGACCCGGTGCGGTATCAGCACGGCCTCTCAGAAAAGGAACTCCAGGAGATCCGGCGAGTCAAAGCACGTGTTGAGGGAGAGCGGTTGCCGCGCGGAGTGAATCCACGCCGGCACGTGAAGTTGGGGCCAGGCGGTTTGAGCGATGTCGAGTGGCTGGTTCAGTCGATGCAGCTACGTTTCGCTAAACGCTACCCGGGCTTACAGACCACGAACACGTTGGAGGCGTTGCGTGCAGGCCATCAGGCCGGGCTCATCAGCCAAGAGGACGCCGAGAGCCTCGAGACCGCCTGGAAGTTAGCGACTGACGTGCGTGCTGCCAACATGGCATGCACGGGCCGGGCCTCGGACTCTTTCCCCTCGAGCCGCTCGGAGATCTCTGCAGTAGCGACGTGGATCGGCTGGGGCAAAGACGCCGGGCCTGAACTGGAAGAAGCGTGGCTACGTGTTGCGCGGCGGGCCCGGCAAGTCTTCGAGGAGCTGTTCTACGGCGAACAGCCACGGTGAAAGCCATGGTAAACAGCGCCGCGGCGAGCAGCGCCGAGCACAGCGGTTAACTGTTGAGGGGCTAGGAACCACATGGTT